>NZ_CP108458.1:5404302-5706453 GCF_036242395.1 Kitasatospora sp. NBC_01266 | reverse complement strand
CGTCCAGCCCGGCCTCGGTGATGAACCGTTCCAGCTCGGCGAAGTCCTGCTCGCTCTCGCCGGGGAAGCCGACGATGAAGTTGGACCGGGCACCGGCCTGCGGGGCCTTGTCGCGGATGGTCCTCAGCAGGTCCAGGAACTGCTCGGTGTTGCCGAACCGGCGCATCCGGCGCAGCACGGCGGGAGCCGAGTGCTGGAAGGAGAGGTCGAAGTACGGGACCACGCCGGCGGTCGAGGTCATCGCCTCGATCAGGCCGGGGCGCATCTCGGCGGGCTGCAGGTAGCTGACCCGGACCCGCTCGATGCCGGGCACCGCGGCGATCTCGCTCAGCAGGGTCTCCAGCAGGCGGATGTCGCCCAGGTCCTTGCCGTAGGAGGTGTTGTTCTCGCTGACCAGGACCACCTCGCTGACCCCCTGCTCGGCCAGCCAGACGGCCTCGTTCAGCACGTCCGAGGGCCGGCGGGAGACGAAGGAGCCGCGGAAGGCCGGGATGGCGCAGAACGAGCAGCGCCGGTCGCAGCCGGAGGCGAGCTTGATCGAGGCCACCGGGCTGTCGTCCAGCCGCTTGCGCAGGGTGCGCGGTCCCGAGGCGGGCGCCAGGCCCTCGGGCAGGTCCTGCGGGGCACCGTGCCCCGGCAGCGCGATCTCGGCCGCCGCGGCCTGGCGCTCGACCGGGGTCAGCGGGAGCAGCTTGCGACGGTCACGCGGCAGGTGCGCGGCGTGCTGGCCGCCGGAGAGGATGGTCTGCAACCGGTCGCTGATGTCGGCGTAGTCGTCGAAACCGAGCACGCCGTCGGCCTCGGGCAGCGCGTCGGCCAGCTCCTTGCCGTAGCGCTCGGCCATGCAGCCGACCGCGACCACGGCCTGGGTCCGGCCGTGGCCCTTGAGGTCGTTGGCCTCCAGCAGGGCGTCCACGGAGTCCTTCTTGGCGGCCTCGACGAAGCCACAGGTGTTGACGACGGCGACATCCGCTTCGCTCGCGTCATCGACCAGTTGCCAGCCATCGGCCTCCAGTCGCCCGGCGAGTTCCTCGGAGTCGACCTCGTTGCGGGCGCATCCGAGCGTGACCAGGGCGACAGTACGGCGTTCAGGCATAGGGCCAAGATTAACGCGCGGCCCCCGGTGCCGTTTCCCCCGGAGTCCGCGCGGCGAAGATCGGGCGCTGCCGGGCACCAGGCGGGCCTAGCCGGCCTGCGGGTCGCCGGGGGTGTAGGTGAGGTGCACCACCTGGCCGTCCTTGCCGGCGGGACCGAGATCCTTGCCGTTGACGTACAGGTGCACGGCGGCCCCGTTGCCGATCACCAGCTTGATCTGCTTGGGGTCGGTGAAGGTCTGGTCCTGGCCCTGGTCCAGGTTGTTCTGGAAGAGCGACTTGCCGTCGCCGTCCAGCGCCGAGACCCAGCTGGCGCCGCTGTCGGCGACCAGCTTGACGGTCACCTTGTCGGCCGGAGCGGCGGCGATCGGGGCGACGCTGGAGGCCGGCGCGGGCGGCTGGGCGGGCGTGTCACCGGGCGAGGCCGGCGCCGAAGGGCTGGGCAGCGGGGAGCTGGCCGCGCCGACCGCCGCACCGCCGGACTTGCCGCTGACCAGGTTGAAGGCGATCAGCAGGACCACCGCGCCGATCGCCACCAGCATCGCGGCGGTCCAGCTCGGCCGGCCCCGGTCGGCCCTGATCCGCCGGGCGTCCAGGGTGGACACCGGGGCGAGCGCCACCGGTTCGGTGCCGTGGATCTCGTCGTAGCGGGCCACCAGCGCGTCGCCGTCGGCGCCGACGGCGCGGGCGATCGAGCGGATGTGGCCGCGGGCGTAGAAGGTTCCTCCGCAGCGGCTGAAGTCGTCCTCCTCGATGGCGTGCACGATCGGGACCCGCACCCGGGTGCCGGAGCTCACCTCATCCACCGTCAGCCCGGCGGCCAGTCGGGCCTCGGCCAGGGTCCGGCCGATGGTCGTGTCGTGCTGGCCGGCCGGACGCGGCTCGGCGGGGCTGGAGGCGTCGGAGGATCGGCGGTTGTCGCGGTCCGAGGACTTGCCGATGGTCACTGGGCGCGCCTTTCGAGCGGAGGCCACCTGCTGAGGAATCAGTCTAGGGGTGCGGGTGAATCGTTTCTCAACCTGAGTACGACCGAACGCGCAGGGCCCGGCCAGGGGATCCCGGCGGCCCGGCGGGCCGCTGACATCCCCTCAGCCGCTACCCGCGGATGGTGACCAGCACGCCGTCCAGTTCGTCGGGTTTCACCAGGACGTCCCGGGCCTTGGAGCCCTCGCTGGGACCCACGATGCCGCGCGACTCCATCAGGTCCATCAGCCGCCCGGCCTTGGCGAAGCCCACCCGCAGCTTGCGCTGCAGCATCGAGGTCGACCCGAACTGGGTGGAGACCACCAGTTCGGCCGCCTGGATCAGCAGGTCCAGGTCGTCGCCGATCTCCTCGTCGATCTCCTTCTTGGGCCCGGCGCCGACCGTGACGTCCTCGCGGTAGCTGGCGGCCAGCTGGTCCTTGCAGTGCTGCACCACGGCCGCGATCTCGGCCTCGGTGACGAAGGCGCCCTGCATCCGGACCGGCTTGCTGGCACCCATCGGCAGGAAGAGCGCGTCGCCCTTGCCGATCAGCTTCTCGGCGCCGGGCTGGTCCAGGATGACCCGGGAGTCGGCCATCGCCGAGGTGGCGAAGGCCAGCCGGGACGGCACGTTGGCCTTGATCAGGCCGGTCACCACGTCCACCGAGGGGCGCTGGGTGGCGAGCACCAGGTGGATGCCGGCCGCCCGGGCCAGCTGGGTGATCCGGACCACCGAGTCCTCGACGTCGCGCGGCGCGACCATCATCAGGTCGGCCAGCTCGTCGACGATCACCAGCAGGTACGGATACGGCCGCAGCTCCCGCTCGCTGCCCAGCGGCGGGGTCACCTTGCCGGCCTTGACCGCGGCGTTGAAGTCGTCCACGTGCCGGAAGCCGTAGGCGGCCAGGTCGTCGTAGCGCAGGTCCATCTCGCGGACCACCCACTGCAGCGCCTCGGCCGCCTTCTTCGGGTTGGTGATGATCGGCGTGATCAGGTGCGGGATGCCCTCGTAGGCGGTCAGCTCGACGCGCTTGGGGTCGACCAGCACCATCCGGACCTCGTCCGGGGTGGCCCGGGCCAGGATCGAGGTGATCAGGCAGTTGATGCAGGAGGACTTGCCCGCGCCGGTGGCACCCGCGACCAGGATGTGCGGCATCTTGGCCAGGTTGGCGAGCACCGTGTGGCCCTCGACGTCCTTGCCCATGCCGACCACCATCGGGTGGGTGTCCTCGGCGGCGCTGCGCGAGCGCAGCAGGTCGCCGAGGTTGACCATCTCGCGGTCGCCGTTGGGGATCTCGATGCCGACCGCGGACTTGCCGGGGATCGGGCTGATGATCCGCACGTCGGCGCTGGCCACCGCGTAGGCGATGTTCTTGGCCAGCGCGGTGATCCGCTCGACCTTGACGGCCGGGCCGAGCTCCACCTCGTAGCGGGTGACCGTCGGGCCCCGGGTGAAGCCGGTGACCTTCGCGTCCACCTTGAACTCGCCGAAGGTGGAAGTGAGCTGGGCGACCACCAGGTCGTTGAGCTCGCTGCGGGTCTTGCCGGGGCCGCCGCGCTCCAGCAGGTCCAGCGAGGGCAGCACGTACTCGGCGCCGCCGAGCAGCTGGAGCTGCTCCATCCGGGCCGGCGCGGGGGTGTGCTCGGGGGGCGCGGCGGGCTCACCGGCCGCCGCGGTACGGGCCGGTGGCACGGCCGGCTCCTCCGGCGGCGCGGTGCGGTCCTGCACCTGGTGCATGATGCTGGCCACCGCCGGCGAGGCCGGCACGCCGTGCAGCAGCGCGCCGTCCAGGTCGGCGGCCACACCGGCGGCGATGTCGCGGGTCTGGAACGGGTCCTTGACGAACATGTCGGGGACGGCGGACGCCGGCTCCGCCTCGTCCACCTGCTTGCGCCGCCCGCGCCGGCGCCGGCGGGCGCCGACCTCGTCGTCCGGGTCCTCCTCGACGGTGTAGGGCAGCGCGTCCGGGTCGGCGTCCTCCGGCGGCTCGGTGGACAGCTCGCGGTCGCCGGTGGCGTACGGCTCGCCGTACTCGTCCAGCCCGTCCAGCTCGTCCGCCATCGAGGGCTCCAGCACGCCCAGCCGCTCGCCGAGCAGCCGCAGCCGCTCGGGGATCTTGTTGACCGGGGTGGCGGTGACCACCAGCAGGCCGAAGAAGGCCAGCAGCAACAGCAGCGGCACGGCCAGCGGCGGCCCGGCGGCGGCCAGCATCGGGGTGGAGGCGGCCCAGCCGAGGATCCCGCCCGCCTGCCGGATCCGGGTCGCCCCGCTCTGCATCCCCGGGGCGCCGCAGCCGATGTGGACCAGGCCGAGGACGCCGAGCACCAGCGTGCTCAGACCGATCGCGATCCGTCCGTTGGCCTCCGGCAGCCCCGGGTGACGCATCAGCCGGATCGCGGTCGCGGCCAGCAGCAGCGGGACCAGGACCGCGACGCGGCCGAACAGACCGCTGACCACGTTGGTGGCGGCGTCGCCCAGCCAGCCCTGCGGGCTGAACCAGGTGCCGGCGGCAGTGACCAGCGCGAGGGCCAGCAGCAGCAGCGCCACGCCGTCCTTGCGGTGCGCCGGGTGCAGGCCCTTGGCGCCGTCGCCGAAGCCGCGGAAGAGCGCGCCCACGCTGTGCGCCAGGCCCAGCCAGCAGGCGCGCACGGCGCGGAACAGGATCGGCTGCCGAGTCCTGGGCCGGGCTGCCGGGGCCACCGGTGCGGCGGCTGCCTTCTTGGCCGGAGCCCTCCGCGCGGCGGCCTTGGCCGGGGCCTTCGCGGCGGCGCCTTTGACGGGCGGCTTGGCGGCTGACGCCTTGCGGGCCGTGGCCTTCTTCGCCGGGGCGGCCTTCTTCGCCGGTCCCGGAGTCGATTTGCGTGCCGTGCTGCCGGGCGTCCGTGAGGCCATGGCACCAGAGCCTACCGGCGGCCCTGAGCCGTGGACACATGACCGACCGTCATGCCCCTGGCGTGTCGCCCAGGCCGGCCGACACGCCGTCAGCCGGCCGCCGATTCACCCGAGTGGCTCAGGCCTGCTCGGCGCCCGGTCGCAGCGCCTCCAGCGCGGCCCGCAGGCCGACCAGCTTGCGCTCCAGGTGGGCGGCGGTGGCCGCCGCCCCGGTCTCGGGCGAGTCGCCCAGCTGCTTGGTCAGTGCCTCGGCCTGCTCCTCCACCGAGGCCAGCCGCGCGGACAGCTCGGCCAGCAGCGGCTCCGCCGAATCCCCGCCCTGGCGGCCGTTGCTCTGGCGGCCGTCGTCCAACTGCAGCCGCAGCAGCGCCGCCTGCTCCTTGAGCTGGCAGTTCTTCACGTAGAGGTCGACGAAGACGGAGACCTTGGCGCGCAGCACCCAGGGGTCGAACGGCTTGGAGATGTAGTCCACCGCGCCGGCCGCGTACCCCCGGAAGGTGTGGTGCGGGCCGTGGTTGATCGCGGTCAGGAAGATGATCGGGATGTCCCTGGTCCGCTCGCGGCGCTTGATGTGCGCCGCCGTCTCGAAACCGTCCATGCCCGGCATCTGGACGTCCAGCAGGATCACCGCGAAGTCATCGGTGAGCAGCGCCTTGAGCGCCTCCTCCCCCGAGGCGGCACGGACCAGCGTCTGGTCCAGCGCCGAGAGGATGGCCTCCAGCGCCAGCAGGTTCTCCGGTCGGTCGTCGACCAGGAGGATCTTCGCCTTCTGCACTACGACCCGCCCTCCTGCCGGATAGCCCAGTGATTTCCCGCGCGCCGGCACCTGTGTACCGCCTGCCACCGACCCGGTCATGCTAGCCGCACCCCCAAGCCCTGCCCTATCGGATGGTCACAACAGGCCGATCCCGCACCTGCCGCCCCGGACGGTTGCGGCGCGCGGATCTGCACACCGTCGCCATCCGGTCACTGTTCGCAACGATGAGTGACCCTAGCGGGTTCCCGGTCCGGCTCGCCAGTAAACGCCGATGTCCACGTCCTACGCGAGTTCGCCGCGCGCCCCCAGCCACTGCCGCATCACACCGAGCAGGTGGTCGGTGTCCACCGGCTTGGTCACATGGTCGGAGGCACCCGCCGCCAGGCTCTTCTCCCGGTCGCCCTTCATCGCCTTGGCGGTCAGCGCGATGATCGGCAGCCCGGCGAAGTCGGTCATCCGGCGGATCGCCTCGGTGGTCGCGTAGCCGTCCATCTCCGGCATCATGATGTCCATCAGCACCAGCGCCACGTTCTCGTGGTGCTCCAGCATCTCGATGCCCTCGCGCCCGTTCTCCGCGTAGAGCACGGTCAGACCGTACTGCTCCAGGACACTGGTGAGGGCGAAGACGTTGCGCACGTCGTCGTCGACGATCAGCACCTCCTCACCGTCGAACCGGCCCTCGAAGTGCGGAGCCGCACCGGCCCGCGGCGCGGGCAGCTCCTCGCCGCGGCCGGCGGGTGCCGGATCGGCCTCGATGGCGCGGCGTCGCTCGGCCGCCTCCCGGCGGCGCTCCTCGGCCAGTTCGCGGACCTCCTGGGCCCAGTGGTCGGCCGGGTTCTCACCGACCGGCACCGGCAGGCCGGTCGGGGTGACGCCGACCGAGGCCCGCAGTGCGCCCTGACCCGCCGTCGCCCCGCCGACCGGCTGCCGGTCGCGGTCCGCCTGCTGCTCGGGTGCCTCGCTGCGCAGCGGCAGGTAGAGCGTGAAGGTGCTGCCCTCGCCCAACTCGCTGTCGGCGTGGATCTCGCCGCCCAGCAGCCGGGCGATCTCCCGGCTGATCGACAGGCCCAGGCCGGTGCCGCCGTACTTGCGGCTGGTGCCGCCGTCGGCCTGCTTGAACGCCTCGAAGATCTCGCGCAGCTTGTTGCCGGGGATGCCGATGCCGGTGTCGGTCACCGAGAAGGCCACCAACCGGGCGTCCGGGTCGTCGATCTGACCGGACTCCAGCAGTTGTTCGCGCACGTGCTGCGGCACCACCGGTCCGGCCGGCCCGATGGTCAGCCGCACCGAGCCCGAGTCGGTGAACTTCACCGCGTTGGAGAGCAGGTTGCGCAGCACCTGCTGGAGGCGCTGCTCGTCGGTGTGCAGGGTGGGCGGCAGGTCGGACGAGACGGTGACCTCGAACTCCAGGCCCTTGTCGGCGGTCAGCGGCCGGAACGCGGCCTCGACGTAGTCGGTCAGCTGGACCAGGGCGATCTTGGCCGGGCGGACGTCCATCTTGCCCGCCTCGACCTTGGACAGGTCGAGGATGTCGTTGATCAGCTGCAGCAGGTCCGAGCCGGCGCCGTGGATGGTGTCGGCGAACTCGACCTGCTTGGGCGAGAGGTTGCCCTCGTTGTTGTCGGAGAGCAGCTTGGCCAGGATCAGCAGCGAGTTGAGCGGGGTGCGCAGCTCGTGCGACATGTTGGCCAGGAACTCGCTCTTGTAGCGTGAGGCGAGGGCGAGTTGCTCGGCGCGCTCCTCCAGGACCTTGCGGGCCTCCTCGATCTCGCTGTTCTTGATCTCGATGTCGCGGTTCTGCTGGGCGAGTTGCTCGGCCTTCTCCTGGAGCTCCTCGTTGGTGCGCTCCAGCTCCTCCTGACGGGCCTCCAGTTCGGCCGAGCGCATGGAGAGTTCGGCGGTCAGCCGCTGGGACTCCAGCAGCAGCCCCTCGGTCTTGGTGTTGACGCTGATGGTGTTGACCGTGACGCCGATCAGGTCGGCGATCTGGTTCAGGAAGTCCATCACCACGGTGGTGAAGGAGCTGAAGGTGGCCAGCTCGATCACACCGAGCAGCCGGCCCTCGAAGAGCACCGGGAGCACCACCACGTGGGCCGGGTTGGCCTCGCCGAGGCCGGAGGAGATCCGCAGGTACCCGGGGGGCGCCTCGGTCAGGCTGATCGGGCGCTTCTCCACCGCGGCCTGGCCGACCAGCGACTCGCCCGGGCGGAACGTGGTGGGCATCGAACGGCGCTGGTAGCCGTAGGAGCCGATCAGGCGCAGCACGGTGTCCGACTCGTCGTCGTCCTCGGTGATCATCTCGGCGGTCCGGCCGACCGGCTGGGCCAGGAAGAAGGCGCCGTGCTGGGCCGAGACCACCGGGGTCAGCTCGGACATGATCAGCGAGGCGACCGCCTCCAGGTCGCGCCGGCCCTGCAACAGGCCGGAGAACCGGGCCATGTTGGTCTTCAGCCAGTCCTGCTCCTGGTTGGTGCGCGTGGTCTCGCGCAGGTTGGCGATCATCTGGTTGATGTTGTCCTTGAGCTCGTCGATCTCGCCGGAGGCGTCGACGTCGATCCGCAAGGACAGGTCGCCCCGGGTCACCGCGGTGGCGACCTGGGCGATGGCGCGCACCTGCCGGGTCAGGTTGTTGGCGAGCTCGTTCACGCCCTCGGTGAGGTCCTGCCAGGTGCCGTCCACCCCGGGGACCCGGGCCTGACCGCCGAGCCGGCCGTCGGTGCCCACCTCGCGGGCCACCCGGGTGACCTCGTCGGCGAACGAACTCAGCTGGTCCACCATGGTGTTGATGCTGGTCTTCAGGTCCAGGATCTCGCCCCGGGCGTCCACGTCGATCTTCTGCGACAGGTCGCCACGGGCCACCGCCGTGATCACCAGGGCGATGTTGCGCACCTGGCCGGTCAGGTTGTTGGCCATCTGGTTGACGTTGTCGGTCAGGTCCTTCCAGATGCCGGCCACACCGGGGACGTCCGCCTGGCCGCCGAGGATGCCGTCGGTGCCCACCTCGCGGGCCACCCGGGTCACCTGGACCGCGAAGGCGTTCAGCTGGTCGACCATCGTGTTCAGGGTGCCGGCCAGGGCGGCGACTTCGCCCTGCGCCTCGATGGTGATCTTCTTGGAGAGGTCGCCACGGGCCACCGCGGTGGCCACCTCCGCGATGTTGCGCACCTGGCTGGTCAGGTTGGACGCCATGAAGTTGACGTTGTCGGTCAGGTCCTTCCAGATGCCCGAGACCCCGCGCACCCGGGCCTGGCCACCCAGGATGCCCTCGGTGCCGACCTCGCGGGCCACCCGGGTCACCTCGTCGGCGAAGGCGCTCAGCTGGTCGACCATGGTGTTGACGGTGGTGACCAGTTCGAGGATCTCGCCGCGCGCGTCGACGGTGATCTTCTTGGAGACGTCGCCGAGCGCGACGGCGGTGGTGACCTCGGCGATGTTGCGGACCTGGCTGGTCAGGTTGTTGGCCATCAGGTTGACGCTGTTGGTCAGGTCCTTCCAGGTGCCGGAGACCCCGGGCACGCTGGCCTGACCACCCAGGATGCCCTCGGTGCCGACGTCCCTGGCCACCCTGGTCACCTCGTCCGCGAAGGCGGAGAGCTGGTCGACCATGGTGTTGATGGTGTTCTTCAGCTCCAGGATCTCGCCCCGGGCATCCACCTGGATCTTCTGCGACAGGTCACCGCGGGCCACCGCCGTGGTCACCTGCGCGATGTTGCGCACCTGGTCGGTGAGGTTGTTCGCCATGAAGTTCACCGAATCGGTCAGATCGCGCCACACCCCCGCGACCCCCGGCACCTGCGCCTGACCACCCAGCCGACCCTCGGTCCCCACATCACGCGCCACCCGCGTCACCTGGGCGGCGAAGGCGGAGAGCTGGTCGACCATGGTGTTGATGGTGTTCTTCAGCTCCAGGATCTCGCCCCGGGCATCCACCTCGATCTTCTGCGACAGGTCACCGCGGGCCACCGCCGTGGTCACCTGCGCGATGTTGCGCACCTGGTCGGTGAGGTTGTTCGCCATGAAGTTCACCGAATCGGTCAGATCGCGCCACACCCCCGCGACCCCCGGCACCTGCGCCTGACCACCCAGCCGACCCTCGGTCCCCACATCACGCGCCACCCGCGTCACCTGGGCGGCGAACGAGTTCAGCTGATCCACCATCGTGTTGACGGTGTTCTTCAGCTCCAGCATCTCGCCGGCCACATCGACCGTGACCTTGTGCGAGAGGTCGCCCTTGGCCACCGCCGTGGTCACCTCGGCGATGTTGCGCACCTGCGCGGTGAGCCGGCCGGCCATGGTGTTGACCGAGTCGGCCAGGTCCTTCCAGCTGCCGGACATCGAGCGCACCCGGGCCTGACCGCCGAGCTTGCCCTCGGTACCCACCTCGATGGCCACCCGGGTCACCTCGTCGGTGAACTCGGAGAGCTGGTCGACCAGGCCGTTGACGGTCCGTCCGACCTTGAGGAACTCCCCGCGCAGCGGGTGGCTGCCGCCGTCCGGCTGGTTGGAGCGCAGCTCCATCCGCTGGTCCAGGTCGCCCTCGGCGATCGACGCCAGCACCCGGCCGACCTCGGCCATCGGGCGCGCCAGGTCGTCGATCAGCGCGTTGCAGTTGTCCACCGCCGAGGCCCAGGCGCCCTCACCCGCGCCGTTCTCCAGCCGGGCGGTCAGCCGCCCCTCGCGGCCCACCGCGCGGCGCACCCGGGCCAGCTCGCCGGTCAGGTGCTGGTTGCGCTCCGCCACCTCGTTGAACATCGCGGCGATCTCGGCCATCGGCCCGTCGCCGGGGACGGTCAGCCGGCGCCGGAAGTTGCCGTCGCGCATCGCGGTCAGCGCGCCGAGCAGCTTGCGCAGCTCGGCCGGCTCGGCGCCGCGGTTGTGCCCGGCACGGCGCCCGGCCCCGCCACGGGGCGCGGCGGCGGCGCGTGCGCCGCGGGGTGCGGCCGTGCTCTTCTGCCCGGAGGTGCTCTGACCGGCAGCGTCCTTGGTGGCGGTACTCAACGGGACCCTCCCACGTCGCGACTGGCTGGTGTCCGCCGGCCCGGCAAGCTGCGCCGCTCCTGCGGATCCCCCAGTCTGACAGCACCGACCGACCGGCTACGCCCAGTTCACCAGGCTGACCCCCGGGCGGGAAGGACGTGATAGGCAGGTTCCGGGTGCACGGGGTGGGGAGAATCACTCCGCAGCGGCTGTTTCACTCCCCCTTTCCCACGGGGAGACCAACCGGAAAGTAGGGTGGAGCGCTGCACCTCGCCCTGGCCGGTGCCACCGGGTCCCACCGCTCGGCGCCGGGCCGCACCAGACGCCGAGCAGCCGTACCCGAACCAGAGGAGAAGCAGCCCGTGGTCACCGCGCGCGCAGCCGCCACCTTCGAGCCGGACGGCCGCTCGGCCTCCGCCGCGCGCGGCTTCGTCCGCGACGCGCTGCTGGGCTGGGGGCTGCCCGAGGTCGTCGACGACGCGATCGTCCTGGTCAGCGAGCTGGTCACGAACGCGGTGGTGCACGCGGGGACCGCCGCCGAGGTCAGCTGCCTGCGCGAGGAGGACTCGGTCCAGATCGGCGTCACCGACCGGCATCCCGAACGCGGCCTGCCCGCCTTCGCCGGGCCGGTCACCGGGAACGCCGTCTCCGAACACTTCGCCGACGCCGAGGGCGAGGGGGGCCGCGGCCTGCTGATGTGTTCGGCGCTCTCCAGCCGCTGGGGCGTGGAGTACTCCGCCGGGCAGAAGACCGTCTGGTTCCGGCTGCCGCTGCAGCGCGCCCTGCCCGGCACCCGCTACGCCCTGCCGCAGGCGCCCGGCGAGGTGCTGCCCAGCACCGACGGACCGGTCCTGGTGGCCGTCGTCCAGGTGGACGAGCAGGGCCTGGTGAGCTCCTGGAACGCCGACGCGGAAGGGCTGTTCCGCCAGCCCACCGAGGCGGTGCTCGGCAGTCGCTGGGCCGATCTGGTGGTCTGGCCGCAGCCGCCCGGCGAGCAGGCGGACCTGGCGGAGGTGCTCCGGCTGGCCCGCTGGGAGGGCTCCTTCGGCATCCGGCGCGCGGACCAGCGCACCATCGAGGTCTACGGCTCCCAGGTCCGGATGCTGGACGCCACCGGCGCCCCGTCCACGCTCTGCCTGATGGTCCGTGAGCGGGACCGCGCCGTGCTGCGCACCCCCGCCCGCACCGCGCCGGCCGGCCCGAGCAGCGCCACCGTCGAGCCGCTGGACCTGCAGTTGGACGGCGTGCCGGCCGACGACCTGTCAGGCATGCTCCAGCAGACCGTGGAACGGGCCCGCGACCTGCTCGACGGCGACGCCGCCTACCTGCTGCTGATCACCGACGACGAGAGCGAGTTCGAGGTCCGGGCCGCCACCGGCCTGCCGGCCGGCCGGGTCAAGGACGTGCGGATCCCGGTGGACGCCGGCCAGGGCCGGTACGACTCCGCCCGGCTGCCCGCCGTCCACCAGGACCTGGCGGTCCGTCCGGGCGCGGCCCCGCTGCTCGGCGGCTCCGGGCTGCGCTCACTGATCACCGTGCCGCTCAAGGTCGAGGGGCGGCTGATCGGCTCGCTCGGCGTCGCGGCCGGCCTGCCCGGGCAGTACGACAACGATCAGGCGATGCGGCTGCAGTTCGCCGCCGACCGGATCGCGCTGAGCGTGGAGAACGCCCGGCTGGCCGAGCGGGAGCGGCTGCGCCGCGGCGCACTCTCCTTCCTGGTCGAGGCCTCCGACCTGCTGGCCGGCACGCTGGAGCTGCAGCAGACGCTCGCCCTGATGGCACAGATGGCGGTGCCCACGCTGGCCGCCTGGTGCGCCGTCTACACCATCGCGGAGCAGGCCGGCCCCGCCGAACTCGCCTTCGTCCTGCACGAGGACGAGGACCGGATCGACCCGCTGCGCGCGCTGCTGCGCGCCACCCAGGCGCCGCTGGACATCGCGGCCGGCGGCACCACCGGCTGGGACGGCCCGGCCCGGGCGCTCACCGGGGCCGAACCCGCCGGGCTGATCGGCCAGACGGTGGCACTGCCGCTGTTCGCCCGCAACCGGGTCATCGGGCTGCTGGTGCTGGGCACCACGGCCGGGGTGATCTTCCGTCAGGAGATCCTGGAGCTGGCCCAGGACCTGTCCCGCCGGGCCGCCCTGGCCCTGGACAACTCCCGGCTCTACTCGGAGCGGACCGCCACCAGCCAGGCCCTGCAGCGCAGTCTGCTGCCGCCGGAGCTGCCCAAGATCCCCGGCGTCGAGGTCGAGGTCTACTACCAGGCCGCCGGCGAGGGCAACGAGGTCGGCGGCGACTTCTACGACCTGTTCTCGATCCGCGAGGGCACCTACGGCTTCGCGATCGGCGATGTCTGCGGGACCGGACCGCAGGCCGCCTCGGTCACCGGGCTGGCCCGCAACTCGCTGCGGCTGCTGGCCCGCGAAGGCCTGGACGCGCCGCAGGTGCTGAGCCGACTGAACCGGGCGATCCTCGACGAGGGCGACCGGGGCCGCTTCCTGACCCTGCTGTACGGGGAGCTGACGCCGCGCGGGGACGGGAGCATCGAGCTCAGCCTGGTCTGCGCCGGGCACCCGCTGCCGCTGCGGTTGGGGACGGACGGGCGGGTGACGCCGGCTGCCGAGTCGCAGCCGCTGCTCGGGGTGCTGGAGCACCTGGACCTGACCGTCGAGCAGGTGGTGCTGGCGCCGGGCGAGGTGCTGCTCTGCGTGACGGACGGCGTGACCGAGCGCCGGGAGGGCATGCGGATGCTCGGCGAGGACGGACTGGCCGAGGTGCTGGCCGGCTGCACCGGGCTGACGGCCGGCGCGGTTGCCGCCCGGGTGCAGCGGGCCGTGGAGCGGTTCGCGCCTGAGCCGCCGTCGGACGACATGGCGATCATCGCGCTGCGGGTGCCGGTGCCGCGGCAGGGCTGAGGGGTCAGCAATGGTCACCTTCTGATGACGACTCAGCTGACAAACGAACAAATTCTACGATTCACAAGGGTACAAGCGGTTCGTCGCGGGTACAGACCAGCTGACCGGGAATCCCCCCGGCGAACCCAGTCCCGGCAGCGCTGAGCTGCGGGGACGCAGCAGGCCGCTGCCCCCGTGCCCTCCCGCAGGGTCCCCCGGCAGGGCCACCGCGACAGCTGCCGTTTCCGCTGTCGCCGTCACCCCCCTCTCCCACTCGCGCACTTCCGCGCGCCCGGCCGCATCGCGCTGCCCGGACGCTCGCCGAGCCATGTGCCGGCGCCACCAGGCACCCCGCACCCCGCACCCCGCACCCCGCACCGCCCAGACACCTTGAACCATCAGAAAGGAGCCTCCGGTGAGCAGTGACGCTACCGGGGCCAACGCCCGACCCGCCGCACTCGACGCGGGTCCCCTCGGATACCTCGCACTCGGCCTGACCCTCCTCTCCTACGGCCTGCTGCAGACCGGGATCCTGCACCACACCCACGTCACCGACGCGGCCGGCCTCGCGCACCTGGTCGGCGGGGTCGCGCTGTTCATCGCCGGCCTCTGGCAGTTCCGGTCCGGCGACACCTTCAGCGGCACCGCCTTCACCGGCCTGGGCGCCTTCTGGGCGGTCTGGGCGGCAGGCGTCGGCTCGATGGCCGGTGGACGGAACGCGGCCGGTCTCTTCCTGCTCCTCTGGGCGCTGCTGGCCCTGACCCTGACGGCCGCGAGCTGGCAGGCCGGACTCTTCAGCCGGGCCGTCTACGGCCTGCTGACGCTCGCGATGCTGCTGGCCGCGTTCGGCACCTTCGGCAGCTCCGACGGGCTGCTCAAGGCAGCCGGCTGGCTCGCGGCGGTGGCCGGCCTGATCAGCTGGTACTGGGCGACCGCCGCGCTGACCAACAGCGGCTGGGGCCGGGCGGCTCTGCCGATGAAGTGACAGGGCACGGGCCGGCCGGTGATCACCGGCCGGCCCGGCCTCGGGCGGGGTCTCCTCGGGAGGCCCCGCCCTCAGCGGTTCGGCGGCCGATGGGTCAACGGCCGCCGACCGGGCGGGTGGGCCGCGGCTGTGCCGAGAACTCACCCTGGGCGGCACCCCGTCGACGCCGGGCGCGCCGGCGGCCCGCGCCGTACTGCACCGTGTAGGCGAGCAGCAGCAGGCAGAGCGCCACCAGCCCGTCGGCCCAGAAGTGGTTGGCCGTCGCCACCACCACGGTGATGGTCAGCAGCGGGTGAAGGAGGATCAGCCAGCGCCAGGGTGAGCGGCTGATCGCGATCACCGCCACGGCCACCAGCACGCACCAGGCGACATGGACCGAGGGCATCGCCGAGAGCTCGTCGGCGTGGACACCACCGACGCCCCCGGAGTAGACGGACTGCCCGTACTCGGCCGCCACATCGACGAAGCCGGCGTCCGGCAGCATCCGGGGTGGCGCGACCGGCAGGAACTGGATCACCAGGCAGGCCGCGGTGACCAGCACGACCGTGGTCCGCACCCACGCATAACGGGCCCGATGCCGCAGGAAGACCCAGAGCAGCACCGCGATCATCACACCGAAGTGCATGGTCGCGTAGTAGTAGTTCGCCAGCCGTACCAGGACCGGGTACGGCGTGATCATCCGTTGCAGGGAGGCCTCGTCCGGCAGGCCCAGTCGCAGTTCGGTGCGGTGGATCCACTCGGCGCGGTCCAGTGCGTGGTCGGTACTCATCAGCGAGAACTGACCGACCAGTTGCCAGAGTGCGAAGAGTGCCAGCAGCGTGCCGGCCTCGCGCAGTACGGCGATCGCCGTCCGTCGGGTCGGCAGCGCGCGGTGAACGACGTAGGAGGCCCCCAGCAGGACCGCCGCCGTGGCTCCCGAGCTCTGCCACGAAAGGGTCAGGTTCTGCAACGCCGCGCGCCTCTCCGCCTGCCGGCCCACCTGCCGGTTCATGTGCCAGTGAGGGTAGCGCGCGGCGGCCGGTAAACCCAGTAAACGCGGTAAACGCAGAGAAGCCCCCTTCCCGAAGGAAGGGGGCTTCTCTAGAAGAATTGTTCGGCGGCGTCCTACTCTCCCACAGGGTCCCCCCTGCAGTACCATCGGCGCTATGAGGCTTAGCTTCCGGGTTCGGAATGTAACCGGGCGTTTCCCTCACGCTATGACCACCGAAACACTATGAAACTGTCAACCGCACCACACCGTGACCTGGTGTGGGGTCGTTGTTTCAGAACAACACAGTGGACGCGAGCAACTGAGGACAAGCCCTCGGCCTATTAGTACCGGTCAGCTCCACCCCTTACGAGGCTTCCACATCCGGCCTATCAACCCAGTCGTCTACTGGGAGCCTTACCCTCTCAAGGAGGTGGGAGTGCTCATCTCGAAGCAGGCTTCCCGCTTAGATGCTTTCAGCGGTTATCCCTCCCGAACGTAGCCAACCAGCCATGCCCTTGGCAGGACAACTGGCACACCAGAGGTTCGTCCGTCCCGGTCCTCTCGTACTAGGGACAGCCCTTCTCAACACTCCTACGCGCACAGCGGATAGGGACCGAACTGTCTCACGACGTTCTAAACCCAGCTCGCGTACCGCTTTAATGGGCGAACAGCCCAACCCTTGGGACCTACTCCAGCCCCAGGATGCGACGAGCCGACATCGAGGTGCCAAACCATCCCGTCGATATGGACTCTTGGGGAAGATCAGCCTGTTATCCCCGGGGTACCTTTTATCCGTTGAGCGACGGCGCTTCCACAAGCCACCGCCGGATCACTAGTCCCTGCTTTCGCACCTGCTCGACCCGTCGGTCTCACAGTCAAGCTCCCTTGTGCACTTACACTCAACACCTGATTGCCAACCAGGCTGAGGGAACCTTTGGGCGCCTCCGTTACTCTTTAGGAGGCAACCGCCCCAGTTAAACTACCCACCAGACACTGTCCCTGATCCGGATCACGGACCCAGGTTAGACATCCAGCACGACCAGAGTGGTATTTCAACGACGACTCCACAACAACTGGCGTTGCTGCTTCAAAGTCTCCCACCTATCCTACACAAGCCGAACCGAACACCAATATCAAGCTATAGTAAAGGTCCCGGGGTCTTTCCGTCCTGCTGCGCGAAACGAGCATCTTTACTCGTAATGCAATTTCACCGGGCCTATGGTTGAGACAGTCGAGAAGTCGTTACGCCATTCGTGCAGGTCGGAACTTACCCGACAAGGAATTTCGCTACCTTAGGATGGTTATAGTTACCACCGCCGTTTACTGGCGCTTAAGTTCTCAGCTTCGCCCTGACGAATCAGAGCTAACCGGTCCCCTTAACGTTCCAGCACCGGGCAGGCGTCAGTCCGTATACATCGCCTTACGGCTTCGCACGGACCTGTGTTTTTAGTAAACAGTCGCTTCTCGCTGGTCTCTGCGGCCACCCCCAGCTCAGAGAGCAAGTCTCATCACCAGGAATGGCCCCCTTCTCCCGAAGTTACGGGGGCATTTTGCCGAGTTCCTTAACCATAGTTCACCCGAACGCCTCGGTATTCTCTACCTGACCACCTGAGTCGGTTTGGGGTACGGGCCGCCATGAAACTCGCTAGAGGCTTTTCTCGACAGCATAGGATCATCCACTTCACCACAATCGGCTCGGCATCAGGTCTCAGCCTCAATGAGTGACGGATTTGCCTATCACTCGGCCTACACCCTTACCCCGGGACTACCACCGCCCGGGCTGGACTACCTTCCTGCGTCACCCCATCGCTCACCTACTACCCTGTTGGATCAGCGGCTCCACCACGTCCCTTTGTCCGAAGACTCCGGGCCGGCTTCACGGCTTTAGCATTCAGAGGTTCGACGTTGGCGCTTCAAAGCGGGTACGGGAATATCAACCCGTTGTCCATCGACTACGCCTGTCGGCCTCGCCTTAGGTCCCGACTTACCCTGGGCAGATCAGCTTGACCCAGGAACCCTTGGTCAATCGGCGCAAGAGTTTCCCACTCTTGTATCGCTACTCATGCCTGCATTCTCACTCGTATCCCGTCCACGACTCGATTCCTCGGCCGCTTCACCCGGAACACGACGCTCCCCTACCCATCCACAGCGTCGTTGGACGTATTCTGTGAATGACACGACTTCGGTGGTGTGCTTGAGCCCCGCTACATTGTCGGCGCGGAATCACTTGACCAGTGAGCTATTACGCACTCTTTCAAGGGTGGCTGCTTCTAAGCCAACCTCCTGGTTGTCTCTGCGACTCCACATCCTTTCCCACTTAGCACACGCTTAGGGACCTTAGTCGGTGTTCTGGGCTGTTTCCCTCTCGACCATGGAGCTTATCCCCCACAGTCTCACTGCCACGCTCTCACTTACCGGCATTCGGAGTTTGGCTAAGGTCAGTAACCCGGTGAGGCCCATCGCCTATCCAGTGCTCTACCTCCGGCAAGAAACACGTGACGCTGCACCTAAATGCATTTCGGGGAGAACCAGCTATCACGGAGTTTGATTGGCCTTTCACCCCTAACCACAGGTCATCCCCCAGGTTTTCAACCCTGGTGGGTTCGGTCCTCCACGCGGTCTTACCCGCGCTTCAACCTGCCCATGGCTAGATCACTCCGCTTCGGGTCTTGGGCATGCAACTCAAACGCCCTATTCGGACTCGCTTTCGCTACGGCTACCCCACACGGGTTAACCTCGCTACACACCGCAAACTCGCAGGCTCATTCTTCAAAAGGCACGCAGTCACGGCCCGCCAGTAAACTGACGAACGACGCTCCCACGGCTTGTAGGCACACGGTTTCAGGTACTATTTCACTCCGCTCCCGCGGTACTTTTCACCATTCCCTCACGGTACTATCCGCTATCGGTCACCAGGGAATATTTAGGCTTAGCGGGTGGTCCCGCCAGATTCACACGGAATTTCTCGGGCTCCGTGCTACTTGGGAGAAGCTCAAGTGAGCCGCTAATGTTTCGTCTACGGGGGTCTTACCCTCTACGCCGGACCTTTCGCATGTCCTTCGACTACACCAACGGTTTCTGACTCACCCAGCCGCCGGCAGACGACTGAAGAACTTTCCCACGACCCCGAAATGGCAACCCCTGCCGGGTCTCACACCACTCCGGTTTAGCCTCATCCGGTTTCGCTCGCCACTACTCCCGGAATCACGGTTGTTTTCTCTTCCTGCGGGTACTGAGATGTTTCACTTCCCCGCGTTCCCTCCACATACCCTATGTGTTCAGGTATGGGTGACAGCCCATGACGACTGCCGGGTTTCCCCATTCGGACACCCCCGGATCAAAGCTCGGTTGACAGCTCCCCGGGGCCTATCGCGGCCTCCCACGTCCTTCATCGGTTCCTGGTGCCAAGGCATCCACCGTGCGCCCTTAAAAACTTGGCCACAGATGCTCGCGTCCACTGTGCAGTTCTCAAACAACGACCAGACACCCACCCTCAACACCCCAACAGGGCGCCTCGCATGGGACCGGCACTGAGACAACGATTACTCGTTCCCTCAGGACCCAACAACGTGCCCGACACACCAGATCAACCGAAACCGTTCCACGCCGAAGCAGTACTAGGAGACAACCAACCCTGTGTGCCGAATAGTCAACGTTCCACCCATGAGCAACCGTGCGAGACATTCGCTCGCAACCGGCCATGTGCTCCTTAGAAAGGAGGTGATCCAGCCGCACCTTCCGGTACGGCTACCTTGTTACGACTTCGTCCCAATCGCTGGTCCCACCTTCGACGGCTCCCTCCCAAGGGTTAGGCCACCGGCTTCGGGTGTTACCGACTTTCGTGACGTGACGGGCGGTGTGTACAAGGCCCGGGAACGTATTCACCGCAGCATGCTGATCTGCGATTACTAGCAACTCCAACTTCATGGGGTCGAGTTGCAGACCCCAATCCGAACTGAGGCCGGCTTTTTGGGATTCGCTCCACCTCACGGTATCGCAGCCCTTTGTACCGACCATTGTAGCACGTGTGCAGCCCAAGACATAAGGGGCATGATGATTTGACGTCGTCCCCACCTTCCTCCGAGTTGACCCCGGCAGTCTCCTGTGAGTCCCCATCACCCCGAAAGGCATGCTGGCAACACAGAACAAGGGTTGCGCTCGTTGCGGGACTTAACCCAACATCTCACGACACGAGCTGACGACAACCATGCACCACCTGTATACCGACCACAAGGGGGCGCCCATCTCTGAACGTTTCCGGTATATGTCAAGCCTTGGTAAGGTTCTTCGCGTTGCGTCGAATTAAGCCACATGCTCCGCTGCTTGTGCGGGCCCCCGTCAATTCCTTTGAGTTTTAGCCTTGCGGCCGTACTCCCCAGGCGGGGAACTTAATGCGTTAGCTGCGGCACCGACGACGTGGAATGTCGCCAACACCTAGTTCCCAACGTTTACGGCGTGGACTACCAGGGTATCTAATCCTGTTCGCTCCCCACGCTTTCGCTCCTCAGCGTCAGTAATGGCCCAGAGATCCGCCTTCGCCACCGGTGTTCCTCCTGATATCTGCGCATTTCACCGCTACACCAGGAATTCCGATCTCCCCTACCACACTCTAGCCTGCCCGTATCGAATGCAGACCCGGGGTTAAGCCCCGGGCTTTCACATCCGACGCGACAGGCCGCCTACGAGCTCTTTACGCCCAATAATTCCGGACAACGCTCGCACCCTACGTATTACCGCGGCTGCTGGCACGTAGTTAGCCGGTGCTTCTTCTGCAGGTACCGTCACTTGCGCTTCTTCCCTGCTGAAAGAGGTTTACAACCCGAAGGCCGTCATCCCTCACGCGGCGTCGCTGCATCAGGCTTTCGCCCATTGTGCAATATTCCCCACTGCTGCCTCCCGTAGGAGTCTGGGCCGTGTCTCAGTCCCAGTGTGGCCGGTCGCCCTCTCAGGCCGGCTACCCGTCGTCGCCTTGGTAGGCCATTACCCCACCAACAAGCTGATAGGCCGCGGGCTCATCCTGCACCGCCGGAGCTTTACACCAACCCCCATGCGGAGGAAGGTCATATCCGGTATTAGACCCCGTTTCCAGGGCTTGTCCCAGAGTGCAGGGCAGATTGCCCACGTGTTACTCACCCGTTCGCCACTGATCCACCCCGAAGGGCTTCACCGTTCGACTTGCATGTGTTAAGCACGCCGCCAGCGTTCGTCCTGAGCCAGGATCAAACTCTCCGTGAATGTTTTCCCGTAATCGGGTCGACACCCGCGTTGAGCGGCACGACAACCACCGGAATAGGGTGACCTCGTGCACTGCGTCCTCGCTAGTGTTTTACTTCAAAAGGAATCTCCAACCCCGATCAAACGATCGAGGCCGGGGATGTCAACATATCTGGCGTTGACTTTTGGCACGCTGTTGAGTTCTCAAGGAACGGACGCTTCCTTCAAGCCGCTCTCGCAAGCTCTCCGGGCGCTTCGTTCTTTCTTCTCTTCGAGCTTATCAGACCCGCCTCTCGGCGTTTCCCGACTCGCTCTCGGTGTTTCCAACCTTACCAGGTCTTCCGCACCGCTTCGGCCTCCAGGAGGCCTTCGCCGTACCGGACCTGACGGCCCGTCCGACGTGTTGAACTTTAGCCCAGTTCCGCTCCGAAAAGCGAATCCGGCCGCACTCACCGAATTACCGGCACAGCAAAACAGACCAGTTCCGGCAGCGCGCGAAAAGCAGCACGCCGAAAGCGGCACGTTGTACTGATGAGGTGGTTTTCAAGAGAGTGGCCGCCCCGGGACCGTCCGCGCAGACGCGTGTCCGGTGCTCCCTGCCGAGCGACTAGGACACGCTACGCCTTCCACGGCGCGCATGCAAACGGCACATGAACGGCACCGGCCGGCCCACCCCTTGCGGGGCGGGCCGGCCGGATCGGTGGAGCGTCGCCGACGTTGCGCTCAGCTGTTGGTCGGGAAGCCGAGGTTGATGCCGCCGTGCGAGGGGTCGAGCCAGCGCTGGGTCACGGCCTTGCCCCGGGTGAAGAACTGCACGCCGTCAGGGCCGTACGCGTGAGTGTCGCCGAACAGCGAGGCCTTCCAACCGCCGAAGGAGTAGTAGGCCACCGGGACCGGGATCGGCACGTTGATCCCGACCATGCCGACCTCGACCTCGTGCTGGAAGCGCCGGGCGGCGCCACCGTCGTTGGTGAAGATCGCGGTGCCGTTGCCGTACGGGTTGGCGTTGATCAGCTCCAGTCCCTCCTCGTAGGAGGAGACCCGGACCACCGAGAGCACCGGGCCGAAGATCTCGTCGTTGTACACCGACATGCCCGGCTTCACGTGGTCGAAGAGGGTCGGGCCCAGCCAGAAGCCGTCGGCCGTGTCCTGGCCGTTGGCGTCCTGGTCGGCGATCGGGTGCTTTCGGCCGTCGACGGTCAGCTCGGCGCCGTCCGCGAGGCCGGACTCCACATAGGAGGTGACCTTGTCCCGGTGCTGGCCGGTGACCAGCGGACCCATCTCGCTGTCGCCGTTGCAGCCGGGGCCCACCTTGAGGGTGGCCATCCGCTCCTTGATCTTCTCGACCAGCTGGTCCCCGATCGGGTCGACCGCGACCAGTACCGAGACGGCCATGCACCGCTCGCCCGCCGCGCCGAAGCCGGCGTTGACCGCGGCGTCGGCGCTGAGGTCGAGGTCGGCGTCGGGCAGCACCAGCATGTGGTTCTTGGCCCCGCCCAGCGCCTGCACCCGCTTGCCGTACCGGGTGCCGGTCTCGTACACGTAGCGCGCGATCGGGGTGGAGCCGACGAAGCTGACCGACTTGATGTCCGGGTGCTCCAGCAGGCGGTCGACCGCGGTCTTGTCGCCGTGGACGACGTTGAAGACGCCGTCCGGCAGCCCGGCCTCCTTCCACAGCTCCGCCATGAAGTTGGCCGCCGACGGGTCCTTCTCGGAGGGCTTGACGATCACCGTGTTGCCGGCCGCGATGGCGATCGGGAAGAACCACAGCGGCACCATCGCCGGGAAGTTGAACGGCGAGATGACGGCGACCGGGCCGAGCGGCTGGCGGATCGAGTAGACGTCGATTCCGGTGGAGGCCTGCTCGGTGAAGCCGCCCTTGACCAGCTGCGGAATGCCGCAGGCGTACTCGACGACCTCCTGGCCACGCGCCAGTTCGCCGAGCGCGTCCGAGTGCACCTTGCCGTGCTCGGCCACGATGATCGCGGCCAGCTCGTCCTTGCGGGCGTTGAACAGCTCGCGGAAGGCGAACAGGACGGCGGTGCGCTTGGCGATCGAGGCGTGGCGCCACTCGCCGAAGGCGGCGGCTGCCGCGGCGACCGCCTGGTCGACCTCGGCGATCTCCGCGAAGTCCACCTGGCCGGAGATCCGTCCGGTGGCCGGGTCGTAGAGGTCGCCGCGACGGGGGGCAGCACCGGCGGTCGGCACCGGGGCGCCGTCGATCCAGTGGACGACGTGCTTCGGTGCGCCGGCCGGGCGCTCAGTGGGCGTGTTCACAATTCCTCGGCCTCCAGGGTCAGGCTCAACGGGGGCTATCCCGCTCAGCGTCCAGTCTGGTCCGCGCTCCCGGCCCACTCAACGAGCACACTGACGGGCATGCCCCGATCGGCCTTACACCTCGTCGGCCGCTGTGGGCACCGGCGCCTCACCCGTGCACTCGGGGCCCGCCCAGCCCGGCCGCCGCCTCGTGCAGCGCCAGTTCCAGCGCCACCGGATCGGTGAGCTGACCCGACCCGTCCGGCACCACCAGCCAGCGCGGCCCCGGACCACGCCGGGTGGGGTGCGGGACCACGACCCACGCCCCCGCGCCCGCTGCCCGCACGCCGGTGCCGACCCACCGCGCGGCGGTGCCGACCGGGACGAGGAACCCGATGCTGTCGTCCCCCGGGTCGAGCAGCACCGGTCCGCCCGTGGCCAACCGCCCCCAGCCGCCGAACGGCGGCGACTGGGTGAGCAGGCGCAGCGCCGGACGCCCCAGTGGGCCGGGAACCAGCAGCACATCCCAGCGCCGGCCGGCCGGCAGCAGCGCCAGGCCCGAGTCCGTCCGCTCCCACTCCCGGCGGCAGGCCTCGGGGTCGGGCGCGGCGGCGGCCAGCCAGGCCACTGCGGCGGCGATCGGTCCGGTCTGCTCCATGGCACGTCCTCCAGCTCGTCCGGGCGGCGGGCCGTGTCGGCCGCCCTTCTTGCGTGGAGAGATGAGCTCGGGACCGGACTCTTACAACGATTACGACGATGTCGCGGACAACCGTGCCGATTCGCCGTACGGCGATCAGTTCCGATCGCCGAAGACGGTGCGGTGCCAGTCCTTGCGCGCCACCGCCGTGGTGTCGAACATGACGTGCTTGATCTGGGTGTACTCGTCCAGCGAGTACTGCGACATGTCCTTGCCGTAGCCGGAGGCCTTGTACCCGCCGTGCGGCATCTCGCTGATGATCGGGATGTGGTCGTTGACCCAGACGCAGCCGGCCGCGAGTTCCCGGGTGGCCCGCAGCGAGCGGTGCACGTCGCGGGTCCAGGCGGAGGCGGCCAGGCCGTACGGCGTGTCGTTGGCCAGCCGCAGGCCCTCGTCGTCGCTGTCGAACGGCAGCACCACCAGCACCGGGCCGAAGATCTCGCCCTGCACCACCTCGCTGTCCTGGGCGACGTCGGTGATCAGGGTGGGCGCGTAGTAGGCGCCGCGGCTCAGGTCGGTGCCGTCATGGCCGACCGCGGGTGCCAGGCCGCCGGTGACGACGGTGGCGCCGTAGCCGCGGGCCCGCTCGACGAAGCCGGCCACCCGGTCGCGGTGGGCGTACGAGACCAGCGGCCCCAGGTCGGTGCGCGGGTCGCGCGGGTCGCCGAGCCGGATGCCGGCGAACAACTCGGCCACGCCGGCCACGAAGGCCTGGTAGAGCGGGCGCTGGACGTAGGCGCGGGTGGCGGCGGTGCAGTCCTGGCCGCTGTTGATCAGCGCGCCGGCCACCGCCCCGTGCACGGCCGCCGTCAGGTCCGCGTCCTCGAAGACCACGAAGGGCGCCTTGCCGCCCAGTTCCAGGTGGGTTCGCTTGACGGTCGCGGTGGCCAGCTCGGCCACCCGGCGGCCGACGCCGGTGGAGCCGGTGAAGGAGACCATCGCGACGTCGGGGTGGGCGACCAGCCGCTCGCCGGCGATCCTCCCGGTGCCGGTGACCACGTTGACCACGCCGTCGGGCAGGCCGGCCTCGGTACAGGCGCGGGCGAGCATCAGCGAGGTGAGGGGGGTGAGCTCGGCGGGCTTGAGGACCACGGTGTTGCCCGCGGCGACGGCCGGCAGGATCTTCCAGGCGGCCATCTGCAGCGGGTAGTTCCACGGGGCGATCGAGCCGACCACACCGATCGCCTCGCGGCGCACATAGGACGTGTGGTCCGCCGAGTACTCGCCGGCCGCCTTGCCCTCCAGGTTGCGCGCGGCACCCGCGAAGAAGGCCGCGTTGTCGATCGTGCCGGGCACGTCGAACTCGCTGGAGAGCTTGATCGGCTTGCCGGTCTGGGCCGTCTCGACGTGCGCGAACTCCTCGGCCTGCTCGGCCAGGACCGCGCTGAGCCGCAGCAGTGCCTCGGCCCGGGTGCCGGGGGTGGCGCGCGACCAGTCGGGTAGCGCGGCCTTGGCGGCGGCCACGGCGGCGTCGACGTCCTCGGTCGAGGCGAGCCGGACCTGCTGGACGATGCTGCCGTCCGCCGGGTTTATCACGTCGTACGGCTCGAACCCGGTCCCCGTGCTGAGCCGGCCGCCGATGTACTGGGCGCCGTCCCCGAAAGTGCTCAGATCCACCACAGTGCTGCGGTCCATGGGTCGGTTCTCCTCCAGATGTCCGTTCCGGGCCATTCCACCCGCTCCGGTCCGCCGAACGATGCCCGCCGGTCCCGCACCCCGGCAAGGGTCACTCCGACAGCCGAGCCGCCAAGGGCCTTACAGAGTGCTAACCCCCGGCGGGGGCAACAGGTCGTCATGGGGTTGCATGATTCAGCTGACACCTTGTTCCCCTACTCCTGATGTTCCGGAGGCCGCCGTGCTGCCCACCGTCGCCCGTGTACTCGATCTGGACGTGATGCGCCGTGGCCTGCCGCAGGTGGTGGCCGGGGCCGACCGGCTGGAACGCCCGGTGCGCTGGGTGCACGTGAGCGAGCTGCCGGACGTGGCCGGCATGCTGCAGGGCGGCGAGCTGGTGCTGACCACCGGGATCGCGCTGCCCGAGGACCGCGAGGGGCTGGCCCGCTACGTTCGGGAGCTGGTCGGGATCGGCGTGGCCGGCCTGGTGGTGGAGTTCGGCCGCCGCTACTTCGACGCCCTGCCGAAGGCCCTGGTGCACGCGGCCGAGCAGCGTGGCCTGCCGCTGATCGTGCTGCGCCGGGAGCTGCGCTTCGTGGCGGTCACCGAGGCGGTGCACGCGCTGGTGGTCAACGCCCAGTTGGAGCAGTTGCGGGCCTCGGAGGCCGTGCACCAGGTCTTCAACGAGCTGGCGGTCGAGGGCGCCGAGCCCGCCGAGGTGCTGCGGCAGATCGCCCGGATGGCGGGCCTGCCGGTGGTGCTGGAGAACCTGAGCCACCAGGTGCTGGCGCACGACCCGGCCGGACGCACCGAGGACGAGCTGCTGGACCAGTGGGAGCGCCGCTCCCGCGCGGTGCGGCCGACCGGGCGGACCGGCCACGACCCGCGCAGCGGCTGGCTGGTGACGGCGGTCGGCGCCCGGGGCGAGGACTGGGGGCGGCTGGTGCTGGTCGACGAGCCGGGGCCGCTGCCCGACCAGGAGTCGCATCCCTGCACGATGCTGCTGGAGCGCGGGGCCGCGACCCTCGCGCTCAACCGGCTGCTGGTGCGCGACCGGGAGAGCCTGGAGCGGCAGACCCATCGCACGCTGCTCGCCGGGATCATGACGCACGCGCTGACGGTCAGTGAGGTCGCCCTGCGGGCACAGGCGTTGGGCGTGCCGCTGGACGGGCGGCGGCTGGTCGGCGTGGTCCTGCGCCGTCGGGGCGCGCTGCTGCCGGCCGCCCTGGAGGCGCAGGCGCGACTGCGCGACTTCACCGAGCTGGCGGCCACCGCGGCCCGCGGCAGCCGGCTCTCGGCGCTGGTCGGGGCGCTGGACGACGAGGGCGTGGGCCTGCTGATCGCGCTCGGCTCGCAGCAGGACGAGCACAGCGCACTGGAGGCGTTCGCGGCGGCGCTGCGCCGGCTGGTGGCGGACAGCGGCAAGGAGGCGGCGGCACCGGTGATAGCGGTGGGCTCCTCGGTCGGGTCGGTGCGCGATGCCCGGCGCACCCTGATGGAGGCCACCCAGGTGGCGGATGCCGCGCTGCACGACGCGCCGGGCGCCCGAACCGCCTCGTACTACCGGCTGCCGGACGTGCGACTGCGCGGTCTGCTCCACCTGCTGCGCGACGACGCGCGGCTGCAGACCTACGTGGAGCGGGAGCTGGGACCGCTGCTGGCGCACGACGCGGAGCACGGCTCGCAGCTGGTGCAGTTGCTGCGGGTCTATCTCGAGCAGGGCCGGAACAAGTCGGCCGCGGCAGACGCTGCGCATCTGTCGCGGCCGAGCTTCTACGACCGGCTGCACAAGGTGGAACGGATCCTGGCGGTGGATCTGGACCAGGTGGAGTCCTGTCTGTCGCTGCACGTGGCCCTGCTCGCGCTGGACGCCGTGCGGCGCTGACCGGCCGTCAGTTCAGCTGCGCGTCGACCACGCTGAGCGCCTCGTCCAGCACGGCGAGGCCGGCCCTGGCCTCCTCGGCGGTGACGGTGCACGGGGGCACCACGTGGAAGCGGTTCATGTTGGTGAACGGCCACAGGCCGCGCTTCTTGCAGGCCGCGGCCAGCTCGGCCATCGGGGCACCCGCCGCACCGCTCGCGTTGTAGGGGACCAGCGGCTCGCGGGTGTCGCGGTCGCGGACCAGGTCGAGCGCCCAGAAGACGCCCAGGCCGCGCACCTCGCCGACCGACGGGTGGCGCTCGGCCAGCTCGCGCAGACCGGGGCCGAGCACGGTCTCGCCGATCAGCTTGGCGTTCTCGACGATGCCTTCCTCGGCCATCGCGTTGATGGTGGCCACCGCGGAGGCGCAGGCCAGCGGGTGCCCCGAGTAGGTGAGGCCGCCGGGGAAGGGGCGCTCCGCGAAGGTGGCGGCGATCTCCGCGCTGATCGCCACGCCGCCCAGCGGGACGTAGCCGGAGTTGACGCCCTTGGCGAAGGTCAGCAGGTCGGGGACGACGCCCCAGTGGTCGGCGGCGAACCACTCGCCGGTGCGGCCGAAGCCGGCCATCACCTCGTCCAGGATGAAGACGATCCCGTGGCGGTCGCAGATCTCCCGGACGCCGGCCAGGTAGCCGGGCGGCGGGATGAGGATGCCGGCGGTGCCGACCACGGTCTCCAGGATGATCGCGGCCACCATGCCCGGGCCCTCGAAGGCGATCGTCTGCTCCAGGTGGGCGAGCGCGCGCTCGCACTCCTGCGCCTGGTTCTCGGCGTGGAACGCCGAGCGGTACAGGTGCGGGCCCCAGAAGTGCACGACCCCGGTGCTGCCGGTGTCGCTGGGCCAGCGCCGGGGGTCGCCGGTCAGGGCGATCGCGCCCGCGGTGGCGCCGTGGTATGAGCGGTAGGTGGCCAGGACCTTCTGCCGGCCGGTGTGCAGCCGGGCCATCCGCACGGCGTTCTCCACCGCCTCGGCGCCGCCGTTGGTGAAGAAGATCTTGTCGAGGTCGCCGGGGGTGCGCTCGGCGATCAGTCGGGCCGCCTCGCTGCGCGCCTCGACGGCGAAGCCCGGGGCCAGCGTGCAGAGCTTGGCGGCCTGCTGCTGGATCGCGGCGACCACCTTGGGGTGCTGGTGGCCGATGTTGGTGTTCACCAGCTGGGAGGAGAAGTCGAGGTAGCGGTTGCCCTCGTAGTCCCAGAAGTACGAGCCTTCGGCGCCGGCCACCGCGAGGGGGTCGATCAGGGCCTGGGCGGACCACGAGTGGAAGACGTGCGCGCGGTCGGCGGCCTTGACGGCCTGCCCGGCGGCGGGATCGGCGGTGGGGATGCTCATGTCCGCCAGCGTAGGGATCCGGCCCGCCCAGGTGGAGCGGCATCTTGTCAGATGGTCACCGGGAAGGGCGACAGCATGCAAAGCGGCCCCGGGAAGCTCGCTGTACTCGAGCTCCCCGGGGCCGCCGCCGGCTGATGATCAGATCGCGGTCATCACGTGCTTGATCCGGGTGTAGTCCTCGAAACCGTACGAGGACAGGTCCTTGCCGTAGCCGGACTTCTTGAATCCGCCGTGCGGCATCTCCGCCACCAGCGGGATGTGGGTGTTGATCCAGACGCAGCCGAAGTCCAGCCGGCGCGACATCCGCATCGCGCGCGCGTGGTCCTTGGTCCAGACCGAGGAGGCGAGGGCGAACTCGACACCGTTGGCGTAGCTGACGGCCTGGTCCTCGTCGGTGAACTTCTGCACGGTGATGACCGGGCCGAAGACCTCGTTCTGGATGATCTCGTCGTCCTGCAGCAGGCCGGAGACCACGGTCGGGGCGTAGAAGTAGCCGGCCTCGCCGACCTGGTGGCCACCGGTCTCGACCTTGGCGTGCGCGGGCAGCCGCTCGATGAAGCCGGCCACCTGCTTGAGCTGGTTGGCGTTGTTCAGCGGCCCGTAGAGCACGTCCTCGTCGTCCACGCCGCCGGTCCTGGTCTCCGCGGCGGCCTTGGCCAGCGCGGTCACGAAGGCGTCGTGGATGGACTCGTGCACCAGGACCCGGGTGGCGGCGGTGCAGTCCTGGCCGGCGTTGAAGAAACCGGCCACCGAGATGCCCTCGACCGCCTCGGCGATGTCGGCGTCCTCGAAGACCACCACCGGGGCCTTGCCGCCGAGCTCCAGGTGCACCCGCTTGACGTCCTTGGCGGCCGACTCGGCGACCTGGATGCCGGCCCGCACCGAGCCGGTGATCGAGGCCATCGCGG
Organism: Kitasatospora sp. NBC_01266; assembly: GCF_036242395.1. NCBI lineage: Bacteria > Bacillati > Actinomycetota > Actinomycetes > Kitasatosporales > Streptomycetaceae > Kitasatospora > Kitasatospora sp. NBC_01266. The sequence goes on along the minus strand of NZ_CP108458.1, from coordinate 5,676,981 downwards.
GGGTGGCGTGCTCGACCATCAGCTTGCCGGTCTCGCGATCGCCGCAGAGCACGTTGAAGACGCCGGCCGGCAGCTCCAGCTCGGCCAGCACGCCGCCGACGATCTCGGCGAGCAGCACCGTGGAGGCCGGGGTGGTGTCGGAGGGCTTGAGCACCACGGCGTTGCCGGCCGCGATGGCCGGCGCGAACTTCCAGACCGCCATCATCATCGGGTAGTTCCACGGCGCGACCTGGGCGCAGACGCCGACCGGCTCGCGGCGGATGATCGAGGTCATCCCGTCCATGTACTCACCGGCAGCCTTGCCCTCGAGCAGGCGGGCGGCACCGGCGAAGAAGCGGATCTGGTCGACCATCGGGCCGATCTCCTCGGACTTGGTCAGTCCGCGCGGCTTCCCGGTGTTGCGACACTCGGCGTCCACCAGCTCGTCGGCGCGCGCCTCGACCGCGTCGGCGATCTTCAGCAGCAGCTTCTGCCGGGTCGACGGCGTGGCGTCGCGCCAGGTCTCGAAGGCCGCGGCGGCGGCGGCCATCGCGGCGTCGACGTCGGCCGCGCCCGACAGCGGGGAGGTCGCGTACGCCTGGCCGGTGGTGGGGTCGACGATCTGCAGGGTGCGGCCGTCGGCCGCATCGACGAACTGGCCGTTGATGTAGTTGCGCAGCGTACGAAGGTCGCTCACGACTCTCTCCTCGGGTTGCGGTCGGCGCGGGGGCGGCCGATCCGTCGGGGGCGGTGCCAGTGGACCGGTGGCACGGCCCGGTCCGGCCACCCCACGCGGGGACGCCGGGTGACCGCGGTCCGATGGGCCACCGGCCCGGTTGGGTGGTCCACTGGTGGGGAGCGTACGCCCCGGAGGGACGCGCGCGCGTGACCTCGTCAGAGTAGCCGCTGCCATGACGTTATCGACAGAGTCGCGTGGTCATTGCGATGAAATCCGTTCCTCTTTCTGATCTCTGCAACGAAATCAGCAACGCAATCACTTGCGAACATCCGGTCGATCGGGCACAGTGGCCGCGTGGCCAACCGCGACCGGAACAGCAGCGTTCCCCTCGACTCCGTCTCCAAGGCGATCATCGAGCAGCTGCAGGAGGACGGCCGCCGGGCGTACGCGACCATCGGCAAGGCCGTCGGCCTCTCCGAGGCCGCGGTCCGGCAGCGGGTCCAGAAGCTGCTCGACCAAGGCGTGATGCAGATCGTCGCCGTCACCGACCCGCTGACCGTCGGATTCACCCGGCAGGCGATGGTCGGGATCACCATCGAAGGTGACATCGAGCCGATCGCCGACGCGCTGGCCGCCATGGACGAGGTCGACTACGTGGTCTGCACCGCGGGCTCGTTCGACCTGCTGGCCGAGCTGGTGTGCGAGGACGACGAGCACCTGCTCGAAATGATCAACAAGCGAATCCGTGCGCTTCCCGGCGTGCGGAGGACCGAGAGCTTCGTTTACCTGAAGCTCCGGAAACAGACCTACACCTGGGGCACCCGATGAGCGCCGACCCGGCACCGAAGGACCTTTCGAAGACCGCCTACGACCACCTGTGGATGCACTTCACCCGTATGTCGTCGTACGAGAAGTCCCCCGTACCCACCATCGTCAAGGGCGAGGGCACCTACATCTGGGACTCCAACGGCAAGAAGTACCTGGACGGCCTGGCCGGCCTGTTCGTGGTGCAGGCCGGCCACGGCCGCGAGGAGCTGGCCGAGGCCGCTGCCAAGCAGGCCAAGGAGCTCGCCTTCTTCCCCGTCTGGAGCTACGCCCACCCGAAGGCCGTGGAGCTGGCCGAGCGCCTGGCCAACTACGCCCCGGGCGACCTGAACAAGGTCTTCTTCTCCACCGGTGGCGGCGAGGCCGTCGAGACCGCCTGGAAGCTCGCCAAGCAGTACTTCAAGCTGACCGGCAAGCCGACCAAGTACAAGGTCATCTCGCGTGCGGTCGCCTACCACGGCACCCCGCAGGGCGCCCTGTCGATCACCGGCCTGCCGGGCCTCAAGGCCCCGTTCGAGCCGCTGGTGCCGGGTACCCACAAGGCCCCGAACACCAACATCTACCGCGCCCCGGCCTTCCTCGCCGGCCCCGACGGCACGGTGGACCCGGAGGCCTACGGCCGCTGGTGCGCCGACGAGATCGAGGTCGCGATCCTCAACGAGGGCGCCGACACCGTCGCCGCCGTCTTCGTCGAGCCGGTGCAGAACGCCGGTGGCTGCTTCCCGCCGCCGCCCGGGTACTTCCAGCGGCTGCGCGAGATCTGCGACCGGCACGACGTGCTGCTCGTCTCGGACGAGGTCATCTGCGCCTTCGGCCGCCTGGGCACCATGTTCGGCGCCGACAAGTTCGGCTACCAGCCCGACATGATCACCTGCGCCAAGGGCATGACCTCGGGCTACTCCCCGATCGGCGCCACGATCATCTCGGACCGCCTGGCCGAGCCGTTCTACAAGGGCGACAACACCTTCCTGCACGGCTACACCTTCGGCGGCCACCCGGTCTCCTCCGCGGTCGCGCTGGCCAACCTCGACATCTTCGAGCGCGAGGGCCTCAACCAGCACGTCCTCGACAACGAGTCGAAGTTCCTGGCCACCCTGAACAAGCTGCGCGACCTGCCGATCGTCGGCGACGTGCGCGGCAACGGGTACTTCTACGGCATCGAGCTGGTCAAGGACAAGGTCACCAAGGAGTCGTTCAACGACGACGAGGTGGAGCGCGTGCTCTACGGCTTCCTGTCCAAGGCGCTCTTCGACAACGGCCTGTACTGCCGCGCCGACGACCGTGGCGACCCGGTCGTGCAGCTGGCCCCGCCGCTGATCTCCGACCAGTCGACCTTCGACGAGATCGAGCAGATCCTGCGGGTCAGCCTCACCGACGCGTGGGCGAAGATCTGATCACCAAGGCGTTCTGACCCACCCTCGCACTGCGGGGCGGTCCCGCGCAGCCTCCTCCTCAGGGCTGCCGGGACCGCCCCGCAGTGTTTTTCCCACTGATCCGCTGATAGTTCGTCCGGGTTTACCCCAGCTGGACCCCGTGTGCCGCAACCGCAACGCGACCTCGTCGTTCTAATCTGACGACTGTCATTCCCCTGCTCCCGTGCAGCACCCGCGGTGCGGCACCCGGGCAGAGCCCTCTCGGACCGGCGGAGGAATTCCATGTCAGCGGCCCCGCCCGACAACGACGTGCTGTGGGCCCGGGGGATCGTCAAGTCCCACCACGGGACCCCGGCGCTGCGGGACGTCTCGATCGCGGTCCGGGAGGGCGAGGTGCTCGCCATCACCGGGGCCCGCGGCTGCGGCAAGTCGACCCTGCTCGGCTGCCTCTCGGCGCTGCTGCCGGTGGACGCGGGGGAGGTCTGGTTCAACAGCTCCCCGGTGCACACGCTCAACCGGGCCGGGCGGGAGAAGCTGCGCCGCGACCGGTTCGGCTTCGTCGGCTCGCAACCCCACCTGGTCCCCGAGCTGACGGCCCGGGAGAACGTCGCGCTGCCGCTGCTGCTCGCCGGGAGCGGTCACAAGGCCGCCTACGGCGCGGCCGACGACTGGCTGGAGCGGCTCGACGTGACCGACTGCGCCAAGCGCCGCCCGGCCGAGCTGATCCAGAGCCAGCGCCAGCGGATCGCGGTGGCCCGCGCGCTGGCACCACTCCCCCGGGTGGTCTTCGCCGACGACCCGACCGCACCGCTGCACCGCGAGGCCCAGGACCAGGTGCTGCGGATACTGACCAGCGCGGCCCGCTCCCACCAGCTCACCCTGGTGCTGGCCACCCACGACCCGGAACTCGCCAAGTACGCGGACCGGACGGTGGCCCTGGTCGACGGTCGCACTCCCGCTCCGGCCACCCCGGTTCGACGTGCGGCGGCAGCGGTGGCCGGGCGCTGATCAGCCCCGTGCCCGGCAGCCGCCGAGCCCTCGCGCTCCGAAGGACTGAAGGACTATCAGGTGTTCTATCTCCGCCTGGTCAGGGGGTACCGGGTCCTGGACCTGGGCCGCTGGCTGCTCACCGCCATGACGGCCGCCGTGGTGGCCGTCTTCCTGCTGCGGGCGCTCGGCCGCGCGCTGAGCGACCCGCCGGGCGCGCCCGCCACGCTGGAACGGCTGCTCTGGTGCCTGCCGCCGCTGCTGGCGATCGCCTGGTTCTCGGCGATCGCGGCCCGCGCGCTGCCCGCCCAGCGGCCCGAGCGGATGGCCGGACTGACCGCCGCCGGCGCCGGACCGCGGTGGATCCGGCTGCTGATCGCCGGTGAGCTCGCGCTCGCCTGCGCCCTGGGGGCGGTGGCGACCCTGCTGCTCTTCCTGGTGCTGCGCAACGACATCGCCGGCCCCACGCTGGCCCCCGAACTGGGCATGGGCGTGCCGCTGCCGCCCGCCGCGCCGGTGGCGCTGCTCGCGCTGCTGCCGCTGGCCGGCGGCCTGGCCGCGGCCCTGGCGGTGCGGCCCGGCGAGCGGCTGCCCGGCAGCGAGGAGCCGGACCGGGCCCAGCGGTTCGGGCCGCTGCACACCACGGTGGCCGTCCTGCTGACCCTCGGCGGCGTGTTCACCGAGCTCTACGCACTGCGTCCGGCGGCGGCCTACGACCCGCGCACCCTGGGGCTGCCCGCCGACCTCGGCCGCACCAACGCGGCACTACTGGGCGGCTGGGCGGTGGCCGCCCTGGGCCTGGCGCTGCTGACCGGACCGCTGCTGGCCGGCCTCGGCCGGCTGCTGGCGCTCGGTCGTCCCAGCCCCCGGCGACTGCTGGCCGGGCGCGGGCTGACCAGCGCGGCGCGCCCGCTCAGCGCCCCGCTGGCGGTGCTCGGCTTCACCGTGGCGGTGGTGCTGACCTCGATCCGGCACTGGGTGGCCCCCGGGGCCTCGGGCACCGGGTGGCTGCCGGCCGCCGAGGCGCTGCTGGTCACCGGCTGCGTGGTGGCGGCGGTGCTGGCCCGGCTGGCCGAGCTGCGGACGCTGCGCCGCCCCGGCAACGCCGCGCTGCTGCGGCTCGGTGCCTCGCCCCGGCTGCTCTTCGGCGCCGCCCTGCTGCGCTGGGCGGCGGCCGGCGGCGTGGTGCTGGCCACCGGCGCGCTCACCTCGGTGCTGGGTGCCGGGCTGCTGACCTGAGGGCTGCCGTCAGCCGGCCGCGGCGAGCTGACCGCAGGCGCCGTCGATCTCCTGGCCGCGGGTGTCCCGCACGGTGGTGGGCACGCCGTGCGACTCCAGGCGGCGGACGAACTCGCGCTCGTCCTCGGGCCGGGAGGCCGTCCACTTGGAGCCCGGCGTCGGGTTCAGCGGGATCAGGTTGACGTGCACCCGGTGGTGCTTGATCAGCCGGCCGAGCAGGTCGGCCCGCCAGGCCTGGTCGTTGATGTCCTTGATCAGCGCGTACTCGATGGAGATCCGCCGGCCGGACTTCTCCGCGTAGTTCCACGCGGCGTCCAGCACCTCGGCGACCTTCCAGCGGGTGTTGACCGGCACCAGCTCGTCGCGCAGCTCGTCGTCCGGGGCGTGCAGCGAGAGCGCCAGGCGGCAGCTCAGGCCCTCGTCGGCCAGCCGGTTCATGGCCGGGACCAGGCCGACGGTGGAGACCGTGATGCCGCGCTGGGAGAGGCCGAAGCCGTCGGGCGCCGGGTCGGTCAGCCGGCGGATCGCGGCCAGTACCCGGTTGTAGTTGGCCAGCGGCTCGCCCATGCCCATGAAGACCACGTTGCTCAGGCGCGCCTCGCCGCCCGGGATCTCGCCGGCCTTCAGCGCCCGCATCCCGGCCGCGATCTGCTCGACGATCTCGGCGGTGGACAGGTTGCGGGTCAGCCCGGCCTGGCCGGTGGCGCAGAACGGGCAGTTCATGCCGCAGCCGGCCTGCGAGCTGATGCACATGGTCACCCGGTCCGGGTAGCGCATCAGCACCGACTCGACCAGGGTGCCGTCGAAGAGCTTCCAGAGCGTCTTGCGGGTGGTGTCGTCGTCGCAGGAGACGTGGCGGACCACCGACATCAGCTCGGGCAGCAGGGCGTCGACCAGCTTCTCGCGACCGGCCGCCGGGATGTCCGTCCAGGAACCAGGATCGGCGCAGACCCGGCCGAAGTAGTGGTTGGACAGCTGCTTGGCGCGGAACGGCTGCTCGCCCAGCTCGGCGACGGCCTCCTTGCGCTCGGCGGGGCTGAGGTCGGCAAGGTGTCGCGGGGGCTTGGCGCCGCGCGGCGCGACAAACGTGAGTTCTCCGGGTGCAGGCATGGTTCAACCAGTGTCGCAGATACGCGAGGGCCCCGGACGGCCGTACCGTCCGGGGCCCTGCCTGTCGCGGCTCAGCTGCCGACGAAGGCCGCCAGCAGCAGCCAGACCACCGGAGCGGTCGGCAGCAGCGAGTCCAGCCGGTCCATGATCCCGCCGTGCCCCGGCAGCAGCGTGCCCATGTCCTTGATGCCCAGGTCGCGCTTGATCATCGACTCGACCAGGTCGCCGAGGGTGGCGATCAGCGCCGCGCAGCCGCCCAGGATCAGGCCCTGCCACCAGTGGCCGCCGTCGATCATCCACTGCATCAGCAGCGCGCCGGCCAGCATCGACAGGCCGATCCCGCCGGCCAGGCCCTCGCGGGTCTTGCCGGGGCTGATCGTCGGCGCCAGCTTGTTGCGGCCGAACTTGTAGCCGACCGCGTAGGCCCCGGTGTCACTGCAGATGGTGACCACCAGGAAGAGCACAATCCGCTGCGGGCCGTCGTGGGCGGAGAGCATCAGCGCCACGAAGGTCGCCAGGAACGGCACGTAGAAGGCGGTGAAGACACCCGCCGTTATGTCCCGCAGGTAGTTCTCCGGCGGCTGGCTCATCCGCCAGATCATCAGCGCCAGCGCGGTGAGCGCCAGCGCGGCCGCCGCACCCTGCAGGCCGATCCAGTAACCGGCCGTCAGCATCGCCACGCCGCCCAGCAGCAGCGGGAGCTGCGCGACCTTGATCTCCTTGCGCTCGGCCAGCCGACTGGTCAGCTCCCAGCTGCCGACCGAGGCGGCGGCGACCACCACCGCCAGGAAGAGCACCTTGACCACGAAGAGCGAAGCGATGATCACCGCCCCCAGGCCCAGCCCCACCCCTATCGCGGCGGGCAGGTTGCGGCCACCGCGCTGCTTGCTGGGCTGCTGCGGCTCGGGCTGGGCCACCGGACTCTCCTGCACTGGGGGGCGGGGCCCCCGGTCCACCAGTGGCGAGCTCGGTGTCACGGGGGTCTGCGGGGTAACGCCCCTCTCGCCAGGGGCCATGGGGGCGTCGTTCATCAGACTTCGAGCAGCTCGGCTTCCTTGTGCTTCAGCAGCTCGTCCACCTGCGCGACGTACTTCGCGGTGGTGTCGTCGAGCTCCTTCTCGGCGCGGCGGCCCTCGTCCTCGCCGATCTCGCCGTCCTTGACCAGCTTGTCGAAGGCGTCCTTGGCCTTGCGACGGATGGTCCGGATGGAGATCTTGGCGTCCTCACCCTTGCCGCGGGCGACCTTGATGTACTCCTTGCGGCGCTCCTCGGTCAGCTGCGGGAACGTCACCCGGATCATGTTGCCGTCGTTGGACGGGTTGACACCCAGGTCGGAGTCCCGGATCGCCTGCTCGATGTTGCGCAGCGCGCTCTTGTCGAACGGGGTGATGACCGCCATCCGCGGCTCCGGCACCGAGAACGAGGCGAGCTGGTTGATCGGGGTCGGCGCGTCGTAGTACATCGCGACGATCTTGTTGAACATCGCCGGGTGGGCCCGGCCGGTGCGGATGGCCGCGAAGTCGTCCTTGGCGACCGAGACGGCCTTCTCCATCTTCTCCTCGGCCTCGAGGAGGGTCTCTTCGATCACAGTCTGCTCCCTGTCCGGTTGCCTCGTGGCGTACTGAAATGCCCCGCCGTCCTGCGGGGCGCGGCGCTGCTGCTTGCTCAGGCCCGGACGGAATCCTGGCTGATGAGTGTGCCGATCTTCTCACTCTTCACCGCGCGGGCGATATTGCCCTCCGCGAGCAGCTCGAAGACCAGGATCGGCAGGCCGTTGTCCTTGCACAGGGTGATCGCGGTCAGGTCGGCGACCTTGAGATCACGCGAGATCACCTCGGAGTACTCGAGCGCGTCGAACCGCACCGCGTCCGGGTTGGTCTTCGGGTCCGAGTCGTACACGCCGTCGACGCCGTTCTTGCCCATCAGCAGCACCTCGGCGTGGATCTCCAGGGCGCGCTGCACGGCGGTGGTGTCGGTGGAGAAGTACGGCATGCCCATACCCGCCCCGAAGATCACCACGCGGCCCTTCTCCAGGTGCCGGACGGCCCGCAGCGGCAGGTACGGCTCGGCGACCTGGCCCATGGTGATGGCGGTCTGGACCCGGGTCTCGATGCCTTCCTTCATCAGGAAGTCCTGCAGCGCCAGGCAGTTCATCACGGTGCCGAGCATGCCCATGTAGTCCGAGCGGGCCCGGTCCATGCCGCGGACCTGCAGTTCGGCGCCGCGGAAGAAGTTGCCGCCGCCGATGACCACCGCGACCTCGGTGCCCTGCCGAACCACCGTGGCGATCTCGCGAGCGATCTTGTGGACGACATCGGGGTCGACGCCGAGGCCGCCTCCGCCGGCGAACGCCTCACCGGACAGCTTGAGCAGAACGCGACGGCTGGTGCCGTCCTGCGCGGACTCCTGCGTCTTCTCCATCGACTTCTCCTTCTACACCTGCTGGTTCACAGGCTATTCACCTGCTGACTCGCGGGCCGGGGTGTACCGCCCCCGGACCCGGCTGCGCGGGCTGCCGACCTGGCTGTGGGACCAGGCCACCCGCGGATACGCGCGAGGAGGCCACTGCCGCGGGAACCGGTACGGTCTCCTGCACGGCAATGGCCTCCTCGTCGTTCTGGTGCCGACTCACTGGTGTCCAGCTGCGGCGGCGATTCCTACCTTAGGCGGGAACCTGGTGAACGTGGCTCAGGCGCCGACGCGGAAGCGGGCGAAGCGCTTGAGGGCGACGCCGTTCTCCTCGAGGACCTTGGCGACGGACTTCTTGTTGTCCTTCGCGAAGGCCTGCTCCAGAACGGAGTTCTCCTTGACGAAGCCGGTGACGCGACCCTCGACGATCTTCGGCAGGGCAGCCTCGGGCTTGCCCTCCTCGCGAGCGGTGGCCTCGGCGACGCGGCGCTCGTTCTCCAGGTCCGCGGCCGGGATGTCCTCGCGGGAGAGGTACTTCGGCGCGAAGGCGGCGATGTGCTGCGCGACGTCCTTGGCGACCTCGGCGTTCTCCTTGTCGAGCTCGACCAGGACGCCGACCTGCGGCGGCAGGTCGGGAGAGGTGCGGTGCAGGTAGACCGCGACGTAGCCACCGGTGAACTGGGCGAAGCGGTCCAGGACGATCTTCTCGCCCAGGTTCGCGTTGGCCTCGTCCACGAACTGCTGGACGGTCTTGCCGGCCTCGATCTCGGAAGCCAGCGCGGCCTCCAGGTCGGCCGGGGCGGACGTGGCGATGTGCGCGGCGATCGCGTCGGCGACCGCGACGAACTTCTCGCCCTTGGCGACGAAGTCGGTCTCGCACTTCAGCTCGACCAGCACACCCGAGGTCGCGTCGGCAGCGATCTTGGCAACGACAGCGCCGTTCTCGGCGGTGCGGCCCTCGCGCTTCGCAACACCCTTCTGGCCCTTGATGCGGATGATCTCAAGGGCCTTCTGGACGTCGCCCTCGGCCTCGTCGAGCGCCTTCTTGCAGTCCATCATGCCGGCGCCGGTGAGCTCACGGAGCTTCTTGACGTCCGCGGCGGTGAAGTTCGCCATGGTGTGAATCTCTTCTCACGTCTCGCGTGTCTGCGGGGTGGGTGTGCCCGGGCTCATGGTTCAGCCCCGGCACGTGGAGAGAGGGGCACTCGCCGGTGTGTACCGACGAGTACCCCTCACCCTTCGGTGCGTCAGGCCTGCTCGGCCTCGGCGGCCGGCGCCTCGGCCGCGGGGGCCTCGTCGGCGGCGGGAGCCTCGGCAGCGGGGGCCTCGGCAGCGGGGGCCTCAACAGCGGCCTCGGCCTCGGCGGCGGCCGGGGCCTCCTCGGCCTTCTTGTCACCGGTCGCCAGCAGGTCCTGCTCCCAGTCGGCGAGCGGCTGGTCGGCGCCCGGCTCGGCCTTGACATCGCCCTTGGCGACACCGGCGCGGGCCTTGAGGCCCTCGGCGACGGCGTCGGCGATCACGCGGGTCAGCAGGGTGACGGAGCGGATCGCGTCGTCGTTGCCCGGGATCTTGTAGTCGACCTCGTCGGGGTCACAGTTGGTGTCGAGGATGGCGACGACCGGGATGTTGAGCTTCCGGGCCTCGCCGACCGCGATGTGCTCCTTCTTGGTGTCCACGATCCAGACAGCGCTGGGGACGCGCTGCATGTCGCGGATACCACCGAGGGTCTTCTCCAGCTTGTCGTGCTCGCGCTGGAGGACCAGGAGCTCCTTCTTGGTCAGGCCGGAACCGGCCACGTCCGAGAAGTCCAGCTCGCCGAGCTCCTTGAGGCGCTGCAGCCGCTTGTAGACGGTGGAGAAGTTGGTCAGCATGCCGCCGAGCCAGCGCTGGTTCACGTAGGGCATGCCCACGCGGGTGGCCTGCTCGGCGATGGCCTCCTGGGCCTGCTTCTTGGTGCCGACGAAGAGGACGCTGCCGCCGTGGGCAACGGTCTCCTTGACGAACTCGAAGGCGCGGTCGATGTAGTTCAGCGACTGCAGGAGGTCGATGATGTAGATGCCGTTGCGCTCCGTGAAGATGAAGCGCTTCATCTTCGGGTTCCAACGACGGGTCTGGTGACCGAAGTGGACGCCGCTCTCCAGCAGCTCCCGCATCGTGACGACGGCCATGGCCGTGCTCCTCAGGTGTTGCGCCCGGCGCTCGTTGCTGCCTCACGGCACTCGGCGGCGACCGGGTCTGCTCGGTTGTCCGTGCCGGTCGGGTGACCGCCACGCCTGACGCCCCGACGTGCCGAGCCGCCGGGCCTGGGCGGCGGAGCCGCGACAGGCTCGGAAGGACCGAGCGGCACTCGCACCGGAGGAGGACGGCGGACCGGGCCTGAGGCGGTGGTCCGCGCGCGTAATCGCCGGTGGCGGGGCGTGCGAAGTCGACCCGGTGGACCGGGTCGCGTGTGAAGTGTACGGGAAGCGCCGAGTGACCGGCGACTCTGCGCGCGTGAGCAGGGCGGAACGCCGGGCGGGGCCGGGGTCGTCGTTCGCCCGATGATCACACGGTTGAGGCGGCGATGCGGGGGCTGATACGGCGATGTGGGTGAAGGGCGTTGTCCACCGGAGCGAGGTTGTCCACAGGTTCCGGGACCGAGCCCGCACGGGGCGGCGAACAGGTGGAGCCTCGCGGGCATGAGAGCTTCGCTACGGACCCGGTCCGGCCAGGTCACCGTCTTCGCCGACGCGTTCATCGCCGTGTTCGCCGGCGTCTTCGTCCTCGTCTTCCTTCTGGCCGTGCCCGGTGTCCTTGGTCTGCGCGGCGTGCCGACCGAGCCGTTGGCGGAGCCGCCGGGCGCGCCGTCGGCCGCACAGAGCACGCGGCTCGCGCACAGCGCGCGGGCCGCCGCGCGGGCCGGCGGGGCACCGACCGCGGTCGGCCTCGGCCCCAGGCGGGCCTGGCCGGTCGGCGGGCCGAGCGGGCTGCTGCGGCGGTTCGCGGCACCACCCGCGCCTTGGGCCGCCGGTCACCGCGGGGTCGATCTGGCCGCCGTCGAGGGTGCGCCCGTGCGGGCGGCCGCGCCGGGGGTCGTCGCCTTCGTCGGTGAGGTCGCCGGGCGTCCGGTGGTCACGGTGCTTCATCCCGGCACCGGCACCCCGCCCTTGCGCACCACCTACCTGCCGGTGATCGGAGGTGCGCCGGTCGGCAGTCCGGTGGCGGCCGGCGCGGTCATCGGGCAGCTCGCTCCGACTCGCGGGCACTGCGCGGGCCACTGCCTGCACTGGGGCCTGCTGCGCGGCGATCGCTACCTCGACCCGCTCGCGCTCCTCGGCGCCGGGCAGGCCCGGCTGCTGCCGTCGCACTCACCGGCGGCAGCGCTGGGGTCTCAGCCGCAATCCTGGTCGCGGTCTCGACGCGGGCCCGCGGTCGCCAGCCCGCCCAGCGCGAGCGCGACGGCCGTGTCGGCGATCAGGTCCCGGTCGGCGGCGGCCCGGCCCTCCGAGCATCTGACCGCCGACTCCACCACGCCCTGCAGCAGCGTCGCCACCAGTCGCGGCTCCGGGTGGCCGAGTTCGTCGATCGCGTCCACCACCAGCCCCACCAGCTCGGCGTGGGCGGAGCGGATCCGGCGCCGTGCGGCCTCGTCCAGCTCCACCGAGGAGAGCGCGACGATGGCCCGGTGCCGCGGGTCCCCCGCCAGCGCGAGCTGGCCGCGGACGTACGCCTCCAGCTTGCCGACCGCACTGTCGCAGGCGGCCATCCCGGCCTCGATCTCAGCTGCCCAGAGCGGGAAGTCGAGTTCGCAGAGCTGCTCGACCACGGCGGCCCGGGACTTGAAGTACTCATAGACCGACGAACGGGCCAGTCCGGTGCGGGTGGCCAGCGCGGGGAACGTGAGAGCCTCCACGCCACCCTCCGCCAGCAGCACGCGGGCCGCGTCCAGGAGGGCAGCGCGCTGCAGCTGACGGTGCTCGGCCAGGGTGGCGGCGCGGATCTTCGGCACCGTCCCACTGTACGGAGCCCGTCTGAGAGCCGGGACAGCGGCGCACCCCCGGATCCACGCGTGCCGACCGGTGACGGCAGCGGAAGTCGGTCAACGCAGATCGGTCAGCGTGGGTCGACCACGGCTGGTCGGTCAGCGTGGGTCGACCGACGCGGGGCGGGCAACGCAGATCGGTCAACGCAGATCGGTCAGCTTCGCCCGCAGTTGCAGCACGGACTTGGTGTGGATCTGGCTGACCCGACTCTCCGTCACGCCGAGGACCTGGCCGATCTCCGCCAGCGTCAGGCCCTCGTAGTAGTAGAGCGTCACCACGGTCTTCTCCCGTTCGGGAAGGGTGTTGATGGCGCCCGCCAGCAACTTGCGCAGTTCGCGGTCCTCGGCGATCTCGACCGGGTCGTCGGCTCCGGTGTCCACCAGGGTGTCCATCAGGCTCAGCCGCTCGCCGCCCTCACCGGCCGGGTGGAGCAGCTCGTCCAGCGCCACCACGTTGGCGAGCGAGAGCTGGCTGAAGATGGCGTGGAGGTCCTCGATGGCGATCCCCATCTCGGCGGCCACCTCGGGCTCGTGCGGGGTCCGCCGCAGCCGGGCCTCCAGGGTGGCGTACGTCCGCTCCACTGCCTTGGCCTTCTGCCGGACCGAGCGGGGAATCCAGTCCAGCGCGCGAAGTTCGTCGATGATCGCGCCACGGATCCGGCTGATCGCATAGGTCTCGAACTTGATCGCCCGGTCAAGGTCGAACTTCTCGATCGCGTCGATCAGGCCGAAGATCCCGGACGAGACGAAGTCCGCCTGCTCGACATTGGCCGGCAGACCGACTCCGACCCGGCCGGCCACGTATTTGACCAGTGGGGAGTAGTGAAGGATCAGCTGCTCGCGCAGCTTGGGGTCACCGGTGGTCTTGTAGGAGCGCCAGAGCGCCTCGAGCGCGCTGCGCTGCGGTGCGGCGGCACCGCGCGCTGCGGCGGGGATGCCGGGGGCGGTTGGCGCGGGGGGTGCTGAGGTGGCGGCCGTGGGGCCCGTGGGCGTGGCGGGATCAGCAGTCGGCGCGGACTCGGTCGGCCGATCGGACCGACTGCGCGGGCCGGGCGGTACGGGTGACGGCGACGAGGGCGGCGGCGAGCTGAGAGGCGTTCGCGGGGTGGGCGCAGCCGCCGGGCCCGGACCGGGCGGAGCGGTGACCACGGGACCGGCTTGCCGCCCGAGCCGAGCCGGCGACGCGGCGCCGGCCGCGGACGGCCCTGGCTGGCGTCCGGGACCGGGCGGCGGACCGACCACCTCAAGGGCAGGTGCGCTGCCGGTCTGGGCAGCATCGAGCAGGCCCGCACCGTCGGAACGGCGCTCGCCGACGCGCGCGGGCGCGGGCACCGAGACCAGCGCGGTCGGTGCCAACGCGACGGCCTGCGCCCGCCCGGCCCCGCTGCTCTGCCCACGCGCGTACCCGCGCCTGCGGGCGCGCGGCCAACCCTCGGCGGGCGACGCCGATGGCAGGCGGACAGCCTGGGACGCTCCGTCCGAAGGCACCGGGCCAGCGGAGGTGGTCGCCCTGGCGGCAACCTCGGCGTTCGACTCGGCGCCTCTGACCGCCTGCCCGGCGACAGCATCGGCTGCTCCCGCGATGGCAGGACTGACGCCGACCGGGGAGGCCGACTGGCCGATCGTCCGGTTACCGCCGCTCCCCCGAGCCAGGCCGACCGGGCCGACCGATGAGACGGCCGGCGGGGCGGCCGGCGGGGCGGCCGGTCGCGGCCTGCCTGGCGGACCGTCAGCCCCGCTCGGGGGAGGAGCCGCGTTCGGCGGTGGCGCAAGGCTCGGCGACGCGACCCCGCCCGACGGTTCCGGCGCCTCCTGGGGACTGGTCGCCACGCTCGGTGTCGGCAGGACGGGCTTCGCGGGCTGGGCACCGGAGGCGGTACGCGAGTCGGTGCCGGGGCCCCCCGAGGGCAGGCCGACACTGGTCACCCTGTGTCCGGGAATGTGTGTGGGCATACGTGGGTCTGCGCCGTTCTGCCGAGTCATGTGCTGATAGGGAAGCCATTGGCGAGCGTAGCGTGACCGAGTCCTTGCGCTGCGCTACCACCACCTGGCCGTCGCCCGTTCCGGTGGCGTTCACTCGGTCGCGGGAACGGACTCCGGAACGGGCGCGGCACCGACGTGCGGCCCGAGTGCCCGTGACCGCACCAACGAGGAGCGGGAACCGCACGATTCGTCAGCTGTCAACGGATCACTCTCCAGTGCGATCCCGCCCGCTGGACGAACCCCAGCGAGCACAGTTCGTAGAGCTCCTTGAGCACCTGGTCCGCCGGGAGCGCGGTGCGCAGCGCGAGCTCGCCGACCGGGGCGCCGAGCGGTCCGCCGGGGATCGCCTCCAGCACCAGCGCGGCGGTGTGGTGCAGCAGGTCCCGCGGCCGGGGACGGCACCGGGCCGGCGACGGCAGGTCGGCCCCGATCGCGCCGATCTGCTCGATCACCTCGGCCGCGTCGGTGACCAGGGTGGCGCCACCACCGCGGATCAGCGCGTGCACGCCGGCCGAGAGTTCGGAGGTGACCGGTCCGCAGATGCCCATGGTGTGCCGATTGAGTTCCTGGGCCCGCCGGGCCGTACTGAGCGCTCCGCTGCGCGGTGCCGCCTCCACCACGACCGTGCCGCGGGTCAGGGCCGCGAGCACCCGGTTGCGCAGCACGAAGCGGAAGCGGCTCGGGTGCTCGCCCGGCGGCAGTTCGCTGACCAGCTGGCCCTGTTCGCTGATCCGGCGGATCAGCTCGCTGTTACCGCGCGGGTATTGCACGTCCACCCCGCAGGCGAGCACGGCCACGGTCATGCCGCCGACCGACAGCGCGCCGCGGTGGGCGGCGGCGTCGACACCGTAAGCGGCTCCCGAGCAGACCACCCAGCCACGCTCGGCGAGCGTGGCCGCCAGCTCGGTCGCGACATGCGCGCCATAGGACGTACAGGAGCGGGAGCCGACCACGGCGACCGAGCGCAGCGCGAGCAGGCGCAGCGATCCGGTGCCCAGCACCCAGAGGCCGATCGGCGCGGCGTCCGCCAGGTCGGTGAGTTGGCTGGGCCACTCGGCGTCGCCCGGCATCAGGAACCGGCCGCCGAGGGAGCGCAGGCGTTCGAGATCGGCGACCGGGTCAGCCAGGGCGAGGCGCTGTCGCAGCACGGTCAGGCGCTGCTGATCGAGTTTCAGCTCCCGATGCGTACCGCCGCCGCGCAGCAGCTCGATCAGCTCGACTGCGGGGTGGGACCGCAACCAGCGGCCCGCGACCGGACTGCCCGGCTCGAACAACCGGGTCAGCGCCACGCGGGCCAGCCGCTCCCGCACCGGCGACACCGGCGCGGCGCCGACGCCGAGCGCCAGCTCGGTCTGGACCGCGCCGGGCGGCGCGCTGTCCGCCTGCGGGGCGCGCACCTGCGGGCCGCCCGCCGACCTGTCATCCACCGGCTTGTCGTCCACTGAATCCGCTCCCTCCCGTGGGCCCCACACACTTCGTCCGCTCGGGTCATGGCCGAGCCCCTGTCTCGCCGCCGAGCGAGCGGACGCCGCCCGGGAAGCCACGCCGCAGTGCGAGCGCGGTGCGCACTTCGACGGCTCCGGGAGCGTCACAGCCCGCCAGGTCCGCCACGGTCCAGGCGACTCGCAGCACGCGGTCCAGCCCGCGCGCCGTGAGCAGCCCGCGCTCCATCTCGCGTTCGGCCTCCGCCAGCGAGCCGTCCGTCGGCCGCCAACGGGTCCGCAGCTCCCGCCCGGGCACCTGGGCGTTGGTGCGCCACGGCGTCCCGGCGAGTCGAGCTGCGGCCCGCTCCCGGGCGGCCCGCACCCGCTCGGCCACCACCTGGGTGCGCTCGGCCGACCGCTCGCGCCCCAGCAGCTCGGTCCGGGTCACCGGGTCGACCTGGACCCGCAGGTCCACCCGGTCGAGCAACGGCCCGGAGAGCCGCGCCTGATACCGGTTCACCATGGTCGGCGTGCAGTCGCACCCCTCGCCCCGGCGTGAGTGGCGCCCACATGGGCACGGATTGGCCGCGAGGCAGAGCAGGAAGTTGGCCGGCAACCGCAGCGAGCCGGCCGAGCGGGCGATCATCACCTCGCCGGACTCCAGCGGCTGGCGCAGCGCGTCGAGCACCCGGACCGGGAACTCCGGTGCCTCGTCCAGGAAGAGCACGCCTCGGTGGGAGAGGGAGACCGCTCCCGGGCGGGGCAGCCCGCTGCCGCCGCCGATGATGGCGGGCATCGTGGTCGAGTGGTGCGGGGCGCAGTAGGGCGGCAGGTCGATCAGCGGGCGACCCGGGGGCAGCAGGCCGGCCACCGAGTGCACGGCGGTGACCTCAAGCGCCTCCGTCCTGGTCAGCGGCGGAAGCAGGCCGGGCAGCCGCTCGGCGAGCATCGTCTTGCCGGCCCCGGGTGGACCCTTCAGATAGAGGTGGTGGGCCCCGGCGGCGGCGATCTCCAGCGCCCGGCGGGCCTCCTCCTGCCCGGCGACGTCGCCCAGATCGGGACCGTACTCGGAGTCGGCGGTGGTGCGGCGCACAGCGGTGCCGGGCAGCAGCAGCCCGGCCATCAGCGGGTCCGGACCGCCCGCCACGGTGTCCGGCGGTTCCTCGGGCACCGGCTCGTCGGTGAGCAGCGCGATCAGCTGGCGCAGGCTGCGCACCCCGAGCACCGAGACCCCGGGGACCAGCGCCGCCTCGGCCGCGGTCTGCTCGGCCACCACCACCTGGCGGTATCCGGCGTCGGCGGCGGCGAGCACCGAGGGCAGCACGCCGCGCACCGGTCGGACCCGGCCGTCCAGCCCCAGTTCGCCGATGATCAGCAGATCGGCGATGGCGGGCGGTGGCAGCCGCTCGGCGGCGGCCAGCACGGCACAGGCCACCGCGAGGTCGAAGCCGCTGCCGCTCTTGGGCACCGAGGCCGGGCTGAGCCCCACGGTGAGTTTGCGCTGCGGCCACCGCTCACCCGAATTGGAGACCGCCGCTCTGACCCGGTCGCGGGCCTCACTGAGGGCTTTGTCGGGTAGGCCGACCAGGGCGAAGGCGGCGACGCCCGGCTCGAGGTCGGCCTGAACCTCGACCACCACGCCGTCGACTCCGAGCAGGGCCACCGAGCAGGTACGGGCGAAAGCCATCTCAGATCACCCCCCGCAGGTGCTCGATCCGGGCGGCACCGCGGGCCCGGCTGACCACCGAGACCAGGTCGATCCGTACGCCGCCGGGCGGTAGCGGCACTTCGCCGATCGGCAGCACCGGCAGGACCGGGCCCACGGCGCTCGGCCCGGCGGCCGCCCCCTGGGCCGTCGGCGGTGCCGGGATCGATGGCGTTGCGGGCAGGGCCCGGGTGAACCGGGCGAAGTGCTCCGGCCACCGTTCGACCAGCCAGCGCTCGGCGAGTCGGCGCAGTCGATCGGCCTTGGCCGGGCCGAGGGCCTCCTCGGGCTGCTGGAAGCTGTGCTCGGAGCGGGTCTTGACCTCGCAGACAGCGATCGTGTCGTCGTCCAGCAGGATGATGTCGAGCTCGCCCTCAGGGCAGCGCCAGTTGCGCTCCAGGACCCGCAGGCCGTCCTCGGTGAGACGGCGCGCGGCCACCTCCTCGCCGTAGCGGCCCAGGGCCGTGTGTGCGTTCTGCATCGCGATCACCTCCGGATACGGAGGTTGCCGCCGCGCGGGCTTCTCGGCCACGGGGTGTCGTCAAGCTGTGGAGAACCCCGGGGGTGTGGACAGCGACATTCCCCCGGTCGGGCGCGGCCGCGAGGAGCTCATCCGATGATGCGCTCAGTTCCTGTGCGCAGTGCCCGCGCTCAGTGTCGTGCGCTCAGTGCCCGCACGCAGCCCCCACGCTCCAGCCCCCCTGCCCTGGTCCCCTGCCCTGCTCCCCCACTCAGTTCCCGAAGCCGGCCTCGTCCGAGGGCAGCTCCAGGTCGCTCTTCGCGAGCTCCTCGATGTTGACGTCCTTGAAGGTCAGCACCCGCACCTTGCGGACGAACCGGGCCGGGCGGTACATGTCCCAGACCCAGGCGTCGGCCATCGAGACCT
Organism: Kitasatospora sp. NBC_01266; assembly: GCF_036242395.1. Classification (NCBI taxonomy): domain Bacteria; kingdom Bacillati; phylum Actinomycetota; class Actinomycetes; order Kitasatosporales; family Streptomycetaceae; genus Kitasatospora; species Kitasatospora sp. NBC_01266. The sequence goes on along the minus strand of NZ_CP108458.1, from coordinate 5,658,361 downwards.
CGAAGAACACCTCCCCCTGGACCGAGTGCACCTGCAGCTCGTAGTCATTGGTGAGGTAGAACCGGCGCTCGGTCTCGATCACGTACTTGAACAGGCCGACGACGTCCTTGTACTCCCGGTAGAGCTTGAGCTCCATCTCGGTCTCATACTTCTCGAGATCTTCCGCGCTCATACAGGCGTCCCCTCAGCTCGTCGAGTCCTTCCCCATTGTGGACCACCGCACCCGCACTCAGAGGCGGACCGGCTCGACGGGCACTCCCCCGCGCAGCAGCAGCTCCAGCAGCTCGACCAGGCGCTCGGGGTAGACCTGATCGGCTGTCCGGCGCAGCTCCGCCACCGTCCACCAGCGCGCCTCGCTCAACTGCTCGCGCTCGTCCGGCGCGCTGCCGGAGCTGTCCAGGTCGACCGGTCCGACCCCGACCGTACGGGCCAGGTGGAAGCACTGGCGCTGCTGGTAGCGCTCGCCGTCGTAGCTGAACTCCGCCAGGTCGACGGCCACCACCGGGCCCAGTTCCACCCCGGCCAGTCCGGTCTCCTCGGCCAGCTCGCGCAGCGCCGCCGCCCGGCTGTCCTCGCCCGGCTCCAGCCCGCCACCGGGCGTGAACCACCAGGTGCGTGCCGGTTCGGCGGGATCGAAACCGTGGAAGAGCAATACCCGGTCCGCCGCATCGAGCAGCAGCACCCGGGCGGCCTCCCGCCGTCGCACCGGCTCCTGCGCTGTCATCCGAACCCCTGCCCCATCGGCCACCTCACACCCCGAACACCCCGAACGCCAGAACACCAGAACACCAGAACACCCGAGAGCCCACCGGGCTCCCCCGCGCCGCGCCCCGGACCCGACTACCCCCGGCGCCCCGCCCCGCGGATCCGGCGGGCCAGCGCCGCCACCGGACCGGTCAGCGAGGTCAGCACGATGATCACCGCGCCCGCCACCGCCGCCCAGGCCAGCGGCACCAGCGGCCCGGGTTTGGCGGCCACCGGGCCGCCCAGCGCGTCGAACGCCACCGTACGCCCCTGCAGACCGGCGTGGCCGAACGGCCAGATGGTCGCCTCCACCCGTGCCTGCACCTGCGAGGTCGCGACCGTCCCGGCCAGGTCGTCCAGGTGCACCCGGGAGTCCAGCGAGCCGCTGCGGTTGTCGCCCAGCAGGAAGAGCCGCCCGGCCGGGACCTTCGCGCTGAACGCCGCGCTCGGCGGGCCCCCCGGCGCCACGTACGGCTCGTCGAGCGGTACGCCGTTGACGGTGAACCGGTGCTGGGCGTCGCAGCAGGCCACCGTGTCGCCGCCGACCCCCACCACGCGCTTGACCATGGTCGCGTTGCCCCAGGTCGGGTCGTGGAAGACGACGATGTCGCCGCGCCCGACCTGGGCGCCGTCCACCTTGCGGGCCAGCACGGTGTCACCGGCCGCGATGGTCGGGGACATCGAGCCGGTGGGCACCTGGTACGGCCGGTAGTCCAGCGCGATCATCCCGAAGCCGCCCAGCAGCAGCCCGAGGCCCAGGACCAGGGCCACCCCCTGGAGCACCGCGCCGACCCCTGGGCGGCGCCGGGCCGGGGTGGCGGGAGCGGTGGGTGCGGCGGCGCCCGGACCGGAGGATTCTTCGGCGAGGCTGCTCATCGGGACCGTCCTGGGTGGCGTGGGGGTACCTCCCGGCCGAAGGCTGGGGGCGGGCCGGACACGGCGGCGGGCCGTGGCACGTCCGAGCAGATTACTCGTCGGTACCACGGCCCGCGCAAGAGCCGAGCAGGGATGAAGGCCGTTGCGGGCCCGGCGCCGATCGCGCCGGCCGCCCCGCTAGTTGCGGCGCTTGCGACGCAGCCAGAGGGCGACCGGCATCGTCCCCACCACGCCGAGGGCCGGCGGCACCAGGCCCTCGGCCGAGATGCCCTTCTGGTTGAAGGTGGACGGCACCGGCAGGGTGGCCCAGTTGTTCACCGGCCAGGCCACCACGAAGGCCCGCCCGACCACGTCGTTCACCGAGACGAAGCCGCCGCCGGGCTCGGTCTTGGTCGGCGGCTGGTCCTGGTGGAAGCGCGAGTCCAGCGAGTCGTTGCGGTGGTCGCCCATCACCCAGATCGCGTTCGGCGGCACCTTGACCGGCCCGAACGGCGTGCCGCCGCAGGGGTTGGGGGGCGTCATCCCGGGTGTGTAGACGTACGGCTCGTTCAGTGCCACGCCGTTGACCGTGAGCGGGCCGTTGCCCTGGCACTCGACGGTGTCACCGGCCACCCCGATCACGCGCTTGATCAGGTCCTTCTCGTTGGCCGCCGGCATCAGGCCGATGAAGCTGAGCGCGTCCTGGATCCCGCGCACCACCGGGTTGGAGCTCTGCTGGGCGGTCTCGCCGTCGCCGAGCCAGCCGCCCGGGTCGTGGAAGACCACCACGTCGCCGCGGTCGGGCTTGGCGCCGAACCACGGGGTCAGCTTGTCCACCAGCACCCGGTCGCCGATTTTGAGGGTCTGCTCCATCGACGCCGAGGGGATCGAGAAGGCCTGCACGAAGAAGGTCTTGATGACCAACGCCAGGACCAGCGCGATGCCGATCAGGATCGGCAGTTCCTTCCAGAACGAACGCTGCTTGCGCTCGCCGCCGGGCTTCTCCTGCACGTCCTCCGGCACGTCCGGCAGCTGCGGCTGGTCGGCCGCCGGCTGCTCGCCCGCGCCGCCCTCGGGCAACCCGCCCTCGCCGTGGCCGCCATGGCCGTCGGTGGGCTCGGATGGCTGTCCGGATTCGGTGGACTGGGCCGTGCGGCCGCCGGAGCCCTCGGGCTCGCCGGCCCCGCGGGCGCCGATCACCAGATCCCCCACGACATCTCCTCCCTGCTGTGCGGACGACCATCGTCCGCGCTCACCAGTGCCGCACAGCCGGCACCACGCCTGTGACCGACCGTGAACCCGGGTCCGCACGTCCGTGGTCGGACGGCCGGACACCAGCACAGCCTTCGGAACCGTTCCCACGGACAAGCCCGGGAACGTCTGCACTTCTCTATCACCCCGAGTGGTCCACCCGGGTCTTCCCACACGGCGGCCCGATGGACCGGGCGAACCGTCAGTCCGCGCCCGCGGACCGCCGAGCCGCCCGCCAGCGCCGCCTGGCGGCCGGTGAGCCGCCGGTGAACGCCCCGCGCCGACCTCGCAGCACGGCAGGCGAGACGCCCAACATCCCCATAACGAGCGAGGGTTCCAAGGGATCCGGGCTGACCCCGGGGGATTGTCCGGCAGTCGGCGGGCCCAGTGCCGCCGGCGTGCCGTACGTCGGCCGGGAGAGCCAGTGCACGCGGTCCAGCGGCCAGCCGATCAGGAAGGCGCGGCCGACCACGTTCGACAGCGGCACGGTGCCCTGCCAGGGCCCGGACATGTGGTAGCGCGAGTCGGCCGACAGGTCGCGGTGGTCCCCCATCACCCACAGGCGCCCCTGGGGCACCGTGACACGGAACGGCATCCGCGAGGGCGGATTGCCCGGCGCCAGGTAGGGCTCGTCGATCGGCCGGCCGTTGACGGTGATCCGGCCGCCGGCGTCGCAGCAGGCCACGGTGTCACCGCCGACCCCGATCACCCGCTTGATCAGGTCCTGCTCGTTGGACGAGGGCAGCAGCCCGACGAAGCTGAAGGCGTCCCTGAAGCCGCGGCCGACCGGTCCGCCGCTGTCCGCGGGGGCGCTCTCCAGCCAGCCGCCCGGGTCCTTGAAGACCACCACGTCGCCGCGCTGCGGCGTGCTGCCGAACCAGGGCGTGAGCTTGTCGACCAGCACCCGGTCGCCGATCTGGATGGTCTGCTCCATCGAGCCGGAGGGGATCACGAAGACCTGCACGAAGAAGGTCTTCAGGGTCAGCGCGATCAGCAGCGCGACCACGGCGATCAGCGGCACCTCGCGCAGCAGGGCGCGCCGGCCCCGGCCGGCCGCCCGCCGTGCGGTGCGGCGGCGCTGGGCGCGGCCGCGGGCACCGACCAGCGCCCCCGGCGGCTCGACGATCCCGGGCTCCTCGACGGTCACGGCCTGCGCCGCCCTACCGCGACTCCCCATGGCCACCGCCCCTCGCCGCCGCGGCGATCGCCGCGAAGCCCGCCGGGGTGTCCAGCGCGGACCAGTGCCCGACCGGGAAGACCACCCAGTCGGCCCGGCCGATCACCTTGCCGACCGGGACGAAGCCGCCGCCGGGATCGCCGAGGTGGTCCCGGGAGTCGCTGGAGGCGCTGCGGTGGTCGCCCAGCACGAAGAGCTCGCCGGCTGGCACCTGGACGTCGAAGCCCACGGTGGAGGGCGCGTCCCCGGGGTACAGGTAGTCCGACTCGGCCAGCGGCACCCCGTTGACGGCCAGCTCCCGCTCGCCGGGCCGGTAGGTCACCCGGTCGCCGCCGACGCCGATCACCCGCTTGACGAAGATCGAGTCGTCCGAGGTCAGGCCCAGCGCGGTGCCGAGCTTGCGCAGTTCGCTGCCGAGATCGATCGTGTTGTCGCCGCCCGGCACGAAGGAGTCGGTGCCGTCGAAGACCACCACGTCGCCACGGTGGACGGTGCCGCCGAACTGGTAGGCGAGCTTGTTCACCACCAGCCGGTCGCCGGGGCGCAGCGTGTTCTCCATCGAGCCGGACGGGACCACGAAGGGCTGTGCGACAAAGATGACGACCAGCAGCAGCACCAGCAGGCAGACGGCACCGAGCTTGGCCAGGTAGCCCAGGCTCCAGCCGGGCGGCTGCTGCTCCTCGGTCCCGTCCGGCGCGAGGGCATCTTCGGCGGCCTCCCCACCGGCTGCCGCGGCGTCCCCACCGGTTGCCGCGGCCTCGGCGGCGGCAGCCGGCTCCGAAACGGCCGCGGACCGCGACGGCGCCCCCGCACCCGCAGGTGCAGAGGTGCCGTCGCGGTCCGCGATCGGTTCATGGGTGCTCATCGGGCTGAGCTTAGCGGCCAACCCTGAGCGTGCCGCACTCCCGGGGCGAGCCCGGGGCAGCGACTCAGCGGTCGCGCTTCTCCTTGATCTTCGCGGCCTTGCCGCGCAGGTCACGGAGGTAGTACAGCTTGGCGCGACGGACGTCACCGCGGGTGACGACCTCGATCTTCTCGACGATCGGGGTGTGCACCGGGAAGGTGCGCTCCACGCCGACGTTGAAGCTCACCTTGCGGACGGTGAAGGTCTCACCGATGCCCGCGCCGTGGCGGCGGATCACGACGCCCTGGAAGATCTGGATACGGGAGCGGTTGCCCTCGATGACCCGGACGTGGACCTTCAGGGTGTCACCGGCGCGGAAGGCCGGGATGTCGGTACGCAGCGAGGCCGCGTCGACAGCAGCGAGCTTGTTGCTCATGATGCTCTCCATCGCAGGCGCCACGGGCCGCCCACGGAAATCGTCACAATGGGGTTCGTTGCGGGTCGCTTCGGCTTGCGGGGATCCCCCCGTGGCGGGGGCACCGGACCACCGGACCGCGAAGAGCGGTCCCGGCGACAGACAACAGCGGCCTATTCTTCCACAGCCTCGGCGGGTCGAAGAAATCGGCCCTGCTGCTGGTCCCAGCCGAGGCCGAGCACGCTGAGCGCCTCGCGCTCCTTCTTGTCGAAGTCCTCGAACCGCCAGCGCTCCACCAGGTCGGGCCGGTTGGCCAGGGTGCGGGTGAAGGCCTGCTCGCGCCGCCAGCGGGCGATCTTGCCGTGGTTGCCGCTGAGCAGCACCTCGGGCACCGCCCGGCCGCGCCACTCGGCGGGCTTGGTGTAGACCGGGCCCTCCAGCAGGTCGGCCATCGCGCCGGGAGCGAAGGAGTCGTCCCGGTGCGACTCGGCGTTGCCGAGCACGCCGGGCAGCAGCCGGGCGATCGCCTCGACCATGACCAGCACCGCGACCTCGCCGCCGGCCAGCACGTAGTCGCCGATCGAGGCCTCGACCACCGGCATCCGGGTGGCGGCCTCCTCGATCACCCGGCGGTCGATGCCCTCGTACCGGGCGGGCGCGAAGGCCAGCCAGGGCCGCCCGGCCAGTTCCTGGGCCAGCTCCTGGGTGAACGGCACCCCGCTCGGGGTGGGCACCACCAGCGTCGGCACCTCCCCCTCGGGTCCCGCCGCGAGCACCGCGTCCAGCGCCTCGCCCCACGGCTCGGGCTTCATCACCATGCCGGGGCCGCCGCCGTACGGGGTGTCGTCCACCGTGCGGTGCACGTCATGGGTCCAGGAGCGCAGGTCGTGCAGGTGCACGTCGAGCTGGCCGCGCGCCCGGGCCTTGCCGACCAGCGAGACGTTCAGCGGGTCGAGGTACTCGGGGAAGATCGTGACGACGTCGATCCGCATCCCCTGGTGGACGCTCATCGCTCGCTCTCCGGCCCGCCGTCGACCTCGGCCTGGGCCTCGTCGATCAGCCCGGCCGGCGGGTCGATGACACAGCGCTGGTTCTCCAGGTCGATGGTCGGCACGATCTTCGAGACGAACGGGATCAGCACCTCGGTGCCGTCGGCCCTGGTGACGGTCAGCAGGTCCTGGTACGGCAGGTGGACCACCTCGCTGAGCTCGCCGACCGGGGTGCCGTCGAGCAGCACCACGTCCAGGCCGATCAGCTGGTGGTCGTAGTACTCGTCCTCGTCCTCCGGCCGCTCCTCCGGGTCCACCTCGGCGATCAGCATCGTGTTGCGCAGCGCCTCGGCGGCGGTGCGGTCCTTGACGCCCTCGAAGTGGAGCAGCAGCCGGCCGCTGTGCACCTTGCCGGACTCGATGGTCAGCGGGCCGACGCCGGCGGGGTCGGTGAGCAGCACCGCGCCGGGTCCGAGCCGCAGCTCCGGCTCGTCGGTGCGGACCTCGACGAAGACGTCCCCCCTGATGCCGTGGGCACGGCCGATCCGGCCGACGACGAGCTGCACGGTGCACTCCTGAGCACTAGTACCGAGACGGTGTTGCCTGAAAGCTGTGTTGCCTGAAGTTGTTGTCGGCCCGAAGCCGCGTCGACCTGAAGCCGGATTGCCGCAAAAGACAGATCCGGCCGGGACGCGCGAGGCGTCCCGGCCGGATCAGAAGACGACGGTGATCGTCAGCGGATGTTGTCCACATCGACCAGGTCGACGCGGACGTTGCGACCGCCGAGCGCGCCCACCACGGTGCGCAGCGCACGCGCGGTGCGACCGCCACGGCCGATCACCTTGCCGAGGTCATCAGGGTGCACCCGCACCTCGATGGTGTTACCCCGGCGCAGGTTGCGCGAGCGCACCTGGACATCCTCGGGGTGCTCGACAATGCCCTTCACCAGGTGATCGAGGGCGTCCTCGATCACGCTCAGGCCTCGGTGGAAGCGGCGTCGGCGTCAGCCTCGGCCTTGTCCGACTTCTTGGCCTTCGGGGTGATGGCGACACCGGTGGTGGCGTCCTCGAAGCCGGCGACGGCCTTCGCGAACAGGTGCGAGAAGTCCTCGACCTTGGGCTCGGCGACGAGCAGCGGGGCCGGGGCGGGCAGGCCCTTGAACTTCTGCCAGTCGCCGGTCAGCTTGAGGATGGCGAGCACCGGCTCGGTCGGCTGGGCGCCGACGGACAGCCAGTACTGGGCGCGGTCGGTGTCGACCTCGATCTTCGAGGGGTTGTAGGTCGGCTGGTAGATGCCGATCTCCTCGATCGCGCGACCGTCGCGCTTGGTGCGCGAGTCGGCGACGACGATGCGGTAGTGCGGGGAACGGATCTTGCCGAGACGCTTGAGCTTGATCTTGACTGCCACGGGAGTGGATTCTCCTGGAGTTGACGTGGGTGAGCGACCGCACACCGCGTGGGGTTGCGGGGTCGGTCGTTCGAATGACACGCCAGCCGTAGGCGAGAGGGTTCCTGTTGGCTGCCGGGTATCAGCTATCGATTGTGCCACACCGGGCACGGCTCCCCCGACCGGGGCGGGCCCGGTCAGGGGAAACGCGCACTCAGGTGATCTTGAACGGCTGCTGGCAGGCGCCGCAGACGATCGAGGCCTGGGCGAGCACCGAGGGCACCACCCGGACGTTGCGACCGCAGCCGCACACGGCCTTCACCCGGACGCCACCGCCCGAGGAACCGTGCCGGGCCGCCGGGCCACGGAACGCGCGTAGCACTCCGCCGTCGGGCGTCCCGGCCACCGCTTGCTGGTGGGCGCCGAGGGCGCGCTCCAGCCGCTCGATGGTCGCGGCGTACCGCTCCTGGGTCTCGGGGAGCATGGTCACCTGGGAGAAACCGCTACTGGCGTGCGGCTCCACCGGGTGCGCCAGCCCCAGCTCGGAGGCGAGGAGGAGGAAACGACGGTTGTGGTAGCGCCCGGCCCGGGAGGTGTCCCGGATGTCGCGGGCGGCGGCCAGACCGTGGGCGGCCTCGTGCAGCAGCCGCTCGAAGCCGAGCTGGGTGCCGCAGGCCGAGGACGACTCGCCGATCAGCGCCTCGGGCGAGGCGAGGTCGGGCAGGTCGCGGTGGTAGGCCTGGATGTCGCTCCAGGCGGCGGCCAGTTCGGCCGCGAGGACGAGGGGCTGTGTCGTGCTCACGCTATGCCAACGAGGGAGAAGGTTCCGACGTTCCATTCTTGAGCGCTCACCGAAAATTCCCGGAGAACTCTCAGCTGGGTGTGACAATGCCCGTGTTGAGCGTTCGAATTCTGACGCAAGACCAACCCCCTCGGTGTCCGCACCCGCCGTTCGTCGCCGGGTCGCCCGATTCCCGGGCGCGGCAGAGCGCCGCGCCGAGTTGTTTCGGCCCGGGCCCTGACGCGATTTTGACAGGGCCACGGGCCGTACACCGTACCGCTAGTTCGCCCGCACTGGGAGTTGACCGGTCAGTAGGCGAGACGCCGTCACCTATCGGTTACTCAATCAGCGAGCGGATAACCCATTTAGTACGCCCGCGCGACGATCGCGACATTGCCTTCCTGGTCGTCGGTGGCCGGCACCGAGCCGTCGGCGGCGACGATGCAGCGCACCGAGACACCCTGCTCGGCGAGCTTCGCCTCGCCCTGCGGGCCGAGCTCGGCCCAGGAGATCCGGCCCCAGCCGGTGGCGGCGGCCTCGATGGCCTCGTCGATGGTCTTCACGTCCACCGTGCGGGACTCGCGGCGCTCGCGGGACTGGCGCAGCAGCAGCGCCTGGTCCTCCTCCAGGATGCCGGGCAGCAGCGCGGCCAGGCCCTCGATCGCCACCGGCTCCTTGCCGCCGGGGATCCGGCGGGCCAGCATCGCGGTGCCGGCCTCCAGGTCGCGCGGGCCGACCTCGATCCGCAGCGGGACGCCCTTGAGCTCCCAGTCCACCGCGCGGCGGCCGAACGGGGTGTCGGTGCGGTCGTCCACCACGGTGCGGATGCCGGCCGCCTCCAGGGCGGCGCCGATCTCGCGGACCTTGGCGATCACCGCGTCGTCACCCTTGATCGCCAGCACCACGGCCTGGGTGGCGGCCAGGCGCGGCGGCACCCGCAGACCGTTGTCGTCGCCGTGCGACATGATCAGCGCGCCGACCATGCGGGTGGTGACACCCCAGGAGGTCTGCCAGACGTACTCGCGCTCGGCGCCCTGCAGCTGGTAGGTGGTGTTGAAGGCCTTGGCGAAGTTCTGGCCCAACTCGTGCGCGGTGCCGAGCTGCAGCGCCTTGCCGTCGCCCATCATGCCCTCGAGGGTGAGGGTGTTGATGGCGCCCGCGAAGCGCTCCTTGGCCGTCTTGCGGCCGGGCACCACGTCGATCGCCAGCACGTTGGTCATGAAGTCGCCGTAGACGTCCGTGTGGATCATCGAGGCGTAGGCGCGCGCCTCCTCGTAGTTGGCGTGGGCGGTGTGGCCCTCCTGCCAGAGGAACTCGGTGGTGCGCAGGAAGATGCGCGGGCGCAGCTCCCAACGGACCACGTTGGCCCACTGGTTGATGAGCAGCGGCAGGTCGCGGTGACTCTGCACCCACTTCGAGAAGTACTCGTTGATGATGGTCTCGGAGGTCGGCCGGACCACGACCGGCTCTTCCAGGTCCTTGCCGCCGCCGTGGGTGACCACCGCGAGCTCGGGGGCGAAGCCCTCGACGTGCTCGGCCTCCCTGGTCAGGTAGGACAGCGGGATGAAGAGCGGGAAGTAGGCGTTCTGCGCGCCGGCCTTCTTGATCCGCGCGTCCAGGTCCTGCTGCATCCGCTCCCACAGCGCGTACGCGTACGGTCGGATGACCATGGTGCCGCGCACCGGACCGTTGTCGGCCAGTTCGGCCTTGTTGATCAGATCCTGGTACCAGCGCGGAAAGTCGTCCGCCTGGGGGGTGAGAACGGGAGCCTTTGCCATGGGGCGAATCGTACGGTGCCCGGCGGGCCGAGTGTGAATCGCTGCCACCGCCCGGCCACCGCACGACCCGGCCCGGCGGGCCCCGGGGGGCGCACGCCCAGCGGGCTGGCGCACACCGGCGTGCTCCTCTGGACGGCGCGCCCGCGCCGCGCTTCGCTTGAGTCGGGGGCACGCAGTGGGGGGAGCATCCGCAGCACGTCCGACCGGACCTGATGGGAGGCCACCAGAATGGCTTCAGCGCACGGCACGGCCACGGCAGCACCGTTCCAGGCGACCCGACCGACTCCCGCCTCGCGGGCCCGCGACTGGGCCGAGATCCAGGAGCGCACGCTGGTACCGCTGTACGAGGCGGTGCACGAGCGGTTGGCGGTCGGTCACGGCGGCAGCCTGCTGGACCTGGGCTGCCGCTCGGGGCTCGCGCTGCTGCTGGCAGCCGGACGCGGGGCTCGGGTGGCCGGCCTGGAGCCGGATCCGGAGCTGCGCGAGCTGGCCAGGGCGCGTCGGCTCTGGGTCACCGCCGGGCTGCCCGCCACCCGGTCGGCGCACGGCGTGGTCACCGTCTTCGAGCCGCTGCGGCTGGCCGAGGAGCCGCTGCGGACGGCCCGGGAGGCGGCCCGCCTGGTGCTGCCCGGCGGCCTGGTGGCGCTGGCCGGCTTCGGGCCAGAGCAGGCCTGCCAGAGCGCGGCGGTGCTGGAGGTGGCCCGGCGGCGCGGCGGCCCGCGGCACGCCCTCGACCCGTTCCGGCTCAGCGGCGCGGGCGAGTTGACCCGGCTGGCCGCCGACGCCGGGCTGCGGGTGGTCGGCAGCGGCACGGTGGCCTGCCCGTTCGGCTACCCCGACCTGGACAGCGCGGTGCGCGGACTGCTGGCCACCGGCTGGTTCGACGCGGCGATCGACTACGCGGGCGCGGCTCCGGTGGCCAAGGAGGTCGCCGAGGCGCTGCACCCGTTCACCCGGGCCGACGACACGGTGCGGATGGCCAACACCTTCCAGTACGTGCTGGCCCGCCGGACCTGACGCCAGGGCCGTCGAGCTGACGTGGTGTCAGTCGGCAGTCCGCGCAATCCCGGCAGCCCGGTAGGCGGCCTCCTCGTCCAGCGTCTCGTGCTCCAGCAGGGCCGCGGCCAGCGCGTCCAGCCGGCCGCGGTGCTGCGCGAGGGTGCCCAGCGCCTCCTCGTAGCACTCGGCGACGATCCGCCGGGCCTCGTGGTCCACCGCGTCCAGGGTGCTGGGCGCGGCCGACAGCCCGTAGGCGCCCTGGGTGTCGTCCGGGATCGCGGTGAGCCGGCCGACCCGCTCGCTCATCCCCCAGCGGCCGACCATGCCGCGGGCGATGTTGGTGACCTGTTCCAGGTCGCTCTCCGCGCCGGTGGTGATCATCCCGTAGACCACCTGCTCGGCCGCCATCCCGCCGAGCGCGCCGATGATCCGGCCGCGCAGGTACTGCTCGGTGTAGGAGTAGCGGTCCGCCTCGGGGGTGGACATGGTGACGCCCAGCGCCCGGCCGCGCGGCACGATGGTGACCTTGCGGACCGGGTCGGCGCCCGGCTGCAGCATGCCGAGCAGGGCGTGACCGCTCTCGTGGTAGGCGGTCCTGCGGCGGTCGGCCTCCGGCATCACCAGCGGTCGCACGGCGCCCAGTTGGACCTTCTCCAGGGCGTCGGAGAGGTCGCGCTGGCCGACCGTCGGCTGCTTGCGCCGGACCGCCAGCAGGGCCGCCTCGTTGACCAGGTTGGCCAGCTCCGCGCCGGTCATCCCCGGGGTGGTCTTGGCGACCTCGGCCAGGCTGGTGCCCTGGGCGAGCGGCACGTCGCGGGCGTGGATGGCCAGGATCGCGGTGCGCCCGTCGCGGTCGGGCGGGCTGACGTTGACCACCCGGTCGAACCGGCCGGGGCGCAGCAGCGCCGGGTCGAGCACGTCGGCCCGGTTGGTGGCGGCCAGCACCACCACGCCCTCGGAGCCGGAGAAGCCGTCCATCTCGGTGAGGATCTGGTTGAGCGTCTGCTCCCGCTCGTCGTGGCCGCCGATCGCGTTGCCGCCACCGCGCTTGCGCCCGATGGTGTCGATCTCGTCGATGAAGATGATCGCGGGGGCCACCTTGCGGGCCTCGGCGAAGAGTTCCCGCACCCGGCTGGCGCCGACCCCGACGATCATCTCGATGAACTCCGAGGCGGAGGCGGAGAAGAACGGCACCCCGGCCTCGCCGGCCACCGCTCGGGCGAGCAGCGTCTTGCCGGTGCCGGGCGGACCGGCCAGCAGCACGCCGCCGGGCATCCTGGCGCCCAGCTTGCGGTAGTCGGCGGGGTTCTTCAGGAAGTCCACCACCTCGGTCAGTTCGGCCTTGACCTCGTCGATGCCGGCCACGTCCGCGAAGGTGGTGCGCTTGCCCTCCTCGGGCGCCACCGGCTTCGGCGGGGCCTTGCGGCCCAGCGGTCCGCCGCCGAGCCCGCCGGCCATCCGGCGGGCCAGCAGCAGCCAGACCAGGACCAGCAGCAGCATCGGGGCCAGCGAGATCAGCAGGTTGGCCAGGAAGCTGCGCTGCTGCACCACCGGCTCGGCGGTGACCTCGACGCCCTGGGCCAGCAGCGTGCCGTAGAGGTTGTCGTTGGCGAAGGAGGGCCGCTGGGTGGTGAACTCCGTGTAGCTGCCCCTGCCGCCGTCCGGCTTGGGGGCGGCGGCCTTCAGGGTGCCCTCGATCGCGTCGCCCTTGGCGTAGATCTTGGCGATGTTGCCCTTGTTCAGCTCGCTGTTGAACTCGGTGTAGGAGACGGTGGTGCCGCCGCCGTTGCCGAAGAAGCTCAGCAGCAGGTCGCTGATCAGGAAGACGGCCAGCGCGGTCAGGATCAGCCCGACCCAGCCGCCGGGCATCCTGCGGCGCGGTGGGGGCTGCGGTGGTGGGGGTGGCGCACCCTCGGACCGCCAGGGCTGGTCGGGATTCTGACGCGGCGGCACGGGTTCGGTCACGATTCGGACCATACGGGCCGAAAAGCTGACGATCCATCAGCAACGCCGCCGGGGGCGGTCAGGCGGACGCCCGCAGCGGGCGCCACTCCTCCACCGTCAGGGCGAACCGCTCGTGGTCGCGCCAGGCCCCCGCCAGGAAGAGCATCCGCGGTGTGAACCCCTCGTGCCGGAAGCCGAGCCGGCGGGCCAGCGCGATCGAACGCTCGTTCTCCGGCTGCACGTTGATCTCCAGCCGGTGCAGCCCGAGGCCGCCGGCGGTCTGGTCGGCGAAGCAGGTGTCCAGCACCAGTCGCATGCCCTCGGTCATCCGCCCGGTGCCCGCGTAGGGGAGGTAGCTGTCATAGCCGAGCGCGGCGTTGCAGTAGCGGCCCATCACGATGTTGGAGACGTTGCACTTGCCGACCAGGCCGGCGTCGGCCGCGTTGACGATCAGGTAGGTGCGCAGCCCGGGGCTCTGACGCTGCAGCAGGTCCGGCAGCCCGTCCGGCTCCACCGGGTTCCAGCGCCCGATGTGCTCGGCGGAGCGCCGCACCGCCGCGGCGTACAGCACGGCATCGGAGGGCCTGGGGGCGCGAATGGTCACACGACTCATCCGAACATCATCGGGCATGCGAAGGGCCGGTCTGCACGACCGGCCCTTCGACTCGTCAGCTCGGCCGGGGCTCAGGGCCCTGGCTCAGGATCCGCTCAGAGCAGGTCCTTGAACTCCTTGGGCAGCTCGAAGTCGCTCGGGCCCTTGCCCGCGCCGAGCCCGAAGGCACCGCCCTGGGTCGGCTCCGGCGCCCCCGCGCCCGGGCCCAGTGCCCGGCGCTCGGCGGCGGCCGCCTCCTCCTGCGCCCGCTTGAGCGGGTTGCCGGACTTCTTGCGGCCCTTGGCAGCGGGCGCCTTCTTGCCCGACTTCTTGCCGCCGCCGCCCATGCCCGGGATCCCCGGCATGCCCGGGATGCCCTTGCCGGAGGCCATCGCGGTCATCATCTTGCGGGCGTCGAAGAAGCGCTCGACCAGGTTGCTGACCTCGCCGACGCCGACGCCCGAACCCTTGGCGATGCGCAGCCGGCGCGAGCCGTTGATGATCTTCGGGTCGGTCCGCTCGGCCGGGGTCATCGACTTGATGATCGCGCCGACCCGGTTGACGTCCTTGTCATCGATGTTGTTGATCTGGTCGCGGATCTGGCCCATGCCCGGCAGCATGCCGAGCAGCTTGGAGATCGAGCCCATCTTCTGGACCTGCTCCAGCTGCGACAGGAAGTCGTCGAGCGTGAAGTCCTTGCCGCCGCCCTGCAGCTTGGCGGCCATCTTCTCGGCCTCGGCCTGCGAGAAGGTCTGCTCGGCCTTCTCGATCAGCGAGAGCATGTCGCCCATGCCGAGGATGCGCGAGGCCATCCGGTCGGGGTGGAAGGCGTCGAAGTCGTCGACCTTCTCGCCGTTGGAGGCGAACATGATCTGCCGGCCGGTGACGTGCGCGACCGACAGGGCCGCACCACCGCGGGCGTCGCCGTCCAGCTTGGAGAGCACCACACCGGTGAAGTCGACGCCCTCGAGGAAGGCCTGCGCGGTGGTGACCGCGTCCTGGCCGATCATCGCGTCGACCGTGAACAGGACCTCGTCGGGGTTGATCGCGGCCCGGATGTCGGCGGCCTGCTGCATCAGCTCGGCGTCGATGCCCAGGCGACCGGCGGTGTCGACGATGACGACGTCGTACTGCTTCTGCTTGGCGTACTCGATCGAGTCGCGGGCCACCTTGACCGGGTCGCCGACCCCGTTGCCCGGCTCGGGGCCGTAGAACGCCACCTGGGCCCGGTCGGCCACCACCGAGAGCTGGGTGACCGCGTTGGGGCGCTGCAGGTCGCAGGCGACCAGCAGCGGGGTGTGCTTCTGCTGCTTCAGCCAGTGGCCGAGCTTCCCGGCCAGCGTGGTCTTACCGGCACCCTGCAGACCGGCCAGCATGATCACGGTCGGACCGGTCTTGGCGAACCGCAGCCGACGGGTCTCGCCACCGAGGATGTTGATGAGCTCCTCGTTGACGATCTTGATGATCTGCTGCGCCGGGTTCAGCGCACCGGAGACCTCGGAGCCGAGCGCGCGCTCCTTGACCTGCTTGATGAAGGCCCGCACCACAGGCAGCGCGACATCCGCCTCCAGCAGGGCGATCCGGATCTCCCGGGCGGTGGCGTCGATGTCCGCCTCGCTGAGGCGGCCCTTGCCCCGGAGGTTCTTGAACGTCGCTGCGAGGCGGTCGGAAAGAGTGTCGAACACGTCGGTCGCGGGTCCCTTGCGGCATCGGTATGAGTACGGTCGTCGCCCCCAGGGTATCCGGACGCCCCGGCCTTGGGCCCCACCCGGTCAGCAGAGCGCCCGCTGCACCTCCTCGGCCACCGTGCGGGCGGCGGCCTCGCCGAGCCGTTCACCCGCGCTGTCCGTCAGGTAGAACGCGTCCACCGCGTCCGCGCCCAGCGTGCTGACGTGCGCGGTGCGCACCCGAACCCGCGCCGCGTCCAGCGCGCGCCCGATCCGGTGCAGCAGGCCCGGGGCGTCGTGCGCGCGCACCTCCAGCACGGTGGCGGTGGCCGAGGCGCCGCCGGGCGCCACGGTGACCACCGGGGGCGGGGTGCTGATCCCGGGGCGCCTGGGCACCGCCGCGTCGCGCTCGGCCAGTCGGCGGCCGGGGTCCAGCGAGCCGTCCAGCGCCCGGCGCAGGTCGGCCCTGAGCCGGGCCGCCTCGGGCAGCTCGCCGAACTCGGCGGCCACCCGCCAGGAGAACAGCAGCACCGGTCCGGCACCGATCGGGTCCAGCTCGCACAGGGTGAGCGAGCGCACGGTGAGCCGGTTCAGCGCGAGCACCCCGGCGACCGTGCCGAGCAGCCCGGGACGGTCCGGGATGGCCAGGACCAGCTCCACGCCCATCGGCTCGGCGGCCGTGCGGTCCTGCTCGACCAGCACGGCGCGCAGGGTCAGGGCCGGCTCGCCGGTCCTGGCCGCCTCCACCGCGAGCCGCTCCTCCTCGGCGCAGGCCGTGCCCAGGGGTTCGGCGGCCGGCTCCCCCGCCAGCAGCACGGCCACCCGGTCGACCAGGGCGGCCACCAGGGCGGCCCGCCAGCTGCTCCAGGCGGCCGGGCCGGTGGCGGTCGCGTCCGCCTCGGTCAGCGCGTGCAGCAGTTCCAGGTGCTGGGCAGTGCCCACCACCTTGGCGATCAGCTCGACGGTGGCCGGGTCGTTCGGGTCGCGCCGGGTCGCGGTGTCGATCAGCGTCAGGTGGTGGCGCACCAGCAGCGCCAGGGTCTCGGTGTCGTCCTGGTCGAAGCCCATCCGGGCCGCCACGTCCCGCACGATCACCTCGCCGGCCTGCGAGTGGTCGCCCGGCCAGCCCTTGCCGAGGTCGTGCAGCAGCGCGGCGACCAGCAGCAGGTCGGGGCGGGCCACCCGGCGGGTCAGCGCGGCGGCCCGCACCGCCGTCTCCACCAGATGCCGGTCCACCGTCCAGGTGTGCACGGCGTTGCGCTGCGGACGGCAGCGCACCCGCTCCCAGTCCGGCAGCAGCCGGGTGATCAGGCCCTCGACCTCGAGCGCCTCCCAGACCGGCAGGCAGGCCTCGCCAGCGCCCAGCAGGGTGATCAGCTGCTCGCGGGCCTCGGTGGGCCAGGGCACCGGCAGCGGCTTGCTCTCGGCGGCCAGCCGGCGCACCGTGGCGTGCGCGACCACCAGGCCGGCCTGGGCGGCGGCGGCCGCCGCGCGCAGCGTCAGCACCGGGTCGGCGGCCGGGCGGGCGCTCTGCGCGAGCACCGCCTCACCGTCCTGCTCGACCACGCCCTCGGCCAGTGGCCGGCGGGCCACCACGCCCCGGGCCGCCGGCTGGGCGCCGCCCGACCGGCCGGCGCCGCCGAAGGCGAAGCGGAACGGGCGCCGGCCGCGGGAGCGGCGGGCCACCAGCAGCCGGTCGACCGCCCGCCAGGTGACGTCGCTCGCGTAGGAGACGGTCCGGGCCGCCTGGTAGACCTGGCGCAGCAGGGTGTCCGCGTCCAGCACGCCCAGGGCGGCGGCCACCTGGTCCTGCTCCTGCAGCGCGAGCCGCTCGGTGGTCCGGCCGGTGGCCAGGTGCAGCGCGTCACGGACGTCGCTGAGCCGGCGCTGGGCGGCGTCCAGGCCCTCCCGGGGCGCGTCGGCCAGCCAGGAGGCGGCGATCGCGTCGAGCGCGACCACGTCGCGCAGGCCGCCGGCCGCCTCCTTCAGGTCGGGCTCCAGCAGGAAGGCCAACTGGCCGTGTCGCTCGGCCCGTTCCTGGCCGAGCGCGCGCAACTCGGGCAGTCGCTCAGGGGCCTTGGCCCGCCAGTCGGCCAGCACCGCCGAACGCAGCGCACCGGTCAGTTCGGCATCGCCGGCGATGTGCCGGGCGTCCAGCAGGCCCAGCTGCGTCTTGAGGTCGGCGGCGGCCACCGCGCGCGCCTCGGCGGGCTTGCGCACCGCGTGGTCCAGGCCCACCCCGCTGTCCCAGACCGGGTACCAGAGCCGGTCGGCCAGCGCGCCGACCGAGCCCGTGTCGTGCAGCAGCAGCACGTCCAGGTCGCTGCGCGGGGAGAGCTCGCCGCGTCCGTAGCCGCCGACCGCGACCAGGGCGACGCCGCCCTGGTCACCGCCCGCCGCGGCGAGCAGCGCGGCGAGCCAACGGTCCGTCAGTTCGGCCAGCGCGCCGCGGCGTTCGCGGCCGGCCAGGTCGGGGTTGGTGAACAGGTCGGCACGGGCCGACTGGTAGTCAAACATCACGGCGACTCCGTGGAACGGGCGAGCGGACCCGCGCCGGGTGGTTCGCGGGTCCGCTGCTGCGTGAGGATCAGAGCGCGTCGGGCCCGCGCTCGCCGGTCCGTACCCGGACCACGGTGTCCACCGGGACACTCCAGACCTTGCCGTCGCCGATCCGCCCGGTGCGGGCGGCCTTGACCAGGACGTCGATCACGTCCTGCTCGTCGGCGTCCTCCACCAGCACCTCTATCCGGACCTTCGGCACCAGGTCGACGGTGTACTCGGCGCCCCGGTAGACCTCGGTGTGACCGCGCTGGCGGCCATAGCCGCTGGCCTCGGTGACGGTCAGGCCCTGGACCCCGTAGGACTGCAGCGCCTCCTTGACCGGCTCCAGCTGGTGGGGCTTGACGACTGCGGTGATCAGCTTCATCGGGCATCGACCTCGGTCTTGTCGGACTTGTTCTCGGCGGACTTCCCGGCCGGATTCCCGACCGACGCCCCGGCGGCCACCTGCTCGGCCGGCCGGGCGGCCGCGGGGGTGCCCAGCGCACGGGTCAGGCTAGCCCCCACCGTGCTGAAGTCGTAGGCGCTCTCAGCGTGTTCGGCCTGGTCGATGCCGGCCACCTCGACCTCCTCGGTGACCCGGAAGCCGATCGTCTTCTGGATCGCCTGGCCGAGCAGCCAGGAAAGCACGAAGGAGTAGACCGCGACCACGACCACGCCGATCACCTGCTTGCCGAGCTGGTCGAGACCGCCGCCGTAGAACAGGCCCTTGGCGCTCTGGCCGACGTGGCCGGTGGCGAAGAGGCCGATCAGCACCGAGCCGATCGCCCCGCCGACCGCGTGCACGCCCACCACGTCGAGCGAGTCGTCGAAGCCGAGCCGGTACTTGAGGCTGATCGCCGCCGCGCAGACGGCGCCGGCGATCAGGCCGATGGCGATCGCCCCGAGCATCGAGACCGAGCCGCAGGCCGGGGTGATGGCGACCAGGCCCGCCACCGCGCCGGAGGCGGCACCGAGCGAGGTGAAGGCGCCGTGCTTCAGCTTCTCGTAGGCCAGCCAGCCGAGCATCGCGGCGGCGGTGGCGACCTGGGTGTTCATGAAGGCCATACCGGCCACGCCGTTGGCGGCCAGCGCCGAGCCGGCGTTGAAGCCGAACCAGCCGAACCAGAGCAGGCCGGAGCCGAGCATCACCAGCGGCAGGCTGTGCGGGCGCATCGGGTCCTTCTTGAAGCCGACCCGCTTGCCCAGCACCAGGCAGAGCGCGAACCCGGCGACCCCGGCGTTGATGTGCACGGCGGTGCCGCCGGCGAAGTCGATCACGCCCAGGTGGTCGACCAGCCAGCCGCCGTGCCCGTTGTCGGTGAAGAAGACCCAGTGCGCGACCGGGAAGTAGACGACCGTCACCCAGAGCGCGACGAACAGCGACCAGGCGGTGAACTTGGCCCGGTCCGCGATCGCGCCGCTGATCAGCGCCGGGGTGATCACCGCGAACATCAGCTGGAAGGCCGCGAAGGCGGTGACCGGGATCGAACCGTTCAGGTCGTTCAGGCCGATGCCGCGCATCCCGAGGTGGTCGAGGTTGCCGATCAGGCCGGCGCCCGCGTCCTTGCCGAAGCTGAGGGTGTAGCCGTAGAGCACCCAGAGCACGCTGACGATGGCCAGCGAGATGAAGCTCATGACCAGCATGTTGAGGGTGCTCTTGACCCTCACCATGCCGCCGTAGAAGAAGGCCAGGCCCGGGGTCATCAACATGACCAGGGCCGCACTGATGAGCACGAAGGCGGTATCGCCCGCGCTGAAGCCGTCCGGCATCGGCGTCTCCTCCAGGTGTCCGCCGCGCCACCCTCGGGATCCCTGTCCCGTGCCACCCGGGGTGTCGGCGATGAAGAGGAGAGTGCCGAAGACGGGTTTCGGCCAGTGCGGCTCGGTGTTTCGCCGTGGTGACACGGTTGACGCACCCGTTACGGGTGCGTGAACTACGGCCGTGCCATGACAGGCCGTGAGGTACCGTACCGCCGCACACCACCCGGGGTACCCAACCGATCACCCCGGGTCCACCGAAAGGATGAGGGTCAGACCGCCTCGTACTCCGGAATCTGATCCACCACCAGCTCGGCCAGCCGGTTGACGGCCGGAACCGAGCGGTAGTCCCGGCTCGCCGTCGCCGAGGTCTTGCGGACCCGGGTGTTGAGCCGCTCCGAGCGCACCTTTCCGGCGATGTCCACCGCCTCCTCGGCCACCGAAGCCGCCTGCTCCGGCTCGCCGCGCAGCAGGTGCACGCTGGCCATGCCGACCAGGTTGAAGGCGTAGGAGCGGGTGTGGTTCTCCTTGTCCGCACGGAACAGGTCCACCGCGGTGGCCATCACCGGCTCGGCCATCGAGGCGTACCGCGGGCTGCGCGAGGAGTGGTAGGCCAGGTCGCGGAAGGAGTGCGCGTTCTCCGCGTAGAGCTCCGCCTTGGAGAAGAACCGCAGCCAGTTGGGGTCCTGCTCGATCGGCCCGGCGTCGGTGAAGGTGTCCTCGGCCAACCGGACCGCGCGGGCGCAGCGGTTGACCTCGCCGATGTTGGAGTACGCCCGCGCCTCCATCGCGTAGAGCAGCGCCTGCTGGCGCGGGGTGGCGGTGTCCCGGCTGCCGTACTGGGCCAGGTGGATCAGCTCCAGGGCGTCCTCGCCGCGGTTCAGGTGGATCATCTGGCGGCTCATGTCGGTGAGGATCAGCGCGCCGAACGGGCGGTCGCCGGCCTCCTTGGCCGCGTGCAGCGCCAGCACGTAGTACTTCTGCGCGCTCGGGTGCATGCCCACGTCGTAGGACATCCAGCCGGCCAGGTGGGCGAGTTCGGCGGTGAGCCGGAAGAGCCGCTGGGTCACCTGCACCGGGTAGGTCTCCTGCAGCAGGTCGGTGACCTCGTGCAGCTGGCCGACCACCGCCTTGCGGCGCAGGCCGCCGCCGTTCTGCGCGTCCCACTGCCGGAACATCACGGTGGTCTGCTCCAGTAGCTGCAGCTCCGGCTCGGAGAGCCGGCCGGTGTAGGGCTCACCGCCGTTGGCCGCCGCCAGGATCGGCGTGGGCGAGCCGCCGGGGCCCGGGGTGAGCCAGCGCTGCATCGGCTCGATCAGCGCGGCGCCGGCCGTCAGCGCCAGCGAAGTGCCGAGGAAGCCACGGCGGTTGAGCATCAGGTCGCTGCGGGAGTACTCGCTGATCAGCTGCACCGTCTGCGGCCCGCTCCAGGGCAGGTCGACCCCGCCGCCGGCCACCGTGGAGACGGGGACGACGGTGCGCAGGCCCAGGTCCTCGACCGAGACCACCGAGCCGAAGCGCTCGGAGAAGAGGTCCGCCATGATCTTCGGGATCGGCTCCCGCGGCTGCTCGCCGTCCAGCCAGCGGCGCACCCGCGAGGTGTCGGTGCTGACGTGGTGCGCACCCAGCGTGCGGGCCTGCCGGTTGACCTGCCTGGCGAACTCGCCCTTGGACCAGCCGCTGCGGGCGAACCACGCCGTCAGTTTCTCGTTGGGCTGCTTCTCTGCCATTGAGGGTCCACCCCTGTCCCGCCCGACCCCGTTCGGAGTCTGCTCATTTGTCCCGCCCGCGTACCCACTGCCCTGGTCCGCGTGCTGAACGTAACCTGCCATGAGCCGTCCGGGGGATGCTTCGCCGGGAAACGCCACCATTCGCCACCCCCCGAGTGGATCCGCGATCCCGCCACCGGCGCTTCACTGGTAGCCGGACCCGCCCCGGGGCAGCCCCACCGGCGAAAGCATTCAACAGCGCGCGCTGCCCGCCGCGCGCCGTCGAGCGAGAACACACGCCGGACGCGAGAATTTGACGGTACGTCACAGTCCCGTAACCGCCGGCAACCGAATTCTGTTGGGGGAGGCATGGACAACCTGTTCGGCGATCTGAGGTTCGGCTCGCGCCGCCGCACCCGCGCCACCGCGTACATGGCAGCGGCCGAGTACGCCGGGCGCTGGGGCTGGACGGTCGCCCTCGGCGGCTCGCCGGTCCGGACCGGGTCGAGTGCCCGGCCGCGGCTTGGCGGCGGTTGCGCCTGCGGTCGGCCGCACTGCGCGGCTCCGGGACTGCACCCGCCGCACGGCGTCCCGGTCCGCGAACTACCGGCCGGCGCGAGCGCGCACGAGGCACGGGCGCTCTGGGACGGCGATCCGCAGGCCAGCGTGCTGCTGCCGGCCGGGCGCGGCTTCGACGTACTGGACGTGCCCGAGCCGGCCGGGCTGCGGGCCCTGGTCCGGCTGGAGCGGATGGGCACCCAGGTGGGCCCGGTGCTCGCCGCGCCCACCGGCCGGCTGCTCTTCTTCGTGGCCTGCGGCACCGCCGAGAAACTGCCCGACCTGCTCTACCGGATGGGCTGGGACGACGCCGCGCTCGACCTCGGCTGCCACGGCGAGGGTGCCTATCTGGCCGCGCCGCCCACCGTGCTGCCCGGCCTGGGACAGGTGCGCTGGCTGCGCCACCCCTGCCGGGAGAGCGCGGCCCGCCCGCCGGAGGCCCGGCTGCTGCTCGGCACCCTCGCCTACGCGTGCCACCGCGGGCGGGAGCGGGCGGCGGTCCAGCCGATGCTGTCGCCAGCCTGGCTGGCTTCCTGAGCCGCCGGCCTTCTGAGCGAAAGAGCCGGGGCGCCCCTCCCGACGGGAAGGACGCCCCAGTGCTACCGAGCGGCTGTCAGCCGCCGGTCTCAGTCTCCGATCAGCGCGTCGACGAACGCGCCCGGCTCGAACGGCGCCAGGTCGTCGGCACCCTCACCCAGGCCGATCAGCTTGACCGGCACGCCCAGATCACGCTGCACCGCGACCACGATGCCGCCCTTGGCGGTGCCGTCCAGCTTGGTCAGCACGATGCCGGTGATGTCCACCACCTCGGCGAAGACCCGGGCCTGCACCAGACCGTTCTGCCCGGTGGTGGCGTCCAGCACCAGCAGCACCTCGTCCACCGGGCCGTGCTTCTCGACCACCCGCTTGACCTTGCCCAGCTCGTCCATCAGGCCGGTCTTGGTGTGCAGCCGGCCCGCGGTGTCGATCAGCACGGTGTCGGCGCCCTCGGCGATGCCCTCCTTGACCGCGTCGAACGCGACCGAGGCCGGGTCGCCGCCCTCGGGCCCGCGCACGGTGCGCGCCCCGACCCGCTCGCCCCAGGTCTGCAACTGGTCGGCCGCGGCGGCGCGGAAGGTGTCGGCGGCGCCGAGCACCACCGTGCGGCCGTCGGCCACCAGCACCCGGCCGAGCTTGCCGGAGGTGGTGGTCTTGCCGACTCCGTTGACGCCGACCACCAGCACCACCGCCGGGCGGCCGTCCTCGTGCTTGGCGGTCTTCAGCGAGCGGTCGGCCTCGGTGCCGATCAGCGCGACCAGCTCCTCGTGCAGCAGCGCGCGCAGCTCGGCCGGGGTGCGGGTGCCGAGCACCTTGACCCGGGTGCGCAGCCGCTCGACCAGCTCCTGGGTCGGAGCCACGCCGACGTCGGCGGTGAGCAGGGTCTCCTCGATCTCCTCCCAGGTGTCCTCGTCCAGCCGGTCCCGGGAGAGCAGGGTCAGCAGGCCCTTGCCGAGCGAGTTCTGCGAGCGCGACAGCCGCGAGCGCAGCCGCACCAGCCGGCCCGCGGTCGGCTCGGGCACCTCGATGGCGGGCGCCTCGACGGCCTGCTCGGCCTCGACGGTCTCGGCCGCCTCGGGGAGTTCGACCTCCTCGACGGTCTGCACCGGCGCCTGGCTCGGCGCCGCCGCCTCGTCACCGACCTGCGGCTCGCTCGGGGTCTTCGGCTCGATGGTGGTCGGCCGCTGGACCGGGGGCAGTTCCTTACGTCGTCTGCCGCTGACGACGAGGCCGGCGACCGCACCAACGGCGATCACGGCGATGACTACGGCAAGGATCACGTATTCCATAACCACCCCAGTATCAGTGACACCGGGCCCCAGCGGCGGTAACCGTGCTCAGACCGTTGCCTCCCGGGGTCCCGGGGCCCGCCGCTCGCGGTGCTCCGGACGCAGCCGCTGGCTGATCACCTGGGAGATCCCGTCGCCCTTCATGGTCACGCCGTACAGCGCGTCGGCGCACTCCATGGTCAGTTTCTGGTGGGTGATCACGATCAGCTGGGAGCTGTCCCGCAGCTCCTCCATGATCGCGATCAGCCGGCGCAGGTTGGTCTCGTCCAGCGCCGCCTCCACCTCGTCCATCACATAGAACGGACTGGGCCGGGCCTTGAAGATGGCGACCAGCATGGCCACCGCGGTCAGCGACCGCTCGCCGCCGGAGAGCAGCGAGAGCCGCTTGACCTTCTTGCCCGGCGGGCGGGCCTCCACCTCGACCCCGGTGGTGAGCATGTTGTCGGGGTCGGTCAGCAGCAGCCGGCCCTCGCCGCCGGGGAAGAGCCGGGAGAAGACGCCCTCGAACTGGGCGGCCGTGTCGTGGAAGGCGGCGGTGAAGAGCTGCTCGACCCGCTGGTCCACGTCCCGGATGATCTCCAGCAGGTCGCGCCGGCTCCGCTTGAGGTCGTCCAACTGCTCACCGAGGAACTGGTGGCGCTCCTCCAGCGCGGCGAACTCCTCCAGCGCCAGCGGATTCACCCGGCCCAGCTGCTGGTACGCCTTCTCGGCCGCGCGCAGCCGCTTCTCCTGCTCGGCCCGGACGTAGGGACGGCTCTCCCCCGGCTCCTGCCCCTCCTCCGGCGTGGCCGGCGGGACCGGCTGGTCGGGGCCGAAGCCGGCCAGCAGGTCGTCCCCCTCGATGCCGAACTCCTCCAGCGCGCGGGCCTCCAACTGCTCGATCCGCAGCCGCTTCTCGGCCCGCAGCACCTCGTCCCGGTGTCCGGCGTCGACCAGCTTGTCCAGCTCGTCCTTGAGTTCCCGGCCGCGCTCACGGCTGGCGCGCAGTGCGCTCTCCCGCTCGGCCCTGGCCTGCTCGACCGCCGTGCGCTCGGCATCCGCCCGGCCCTGGGAGACCTCCAGGGCGGCGAGCAGTTGCCGGGCGCCGGCCGCGACCGCGCCGGCCACCTGGGCCTGCCGGGCGGCGTGGCGGCGGCGCTCGGCGGCCCGGGCCCTGGCCTCGCGTTCGGCGGCGGCCGCGCGGTCCAGGCTCTCGGCCCGCCCGGCCAGCGAGCGGACCCGCTCCTCGTGGGTGCGCACCGCGAGCCGGGCCTCCAACTCGGCCTGCCGGGCGGCGGTCCCGGCCTCGGCCAGCCGGTCGCGCTCGGCGGGGTCCGGCTCCGCGGCCTGCTCCCCGGCCAGCTCCTCGGCGGCGCCGAGCCGCTCGGCCAGCTCCGCGGCGGCCTGCGCCGACGCGGTGCGGCCCTCCTCCGCGCGCCGCACCGCGTCGGCGGCCCGCTCGGCCTCGCCGGCGGCGGCCCGCGCCTGACCGCCGAGCCGACCGAGCGAACCGGCCACCTCGGCGCGCTGCTTCTCGCCGCTGCGGCGTTCGGCGGCCAGCCGGTCCAGTTGCTCGGCGCACCCGCGGCGGTGCTCCTTGGCCTCGGCGAGCCGCTCGGCCAGCCCGGCGCAGCGCGCGGCCAGCTCCTCGATCGCGTGGGCCGCCGCGTCCACCGCGGCCTGGGTCTCCAGCTGGCTGGGTGGTCCGGCCGAGCCGCCCTGGGCGAGGTGGGCCGCCAGCAGGTCGCCCTCAGCGGTGACGGCGGTCAGCTCGGGGTGGGCGGCCAGCAGTCGGCGGGCGGCGTCCAGATCGGCCACCACGGCGGTGCGGGCCAGCAGGGCCCGTACCGCGCACAGCAGTTCGGCGGGGCCGGCCACCAGCTCGGCGGCCCAGCGGGCGCCGTCAGGGGCGGGCCCGGTCGGCCGGTCCGGGTCGGCCGGGTCGGGCCGGCCCGCGATCAGCAGCGCCGCGCGGCCCGCGTCCCGCTCGCGCAGCAGCCGCAGCGCGGCGCTCGCCGCGTCCGGGTCGGCGACCGCGACCGCGTCGGCCGCCGCGCCGAGCGCGGCGGCCAGCGCCACCTCGTGACCGGGGGTGACGGTGAGCAGCTCGGCCGCCGGGCCGAGCAGGCCGGTCAGCGTCCCCGCGGCGTCCAGCAGCGCACCGGTGCCGTCCTTGCGGCGCAGGCCCAGCGAAAGCGCCTCGTGACGGGCGGTCAGGGCCGCGCGCTCGCGCTCGGCTCCGGCGGCGGCCTCGCGGGCCGCGCTCAGCTCCCGCTCGGCGCCGGCCAGCGCCTCACGTGCCTGCCCGTGCGCCGCCTCCAGTTGCTCGTCGCCGGATTCCAGGCCCGCGACCTGCTCCTGGAGCAGTTCCCACTCGGCCCGCGCGGCCTCGGCCCGCAGCGCGGCCTCGTCCCGGGCGGTGATCAGCCGCTCGATCTCGGCCTGTGCGCCGGCCGCCCGGGAGGCGGCCGCGGCGGCCTGGCCCTGCAGCCTGGCCAGCCCCTCGCGGCGGTCCGCCACGGCTCGGGCGGCCGTCTTCAGCCGCTGCTCCTCCTCGGTGAGCGCGCGTTCGGCGGCGGCCCTGGTCTCCACCGCCTCGGCCAGCGCGTACTGCGCCTCTTCCAGTGCCTCGGCCAGTGCGGCCTCCTCGGCCCGGACCCGCTCGGCCTCGGCGGCCAGCTCCTGCGGATCGCGGCCGCGCCGCTCCTCGGCCTGGCCCTCGCCGGCGGCGTGCCGGACCTTGGCCTCGGCCAGGCCGATCGTGCCCCTGGTCCGCTCGATCAGCGCGGAGAGCTGGTACCAGGCTTGCCGGGTGGCCTCCAGGCGCGGCCCGAGCTGCTCGACCTGCGCCTCCAGGACCGCCTCGCGCTGCCGGGCCCGCTGCAGCTCCTGCTCCACGGTGGACTGCCGCAGCCGCAGCGCCAGTTCGTCCGCCACCTCGGCCTTTATGGCCTGACGCAGCGTCAGCAGGTCATCGGCGAGCAGCCGCAGCCGGGCGTCGCGCAGTTCGGCCTGGATCCCGGCGGCCCGCCGGGCGATCTTGGCCTGCCGCCCGAGCGGGCCGAGCTGGCGGCGCAGTTCGGCCACCAGGTCCTGGACCCGGTTGAGGTTGGCGGCCATCGCGTCCAGCTTCCGCAGCGCCTTCTCCTTGCGCTTACGGTGCTTGAGCACCCCGGCGGCCTCCTCGATGAAGGCGCGGCGGCCCATCGGGTCGGCGTGCAGCACGGAGTCCAGTCGGCCCTGGCCGACGATCACGTGCATCTCGCGGCCGATGCCGGAGTCGGAGAGCAGCTCCTGGATGTCGAGCAACCGGCAGGTGTCGCCGTTCAGCGCGTACTCGCTGCCGCCGTTGCGGAACATCGTCCGGGTGATGGTCACCTCGGCGTAGTCGATCGGCAGGGCGCCGTCGCTGTTGTCGATGGTCAGACTGACCTCGGCCCGGCCCAGTGGGGCCCGCCCGCTGGTCCCGGCGAAGATGACGTCCTCCATCTTGCCGCCGCGCAGCGACTTGACCCCCTGCTCGCCCATCACCCAGGACAGCGCGTCGACCACGTTGGACTTGCCGGAGCCGTTCGGGCCGACCACACAGGTGATGCCCGGCTCGAAGCGCAGGGTGGTGGCCGAGGCGAAGGACTTGAAGCCGCGCAGGGTCAGACTCTTGAGGTGCACAGCGTTCGACTGTATCCGTCCGACGCGCCGGTTTCGGGAGGGCGGGCCGTGGGCAGCATCGGACAAACAGAACGTGAGCAGGAAGGAACGACGAAGGGACGCCGGTGAGGGCGTCCCCGATGATCGCGTCCCACCGCCGGGCGCCCATTCCGATCAGCGGTCAGCTGATCGGCAGAGGTGCCCGAGGCGAAGCGGAAAACATCCGCGCGCGGCAAAATCGGCCGGTCACAGGCCGGTCGATTGGGTTGTGCTTCAGGTGAGTGCGGGCTCCCGCTGTCCGAGGCCGATGCTGTCGAGCAAGGAGTGCTCGTCGGCGACAGCGACCAGTGCGTCGTTCTCGGCCTGCATCCGAACAAGTTCGGCTTCCAGGTCCTGGACGCGCTGCTGAAGCCGCCGCATCTCGGACAGCATTCGCGGGTCGGGACCGCCGACGTACCCGAGAAGCGCCTTTGCCATGATGTATGGTCCTCCACGCTGAGTGACCGAACCGGTACGGTACAGGTCGAGGGGAAGGGGTTGACGCGCGCGCTCGCAAAAGCCGGGCAGCCGGCTTGCCAGCCAGGTCAGGCACTGTGGATGTACGGCCACAGGGCATGGCCCTGCCCGAAATCACGGTCGCGTGCGCGGGCTTCCAGCGTCTCACCAAAGACCCTACGGGTCAACACGATCACCGCGTGCTACGGCGCCGCTGTCACCTGCATGGCGGTCGACTCACGCCACAGGCCGCGGGTGACACCACCCAACGTCGGGTGGATCACTGCACGATGCGGAGTTAACCACGAGTGGACGGAGTTGGCAACCACCGTGGCCCCGACCGGTCCCCCCTGAGCGCAGGTCCCGGTGCGGGCTTGCGCAGGTCCGCTCAGCGGATCGCGAAGCCGTCGTACCCCGTACCCGTGGCGCTCCAGATCTCGGTCACCCCGGTCACCCGGCCGGGGGTGTCCGGGCCGCGGAGCAGCGCGAGCAGCAGCTCGCAGTCGGCGTGCGGGCCCTCGGCGACCACCTGGACCCGGCCGTCGCCCAGGTTGCTCGCGTAGCCGCTCAGTCCGATCTCCAGCGCGCGGGCCCGGGTCCACCAGCGGAAGCCGACCTGCTGGACGGTGCCGCGCACCCAGATGGTGGCCCGTACGTCTTCGTCGTGCATCCCTCGACCCTACGACGTCGGGTCGGCCGGTCTAGTCGACCGGCCCCGAGCGCTCCCAGCCAGGAGTGTGGATGTCCAGCGTGACACCGGGCTGGGCGACCTCCTCGCCGCACTCCCGGCAGACCCAGGCCGCGTCGAGCCGGTGCTCCGGGTGGCCGGCGCCGTGGTGGCGCAGGGTGACCGGCGGCTCCTCGACCGCCCAGCGGTCGCCCCAGGCCAGCAGCGCCTGGGTGACCGGGGCCAGCTCCCGGCCGGCCCGGGTCAGGTGGTACTCGTAGCGCGCCGGCCGCTCCTGGTAGAGCCGCCGCTCGATCACGCCGGCCTCCTCCAGCGCGCGCAGCCGGGCGGTGAGCCGGTCACGCGGGGCGCCGGTGTTGCGCGCGATCCGGTCGAAGCGGTGGTTGCCGTAGAAGAGCTCGCGCACGGCCAGCAGCGCCCACTTCTCGCCGAGGATCTGCAGGGCGGCGGCGATCGAGCAGGGGCGGCCGGTCGACTTGCCGGCGCCGGGGCCGGCTGTGCTGGCAGTGGTCACGAAATCAGCCTGCCACAGGCAGTTCCATTCTCGAACCAAGCAGGCCGGGCCCGCTCCCGAGGGAACGGGCCCGGCCCGGGGCCGGGGGTGGGCGCCTTACCAGTCGCCGCCGCCGGAGAAGTCCCCACCGTCGAAGTCCCCGCCACCGAAGTCCCCACCGCCGGAATCTCCGCCGCCGCCGAAGTCCCCGCCGTTGAAGCCGCCGAAGTCGGCCGGGTTGAAGTCGCCCCCGGAGAAGTCGCCGCCCTGGTACTGCTCAGCACCGCCGGGGAAGCCGCCGTCGAAGCCGCCGCCCCCGGGGTAGCCGCCGTCGGACCAGCCGCCGGGGCCGGAGAAGACCGAGCCGAGCATGGTGCCGACCAGCAGGCCCGGCAGCAGCCCCGAACCGTAGCTGTCGAAGTAGCCGCCCGCCCAAGGACCGTAGGCCGGGCCGGCGTTCCAGTACGGCTGCGGGCCCTGGTCGGTCTGCACGGTGCGGATCGCCGGGTCGAGGCCGGTGGCCAGGCGCTGCGCGTCGGCCGCGCAGACCGGCACCGAGCGGGTGGCGCCACCCGCCGGCGCCCAGTCGGCGTCCTGGACCGAGGGGCCGTGCCGCGGGTCGAAGAAGCACGGCGGGCGGCGCTCCGGCAGCGGCCGGCCCGCGCGCCGGGCGGCCAGGGTGGCGAGCGAGAAGCGGCCGTCCTCCAGCGCCTCGGTGACCGCCTTGACGTCCTCGGGGCGCTGGGCTTCATCCATGGTGCGCTTGGCCCGCTCATAGGCGTCCAGCGCGTGCTCGTAGTCGGCGCGCTGCGCGTCGTCCGCGCCGGGGGCGCCCGGCGTGAAGTCCAGACGCTCCAACTCCTCACCGAAGGCGGTGATGTCCTCGTCGACCACGGTGCGCAGCGCCCGCAACTCGGCCGCCAACTGCTCCTCCCGGCGCTTGCGGGCCCGGCGGACCAGCAGGAAGCCGCCGACGCCGACCAGCGCCAGGATCGCCAGCGGGACCACGATCAGCGCGGCGCTGATCCCGGAACCGCCCGAACCGGGCGCGTGGCCCCGTACCTTCGGCGCGGCACTGGTGACGAAATCGGTCAACGTCGCGTTGATATCACCGTGGTGGGAATCGAACGCGGCCTGCGCGTAGTTGCGGGCGGTCAGCTCGTTCAGCGCGGCGCCGTCGGTGCGGACGGCGAACTGGGTGCCGCGCCAGACGGCGTAGACCCCGGTGACGCCGGCCTTGGTGCGCAGATCGGCGATGACCGTGGCGGCCGGGTACTGGCTGGTGGCCGGTACGACGGCGACCAGGATCGGCTTGTCGGCGTCCTTGATCGTCTTGGTCAGGGCGTCGGCCTGGGCCTGGGAGAACTGACCGGTCATCGCCGGATCGACATAGACCTTGCCCTGCTTGAGTGCCGCGGACGCGTCGTCGAGCCCGCCCGCGGCGACGGCGGCGCCGGGGGCCAGCAGCAGGAGCAGTCCGAGCAGTATCGCCAGGACCGCGCCCGGCCCGGCCGCCCGGGAACGGTGAAGAACGATTCTCATGAACCAGACGCTACCGGTCGGCTCATCGGACCAGCTGGGAGCGGATGCACCGCCGCCGGGCCGCACGGCGGCCTGCGAGCCGCCAACTGTTCGGAACCCCATGATGGTTACCATGTCAACCAAGTAGGATTCAAAGTCACATCAAAACTTATTCTCTTACGCAAGCGTTACGTAGCGGGAGTCGGGGAACCGCCGACAGGCCCGAAGTCGTCCCAACGCTTGCTAGATTGCGCAACTGTCACAGGCCGGCGACCGCCGGCGACACCGGCCGACCGGACGAGGTAGGGGACATGGCAGGCCAACGGGCGAGCACGCCCACGAGCGACCAGCTGCGGCCCCGGAGCCGAGCCCGCGGCGCCCAGCTGCCGGCCCCGCGGCGCGGACCGGACGCGCCGCCGCCCGGTGCGGGCCAGGCCTCGGCCGGGCGGGCGGCCGGCCGGTCGCGGACCGGCTCGCGCACCCGTACCCGTCGCCCCAACCCGGGCGCCACCGTGCTGGCGGCGCTCGGCCTGCCGGTGATCGGCGCGTTCACCGACGAGTTGCTCGGCTCCGCGCCCGGCGGGGTCTTCGCGGTGCTGACCGTGCTCGGCACGGCCGCCGCCGCCTGGCTGGCCACCCGGGCCGGCTGGTGGTGGGTGCTCACCGCCGTCGCCCCGGTGGTGCTCGGCTGCACGGCCGGCGCCGAACTGCTCGCCGACCGGGAGAAGTACGCCGACACGAAAGCGCTGGCCACCGGCGCCGCCAAGTGGGCCGTGCACAGCTTTCCGGTGATGGGCTGGGCGCTGGCGGGCGCGGTGCTGGTGATCGCGGCGCGGATCGTCCTGGAGCGCAACCAGCGTCCGGAGCAGCAGAAGAGGAGCCGCCGTGGCTGACCGGCCCAGCCCCGACCGCCGGGCCGGCGCTGCCCGCCCCGGCAAGCCCAGGCCCCGGCGGCGCTCGCCGCTGCTGGTCGCCGGCCGCGCGATGGCCTGCGTCACCTCGCTCGCGGTGCTCTGCACCTGCGGCTTCACCTGGTACGCGGTGCACGCGCTGTCCAGCAACATGACCACCTCCAGTGCGCTGGACGAGATCAGGAACGGCGCCCCGCCGCACCTGGACAACTCGGTGAACCTGCTGCTGATCGGCCTGGACAGCCGCAAGGACATGGACGGCAACGACCTGCCGGGCGAGTTCGTCCAGGACGAGCTGCACGCCGGCTCCAGCAGCGAGGTCGGCGGCTACAACACCAACACCCTGATGCTGATGCACATCCCGGCCAACGGCGGACAGGTCACCGCGCTCTCCATCCCGCGCGACGACTACGTCCAGACGGTCGGCGCGGACGGCAGGATGCACAAGATCAAGGAGGCCTACGGCATCGCCAAGGCGGCTGCCGAGGCCAAGCTGGCGGGCAAGGGCCTGAGCAAGGCCGACCTGGAGCGGCAGGGGCGGGAGGCCGGCCGCAAGGCGACGCTGGCCACCGTGCAGAGTTTCCTCGGGGTGCCGATCGACCACTTCGCCGAGGTCAACCTGCTCGGCTTCTACGACATCGCCAAGGCGGTGCAGCCGATCACGGTCTGCCTCAACCGCGACACCAAGGACCCGGCGATGGCGGGCCAGGGCTCCGGTGCCGACTTCCACGCCGGGCTCAACACGCTCAACGCCTCCCAGGCGCTCTCCTTCGTCCGCCAGCGGCACAACCTGACCAACGGCGACTTCGACCGCACCCATCGCCAGCAGGCCTTCATCGCCTCGGTGGTGAAGAAGCTCAAGGACCAGGGCGTGGTCGGCGACCTGGGCAAGATGCAGCAGTTGCTCGGCGTGGTCAAGAAGGACGTGGTGACCGACGACCGGTGGAACGTGCTGGACTTCGCCCAGCAGGCGCCCAACCTCTCGGGCGGCCACGTCGAGGCCAACACGCTGCCGATCGCCGGCTTCGCGACGATCAACGGGCAGGACGTGAACAAGGTCGACCCGGTGCAGATCAAGCGGATCGTCCAGCAGCTGATCGGACACGACCCGCTGCCCGCCGGCACCACCGTGGACAGCGCGAACCAGGCCCCCGCCACGACCGCGCCGGGCCCCCAGTCGCCCGCCGCCCCGAGCCCGGCCCCCGACCAGGGGGCCAAGCCGAGCGGGACGGTCGACGTGACCAACACCTCCACCGTCCCGCACGCCGCCGAGAGCGAGGCCAAGGCGCTGGCCGCGCTCGGCTTCACCGAGGGCCGCGCGGTCCAGGGCCCCCGGCAGAGCCGGACCACGGTGACCTACGGCACCGGCGCGAAGGACGCCGCCGACCAGGTGGCGGCCCGCTACGGCGTCACCGCCACGGCGAGTTCCGCGGTCAAGGCCGGCCACGTCCAACTGACCCTGGGCGCCGCCTTCACCCCGCCCGGCTCGACGGCCACCGCCGCGCCGTCCACCCCCGCCGCCCCCGGCGGCCCCGACCCGGCGGCCGACCTGCCGATGCAGGGGCCCGCGGTGAAGATGGGCGGCATCCCCTGCGTCGACTGACCAGGTCCGTCGGACGGGACAGGGTTTCACCGCGCCCTGTCCCACAAGGCATAGTGGGACCCATCCCGCCCTTCGCGCGCCGCGCGCCCCGATCGGAGTTCCTGTGATCATCGGCCTGGTGACCGCCGTCGCGGCCTCCACCTGCTACGGCGTCGGTTCGGTGCTGCAAGCCGTCGGTTCGCGCCGCTCGGCCCGCGAGGAGGGCCGGGCCGAGTCGGCGGGTGCCGCGAAGACCCAGGTCACCGAGCACGGCGGGCCGAGCCTGGGTTCCACCGCCAAGGCCGTGGTCACCTGGGAGTTCATCCTCGGCACGGTGCTCGACTTCGTCGGCTTCCTGCTCGGCGCGC
Source organism: Kitasatospora sp. NBC_01266 (assembly GCF_036242395.1). NCBI lineage: Bacteria > Bacillati > Actinomycetota > Actinomycetes > Kitasatosporales > Streptomycetaceae > Kitasatospora > Kitasatospora sp. NBC_01266. Next base: position 5,624,862 of record NZ_CP108458.1, on the reverse strand, counting down.
TCTCCGCCCGGCTGCTGCCGCTCTTCCTCTGCCAGACGGTGATCAGCGCCAACCTGGTGATCACCGCGCTGTGCAGCATCAAGCTGCTCGGCGTGCGGCTCAAGCGCCCGGAGTGGACCGCGATCGGCGTGGTCTGCGGCGCGCTGGTGCTGCTCGCGATCGCCGCCGGACACGAAGGCACCGGCACCGTACCGATCGCCACCCACTGGTGGCTGCTGCTGATCTCCATCGCGGTGATCGGCGGCGGCTCGCTGCTGGTGCGGCGGCTCGGCACCAAGGGGGCGATCGTGGCCGGCCTGCTCTCCGGCCTCGGCTTCGGCGCGCTCGGCATCGGGGTGCGGGTGCTGAACGGCGTGGACCCCTTCAACGTCGGCCAGTTGGTCAGCGACCCCGCGCTGTACGCGATCCTGATCGGCGGCCTGGGCGGGATGTACCTGCACACGGTGGCGCTGCAGATCGGCTCGGTCAACGGCGCCACCGCCGCCCTGGTGGTGGGCGAGACGGTGGTCCCCGGGATCGTCGGGGTGCTCTGGCTGGGCGACGCGACCCGGGCCGGACTGGGCTGGCTGGGCCTGCTGGGCTTCGTGCTCGCGGTGGCCGGCGCGGTCGCGGTGGCGCACTACGGCGAGGGCGAGGGCGCCCTCCAGGTGGAGGCGCGCGAACACCAGGCCGCCGCGCACTGAGCCGGCGCGAACTGGCGGACCGCTGAACTACCGGCCAGGTCCTAGTCGGCCCGCTGGCGCGGCACCCGCTGGCAACGCGGGCAGAAGTAGCTGGAGCGGTTCATCCAGGCGGCCCGCCGGATCGGGGTGCCGCAGCGGTAGCACGGCTCGCCCTCGCGGCCGTAGGCGTCCAGCGACCGGGAGAAGTAGCCGCTCTCACCGTTCACATTGACGTAGAGGCTGTCGAAGCTGGTGCCGCCGACCGCCAGCGCGGCCGTCATCACCTCGCGCGCGTTCGCCAGCAGCAGCTGCCCCAGCGGGCGGGTGAGGGTGTCGGTGGGGCGGTCGTAGTGCAGCTTGGAGCGCCACAGCGCCTCGTCGGCGTAGATGTTGCCGACCCCGCTGATCAGGCTCTGGTCGAGCAGCGCGCGCTTGACCGTGGTGCGCTTGGCGCGCAGCGCGGTGAGGAAGCGGGCGTCGTCGAAGCGCGGGTCGAGCGGGTCCCGGGCGATGTGCGCCAGCGAGTGGGGCAGCCCGTCGGTGTCCAGCTCCTCCACCGCGAGGTGGCCGAAGGTGCGCTGGTCGACGAAGCGCAGCTCGCGCCCGCCGTCGGTGAACCGCAATCGGACCCGCAGATGGGTCTCGTCGGGGGTGGCCGGGTCCTGCACCAGCAGCTGACCGCTCATCCCGAGGTGGCCGAGCAGCCCGAAACCGCCGTCCTCGAACGGCACCCAGAGGTACTTGCCGCGCCGCCGGGCCTCGCCGAGCGTGACCCCGGCGAGCCGGGCGGCGAAGTCCGCGCCGCCGGCGGCCTGGCGGCGCACCGCGCGCGGGTGCAGCACCTCGGCCGCGGCGACGGTGCGACCGCTCACCCAGCGGGCCAGACCGCGCCGGACCACCTCGACTTCGGGAAGTTCGGGCACGGCTGGGCCTCCTGGATCCGGTGCCTAAGCGGCCGGAGCGGCGGGGTTGTCGCCGTGCTTGGCCTTGATCGCCCGCCAGGCGCTCTCGGCGGCCTTCTGCTCGGCTTCCTTCTTCGAGCGTCCGGTGCCGCTGCCGAAGACCTCGCCAGCCACCCGGGCAGCCGCGTTGAAGGTCTTCTCGTGGTCCGGGCCGGACTCTTCGACCACATACTCGGGCACGCCGATCCCGACCGCCGCGGTGAGTTCCTGCAGGCTGGTCTTCCAGTCGAGACCGGCACCCAGCTGGGAGGACTCCGCGATCAGCGGGTCGAAGAGGCGGTGCACGAACTCGGTCGCCGACTCCAGACCCTGGTCGAGATAGATGGCGCCGATCACGGCCTCGACGGTGTCCGCGAGGATCGAGGACTTGTCACGGCCACCGGTGCCTTCCTCGCCCTTGCCGAGCCGGATGAAGGTGCCCAGTTCCAGGCCGCGCCCCACCTCGGCGAGCGCGCGGGAGTTGACCACCGCGGCCCGCAGCTTGGCGAGCGTGCCCTCCGGCACATCCGGGTGGATGCGGTAGAGGGTGTCGGTCACCACCAGGCCCAGCACCGAGTCGCCGAGGAACTCCAGGCGCTCGTTGGTGGGCAGGCCGCCGTTCTCGTAGGCGAACGAGCGGTGCGTCAGGGCACGTACCAGAAGGGCGCGCTCGAGTTGGAACCCGAGGCGCCCTTCCAGGACGTCGTATGCGGTCGAAGCCGGCCCGCCGCCCGGTTCACCCCCGCTTTTACGGGGACCCGACTTGCGGGAGGAGTGAGCGTCCGACATCGATCCGTCCACCCCGCCGATCAGACCGAGAGGACCTGGCGACGGTTGTACGTGCCGCAGCTCGGGCACGCGATGTGACCCAGCTTCGGCTCGTGGCAGCGGTCGCACGCCACGAGGGCCGGGACGACGGCCTTCCAGTTGCTACGGCGGTGGCGCGTGTTGCTGCGCGACATCTTCCGCTTCGGAACAGCCACGGCTACTTCTCCTGGTTCTCGGCGAGACCCTCACGGGTGTCGCTGTCCTTGTTCTCGTCACCCTCGTCGCCGGGGGCGGCGGAGAGTCCCTGCAGTGCCGCCCACCGGGGGTCGGCGGCATCGTGGTGGTGGTCCGGGTCGTCGCTGAGTCGCGCTCCGCATTCGGAGCACAGGCCCAGGCAGTCGTCCTGGCACACCGGCTGCAGCGGCAGTGCGAGCACCACCGCGTCACGCAGCACCGGTTCGAGGTCGAAGAAATCGCCCTCCAACCGGTAAGTCTCTTCCTCGTCCTCCTCGGACTGCTCGTCCTCGGTGGACTTCCGGCTCCGACCGCGCTCGTCGGCCTCCGGGTAGTAGTACAGCTCCTGGAAGTCCACGTCGAGGTCGTCCTCGACCGGCTCCAGGCAGCGCGCGCACTCACCCGTCACGTGGGCCTCGGCGGTGCCGGTGACCAGCACTCCCTCGACCACCGACTCCAGGCGCAGCTCCAGCGTGATCTCGCTGCCCGTCGGGACACCGATCACCTCCGCGACGCCCAGGCCCTCGGGGGCCTCGAAGGTCCGCTCGACCGTGCGCAGCGAGCCGGGGCGACGGCCGAGCTCATGCGTGTCGAACACGAGCGGGTCGCGGTGGTCGAGGCGGTTCACGGTTCCTGGCTTCCTGGCGGCGGGCGCATCTCTGCGCGGCGCGACTGATCTGTTGCTTGTGGGATCCGGCCCGACCTGCGGTAACGCGGGCAGCCGAACAATCCGGCGGCAGAGAGCCGGAGTGGTCAGCGTACCCGACGGCGCGCCCAGGCCCAACTTTCGCCGACCGGCCCCGGGCTCAGCGGCCGCCGAGCTCCCGCAGCCTGGTCATGTCGATCATGCTGGTGTCGAAGAAGCTGGTCTCGTCCAGTGAGGCCGGCTGGATCGCCTGGACGGGCTGGGTCGGCTGCTGCTGGTAGTACCCGGGGTCGTAGCCGGGCTGGGGCGGGTAGCCGGCCGGCTGCTGCTCCTGGTAGTAGCCCGCCGCGTACGGGTCGCCCTGCTGCTGGCCCTGGTAGTACTGGCCGGCGTACGGGTCGACGTGGCCGGCCGCCGGGTCGTAGCCGCCGCCGTAGGCGTCCTGGTACCCGGTCTGCTGGGCGGTGGCGTACTGGACCGCGTTCGGCTCGGCGTACTCCTGGCCCGGGTAGGCCGGCGCGGCCTGGGCCGCGAAGCCGGCGCCCTCAGCGGGAGCGGCCTGCCAGCCGGCCTCCACCGGGGACTCCTGCGGCCAGCTCTGCTGCACCGGGACCTCCTCCCGGTACCAGGGCTGCTCCTCGTCGTCCTCGGCGGCGAAGCCGGCGGCCACCGCCTCGGCCCGGTCCTTCTGCTGCTGGGCCTGGTCGGCGGCGGCCAGGTAGGCGCCCAGGTCGTCGATCGGGGCCTTGCCGAGCAGCTTGTCGCGGCCCCGGCCGACCGCCTCCAGGGTGCCGCCGAGTACCGCCTGAAGGGTGGCGAGCTTGGCGTCCACGTACTCGTCGACCTCGGGGCTGGGGCTGACGGTCGGCTGGAACTCCTCGCCGTCCTCGGCTCCGTAGGCGCCCTCGCCGCGCAGCTTGTCGCGGCCGCGGCCGACGGCGCCGAGCGTCTTGGTGAGCACCACCTCGAAGTTGGCCAGCTTGCTGTCGACGTAGTCGTCCGCCTCCTGGCGCTTGAGGGTGACCTCCTCGCGCGCCTCGGCGAGGATCCGGTCCGCCTGGGCCTGGGCCCGGCGGACCACCTCGGTGTCGGAGATCAGCGAGCCCCGCTCGGCGTGCGCGCCCTGGATGATCCGCTCGGCCTCGCCGCGCGCGTCCGCCACCATCTGCTCGTGGTCGGCCATCACCGACTGGGCCTGGGCGAGTTCGGCGGGCAGTTCCTCGCGCAACCCCTGCAGCAGCGCCACCAGCTCGGCCCGGTTCACCACACAGGAGGCCGACATGGGCATCGCACGGGCGCTCTCGACCACGGCGACGATCTCGTCGACTCTGTTCTGCACGTCCACGGGGCTTCTGTCTTTCCGTGAGTACCGCTTGGCGGACTACAGACTGTACGTCAGAATCCTGGGCGCTCCGCGCTGCTCCGGTCCCGGGGGCGAGGGCTCCTCTTTCTTTACTGGGCGGCCCGTTCGGCGATCCGCTCCATCAGGCGGCGGTGCACCACCGGCGGGATCAGGTGCGAGACATCGCCCCCGTAGGAGGCGACCTCCTTGACCAGGGTCGAGGAGAGGAAGCTGTAGGTCGGCGAGGTGGGCACGAAGAGGGTCTCCACGCCGGTCAGGCCGCGGTTCATCTGGGCCATCTGCAGCTCGTAGTCGAAGTCGCTGACCGCGCGCAGGCCCTTGACGATGGCCGGGATCCCCCGGTCCCGGCAGAAGTCCACCAGCAGGCCGTGGTGCGACTCGACCTGGACGTTGCCGTACCGCTCGCAGGTCTCCTCGATCAGCGCGATCCGCTCCTCGACGGTGAACAGGCCCTGCTTGTTCTTGTTGATCAGCACCGCGACGTGCACCACGTCGTAGAGCTGGGAGGCCCGCTCGATGATGTCGAGATGCCCGTTGGTGATCGGGTCGAACGAACCCGGACAGACGGCGCGACGCATTGCGGTGTACTTCCCTCTCGGTAGTGGTCCCCGGCCGGTGCGGCCGTGGTCAGACGGCTTGCCCATACCAGAGCGTGCCCTCGCCGTAACGACGGGAGCGCAGCGCTTCGAATCCCCCGGGCCAGCCGAATTCGCCACCCCGGGTGCTGCGTTCCACGGTGACGAGTGCGTCGTCCGTGAGCCAGCCCCCAGCGCGGAGTGTGATCAGCATCTCGCGCAGTTCGGCGTCGGTCACCGAGTAGGGCGGGTCCAGGAAGACCAGGTCGTACGGCTCGCCGGGACCGGCGCCGGCCACCACCCGCTCGGCCCGCTCGGCCCGCACCTCGGCGCCGGGCAGCGCCACCGTCTTGACGTTGGCCCGCACCACCCTGGCCGCGGCGGCGTCCGCCTCGACCAGCAGGACGTGCGCCGCGCCCCGGGACAGCGCCTCCAGGCCCACCGCGCCGGAACCCGCGAAGAGGTCGAGCAGGCGGGCCCCGACCAGGGTGCCGCGCAGCGCCTCCAGCGTGGAGAACATCGCCTCGCGGGCCTTGTCGGAGGTCGGGCGGGTGCCTCGGCCAGGTGGTACGGCCAGTCGACGGCCGCCGGCCGTCCCGGCGATGACGCGGGTCATGAGTCCTCGGTTCCCTCTCTGCTTGCCGTGGCCACGCTATACGGACCGGCCCGCCCGGTGGTCGCAGGGCAGCGCGGCACGCTGCACTCCGCGACCACCGGACGGGCCGGAGCGGGCCCCGGGCGCGCGGCCGGTGGCTCGGTGGACGGGCGGTGACTCGGTGGACGGGCGGGCGGTTACTCCTGCGGGGCGACGGCGCCGAGCAGGGTGGGCGAGGCGTAGCGGGACCAGGAGAGGCAGCCGTCGGGCGGGCAGTACTCGGGGCGGCGCGGGTCGTGACCCAGCTCACGCAGCTTGCTGCGGACGGAGTCGGGTGTGCGGCCGAAGCGGGCGGCTATCCGGGCGATGGTCTCGCTCTCGTGGAAGCGCCGGACCAGCTCCTCCTCGTGCTGCGGCACCCAGGGGGCGCCGTGGCCGGGGTAGAGCTCGCGCAGCACATCGCGGTCGGGGATCGGCTCGGAGACGTCGGCGACGATGGCCAGTGCGCGCAGCGCGCGGTTGAGCGCGATCCGCAGGCTGGCGACGTCCTCCACCGGGAGGCGGAGCTTGCCGGCGGCCAGCGGGGTGGCGGCGGCCCCCTCGCGCCAGCCGGTCAGGGTGAGGGTGACCTCTCGGTCGTCGTCGCTGGCGAGTTCGACCCGGAAGACCTTGTCGCCCAGCGGGAGCTCGTTGAGATGACGGAATGCCATGGCAGGACCCCCAAGTGTCGTGTCAGGAACGGAGCTTGACGCTCCGTCCTGAACACCTCCATTGTCGCGCGGGGCACTGACAATCAGCGGGTGGTCGGTGTGCGCTCCAGGGCCGCGCGGGAGCTCAGCCCTTGTCGAGGTAGGCCGCGCGGTCCTCGTCGAGCAGACCCGCCAGGGCCGCCCGCAGATCCTGGTGATCCGTCAGCTCCGGGTCGGCGGCGACCAGCGCGGCCGCCGCCGTCCTGGCCTCCGCGATGACCTCCTCGTCCTCCAGTACCGAGAGCACCTTGAGCGAGGACTTCACCCCGGACTGGGCCTGGCCGAGCACATCGCCCTCGCGGCGCTGCTCGAGGTCGATCCTGGAGAGCGCGAAGCCGTCCAGGGTGCCGGCCACCGCCTCCAGCCGGGCCCGGGCCGCGCTGCCCGCCGGCATCTCGCTGACCAGCAGGCACAGTCCGGGCGCGCTGCCGCGGCCGACCCGGCCGCGCAGCTGGTGCAGCTGGGAGACGCCGAACCGGTCCGCGTCCATGATCACCATGGCGGTCGCGTTGGGGACGTTGACGCCCACCTCGATCACCGTGGTGGCGACCAGCACGTCGAGCTGCCCGGCCGAGAAGCGCCGCATCACGTCGTCCTTGGCCTCCGGCGCCAGCCGGCCGTGCAGGATCTCCACCCGCAGCCCGGCCAGCGGGCCCTTGGCCAGCAGCTCGGCGGTCTCCACCACGCTCAGCGGCGGACGCCGCTCGTCATCGGCGGCGCCCAGGTCCTCCTGGTCGCCATCGTCGGCCTTGCGCCTCTTCTTCCCCGGCTGCTCCGGCGGCTCGTCACCGATCCGCGGGCAGACCACGTAGGCCTGGTGCCCCTTGGCCACCTCCTCGCGGATCCGCTCCCAGGCGCGGGCCAGGAAGTTGGGCTTCTCCAGCGCGGGCACCACATGGCTGGAGATCGGCGAGCGGCCGGCCGGCAGCTGGTCGAGGACCGAGGTCTCCAGGTCGCCGAAGACCGTCATGGCGACCGTGCGCGGGATCGGGGTGGCGGTCATCACCAGCAGGTGCGGCGGCTGCCCGCCCTTGGCGCGCAGCGCGTCGCGCTGCTCGACGCCGAACCGGTGCTGCTCGTCCACCACCACCAGGCCGAGGTCCAGGAACTGCACCTTGTCCTCGATCAGCGCATGGGTGCCGATCGCGATGCCGGCGTTCCCGCAGGCCATGTCGCTGAGCACCTGGCGGCGGGCCGGCACGCCCATCGAGCCGGTGAGCAGCACCACCTTGGTGCCGATCTCGGAACCCCCGAGCATCCCGCCCTCGGCCAACTCCCCCATCATCTCGACGATCGAGCGGTGGTGCTGCTGGGCCAGCACCTCGGTCGGCGCGAGCAGCACCGCCTGCCCGCCGGCGTCCACCACGGTGAGCATCGCGCGCAGCGCCACAAGCGTCTTGCCGGAGCCGACCTCGCCCTGCAGCAGCCGGTGCATCGGGTGCTCGCTGGCCAGGTCGGCGAAGATCTCGGCGCCGACCTTCTGCTGGCCGTCCGTCAGGGTGAACGGCAGCTTGCCGTCGAAGGCGTCCAGCAGCCCGCCGGAGCGGACCGGGCGCGGCACCGCGGGCAGCGCGTGCGCGGCGGCCCGGCGCTGGGCGAGGGCGACCTGGAGCACGAAGGCCTCGTCCCAGCGCAGCCGGTCGCGGGCCCGCTCCAGTTCGGCCTGGTTGCGCGGGCGGTGGATCAGCTCGAGCGCCTCGGGCAGCGGGAGCAGGCCGCGCTCGGCGCGCAGCGCCTCGGGCAGCGGCTCACCGACCGCGTCGAGGTGGGTGGTGAGCGCCATCTCGATCGCCAGCGAGAGCTTCCAGCTGGGCATCTGGGCGCTGGCCGGGTAGACCGGGATCATCCGGCCGGCGAACTGCTGCGCGGTACCGGAGTCCGCGCTCTCGTCAAGCAACTGGTAGTCGGGAGAGGCGAGTTGGCGGCTGCGGTTGAAGACGCCGACCTTGCCGGCGAACAGGCCCTGCAGACCGGGCTTGAGCTCCTTCTGCCGCCAGCCCTGGTTGAAGAAGACCAGCGAGAGCCGCCCGCGCCCGTCGGTGACCACCACCTCCAGGCGGTCGCCCTTGCGGCCGCGGAACGGGATCAGGGTGACCTTCTCGATCCGGGCCAGCACGGTGACGTGCTCGTCGATCTCCAACTCGTCCAGGCTGGTCAGCTGACCGCGCTCGGCGTAGCGGCGCGGGTAGTGGTGCAGCAGGTCACCGACCGTGCGCAGCTTGAGGCTGTCGGCGAGCACCTTCGCGGTGCGGTCGCCGACCAGCTTCGTCAGGGGTTCGTCCAGGGCAGCCATCAGAGCCTATGGAACACCACGGCGCGGACAGTGCGCGCCAAGGACCCGAACGGGCCTACTCGACCCCGATGAGCAGCGGCGCGCTCTGCTGACCGCCCGCGAAGACCATCGTGTCGACCTCCGGTCGCTGTCGCCTGGCGTGCGCCACCAGGCGGTCGGCCAGCCCGGCCGGAGCGCCCTCGCCGACCACCAGGGTGACCAGTTCACCGCCGGCCGCCAGCATCCGGGAGAGCACCTCGGCGCCGGTCTCGGCGATCCCCCTGCCGATCACCGCCACATCACCGTCGATCAGGCCGAGCACGTCGCCGGCCTGGCAGACCCCGGCCATGGTCCAGGACTCGCCCTCGGCGACGGCCAGTTCGGCGTAGCGGGTGGCACCGGCCGCGGACGTCATGGCGACCACGTCCTCGTCGAAGCGGTGGGTCACCTCGTGCACCGCCAGCGCGGCCAGCCCCTGCACCGGGGAGCGGGTGGGCAGCACGGCGATCCGCACCCCCTCCTCGCGCAGCTGGTCGGCGGCGGCCCCCGCACCGGCCCGCAGCTCGGGGTCGTTGAGCAGCACGATCACCTCGTGCGCGCCGCACCGGCGGACCGCCTCGGCCAGCTCGGCGCTGGACGGCGGCGCGTCCGGGTCGGCGGCCAGCACGGCCGCGCCGGCCGTGCGGCACAGTTCGGCAAGGCCCGCTCCGGTGACCACGCTGAGCACCGCGCGCCCGCTCGGCGCGCTGCCGGCCCCCGGGTGGGCCGCGGGCAGGGCACGGTCCCCGGCCCTGGCGGCGGCCTCGGCGAAGTGGGTGATCCGGATCCGGTGCGGGCGGCCGGCCGCCAGCGCGGCCTCCACCGCCGCGCCCGCGTCGTCCACGTGGACATGGACGTTCCAGAGCCCGTCGCCGCCGCCGACCACCAGCGAGTCGCCGAGCGCGCCGAGCCTGGCGCGCAGCGCGGGCAGCGCCTCGTCGGGGGCGTCCAGCAGGTAGATCACCTCGAAGGCGGGGTGGCCGGGGAGCCGCTCGGGCTCGTTCGCGCAGCCACCCTCCCCCCGGGAAGCGGATGCGGCCGGCAGGTCCTCGCCGAGCGCCACCGGGCCCATCGGCGCCTGGCCGGCCACCGCGTCGGCCAGCGCGCCGAGCACGGCCACCAGCCCGCGCCCGCCGGCGTCCACCACGCCCGCCTGGGCGAGCACCGGGAGCTGCGCGGGGGTGCGCAGCAGGGCGGCGCGGGCGGCCCGGTGGGCGGTGGCGGCCACCTCGGCCAGCTGGTCCGCCGAGCTCCCCGGCCCGTCCGACGCCGACCCGTCCAGCGCCGCCGCGGCCTCGGCGGCGCTCCTGGCCACCGTCAGCAAGGTGCCCTCCACCGGTTCGGCCACCGCCTGGTAGGCCGCCTCGGTGCCCCGGGCCAGCGCCCGGCGCAGCGCCGGCGCGGTGCCGCCGTGCTCAGCCAGGATCTCGGCCATGCCGCGCAGCAGCTGGGCCAGGATCACCCCGGAGTTGCCCCGGGCGCCGAGCAGCGCGCCCTTCGCCATCGCCTTGACGGCGCTCTCCAGTGCGGGATCACCGCCGTGGTCGAAGCACTGCTCCACGGCCGCGGTGGCGGCCTCCACCGTGAGGTAGAGGTTGGTCCCGGTGTCCCCGTCCGGCACCGGGTAGACGTTGAGCGCATCGATCTCCTCGCGGGCCTGGCCGAGGGCCGACAGCGCGAGGCGGCACCAGGTGCGGACGGCGGGGGCGTCGAGCGTCTCCAGCACCGGGTCTCCTCCAGGTGAACGCGACGGCAACGGGACGTTGCTGCGGATGGGGCCTCTGGCAGGTTATCGGGGCATCCGTCACCCGGTCCGCCCAGCGATCAAGGAGCGGCGCGACGGAGCGATCAAGCGATCGGACATGGTAGTTTCTTGGAGCGGGAGCACTCGATGTATGCTGCTCCGGTTGCCTGGAACAACCCGGGCTCCCCCTTGAACCGATCCGAACCACGTGAGTGGCCAGGGTGGATCAGCCGGGGTTTTCGAACGTAACTGATCTGAAGTCTTGGAGTGACTCCTGTGGCTGCCAACTGCGACGTCTGCGGCAAGGGGCCGGGCTTCGGCAACAACATCTCCCACTCGCACCGCCGTACCCGCCGTCGTTGGAACCCCAACATTCAGACGGTGCGCGCTGTGATCGGGCGTACGCCGAAGCGGCTCAACGTGTGCACCTCGTGCATCAAGGCCGGTAAGGTCTCGCGCTGACGCGCAGACCGGTGCGACCGGTCCTCCGGTAAGCCGATCCGTCCTCGGATGGATCGGCTTCCTGCTTTTCCGAGCACTTGTTTCCTGTTGCGGGGCCCGGCCATCGGCCGGGCCCCGCGGCGCATTCTCAGCCGCGCAGCCGCCAGCCGTGGTCGACCGGCCCGATGCCCGCACCCAGCGGGAAGCCGGCCCGGATCGCCCCGGTGACGTACTCCTTGGCCGCGCCGACCGCCGCCGGCAGCTCCCGGCCCTTGGCCAGCTCCGCGGCGATCGCGCTGGCCAGCGTGCAGCCGGTGCCGTGGGTGTGCCGGTTGTCGTAGCGCGGTGCGCGGAACCAGTACTCCTCACCGTCCTGTCCGGCCAGCAGGTCCGCGGCCTCGCCGGCCAGGTGCCCGCCCTTGACCAGCACCCAGCGCGGGCCGAACGCCAGCAGCGCGTCGGCGGCCGGGCGCATCTCGCCCTGCTCCAGCACGGTGATCCCGGTGAGCTGCGCCACTTCGTGCAGGTTCGGGGTGGCCAGCGTGGCCAGTGGCAGCAGCCGCTCGCGCAGCGTGGCGACCGCCTCGGCCGCGAGCAGCGCGTCGCCGTGCTTGGAGACCCCGACCGGGTCCACCACGATCGGCGCGTCGAGGCCGGCGAGCAGTTCGGCGACGGTCTCCACCAGCTCGATCGAGGCCAGCATGCCGGTCTTCACGGCCTGCACCCCGATGTCGTCCACCACACTGCGGAACTGCGCCCGGACCGCCTCGGCGGGCAGCTCCCAGTAACCCTGGACGCCGAGCGAGTTCTGCGCGGTGACGGCGGTGATCACACTCATCCCGTGCGTGCCGAGGGCCAGCATGGTCTTCAGGTCGGCCTGGATACCGGCGCCGCCGCCGGAGTCGGAACCGGCGATGGTCAGGACGCGCGGCGGGGCTGCAACGGAGGGTTCAACGGACATGGGCCCCAACCTACCCGGCGGCCCGCGCGGCACCGCCGCCGGTCAGAGCACCGACCCGGTCAGAGCACCGCTTCCGACTCCACCCAGCGGTCCTGCGGAACGGTCTTCAGCCGGGTGACCGCCTCGGCCACCGGGACCAGCCGGATCTCGGTGCCGCGCAGCGCGGTGAAGTGCCCGAAGGCGCCCTGGTGGACGGCCTCCACCGCGTGCCAGCCGAACCGGGTGGCGAGCACCCGGTCCCGGGCGGTGGGGGTGCCGCCGCGCTGGGTGTGGCCGAGGATCACCGGGCGGGCCTCCTTGCCGAGCAGGTCCTCCAGCTCGTGGGCCAGCCGGGTGCCGATCCCGCCGAAGGTGCGGTGGCCGAACTGGTCGACCCCGCCGTGGTCGAAGCGCAGCGTGCCGGGCATCGGCTCGGCGCCCTCGGCCACCGCGATGATGGCGAACTTCTTGCCGCGCGAGAAGCGCTCCTCGATCATCCGGGCCACCGCCTCGATGTCGAAGGGCTTCTCCGGGATCAGGATGCCGTGCGCGCCGCCGGCCATGCCCGCGGTGAGCGTGATCCAGCCGGTGTGACGACCCATCAACTCCACGACCAGGACCCGCTGGTGGGATTCGGCGGTGGTCTTCAGCCGGTCGATCGCCTCGGTGGCCACGTGCACGGCGGTGTCGAAGCCGAAGGTGACGTCGGTGGCTTCGATGTCGTTGTCGATCGTCTTGGGCACCCCGACCACCGGCAGTCCGGCGTCGCTGAACATCTTGGCGGCGGTCAGCGTGCCCTCGCCGCCGATCGCGATCAGCGCGTCGATGCCGAGGTTGGCGGCGAGCTCCGGGGCGTTGCGCACCGCCCACTCGATCCGCTCCCGGCGCACCCGGGCCGAGCCGAGGACGGTGCCGCCGAGGGTGAGCAGGCCGGTCACGTCGTCATGGCCGACCACTCGGGCCCGGCCCTCGATCAGGCCGAGGAAGCCGTCCTCGATGCCGACGATCTCGTCACCGTGCACGTCCAGACCCCGGTGCACCACCGAGCGGATCACCGCGTTGAGCCCGGGGCAGTCGCCGCCACTGGTCAGGACACCGATACGCATGCGGGCAGCCTACGTGGTGGCCGTCGCCCCTCCCGGTGTCCAACACTCACTCGTTCGGCTGCCTCATTCGGCGGCGAAGTGGTCCCAGCCGGCCGTCCGGTCCCAGGGCGCGCCGTCCACGGTGACCCGGCCGGTGCGCCCGGGCTTGGCCGCTCCGACGACCTCGCCTACCACCCGCCAGCGGGCCGGCAGTTGGACGCCGGACGGGAAGGTCGCCGCGATCGCGTGGTCCTCGCCGCCGGAGAGCACCCAGACCAGCGGGTCCACCCCGACCGCCTGCCCGATGTCGGCCATCTGCGCCGGGACGTCGAAGTCGGCCGCGTGCAGGTCGATGTCCATCGCGCTGGCGGCGGCGACATGGCCGAGGTCGGCGACCAGCCCGTCGCTCACGTCGATCATCGCGGTGGCGCCCAGCTCGGCCGCCGCCGGGCCCGCGTGGTACGGCGGTTCGGGCCGCCGGTGCGCCTCGACGAAGGCGCGCGGCGAGCGGAAGCCGCGGGAGAGCACGGTCAGCCCCGCCGCCGACCAGCCCAGCCAGCCGGTCACCGCGACCACGTCGCCCGGCTGCGCGCCGGAGCGCTTCACCGGCTCGCGGCCCTGCAGGTCGCCGAGCGCGGTGATGGCCAGCGTGATGGTCTCGCCGCGCACCACGTCACCGCCGACCACCCCCGCCCCGGCCACCTGGCACTCGTCGCGCAGACCGTCCATCAGCTCGGTCGCCCAGGTGGTCGGCAGGTCGGCGGGCACCACCAGGCCGAGCAGTATCGCGGTGGGCACCGCGCCCATCGCGGCGATGTCGGCGAGGTTCTGCGCGGCGGACTTGCGGCCCACGTCGTAGGCGGTGGACCAGTCACGGCGGAAGTGCCGGCCCTCGATCAGCACGTCGGTGGTGGCCACCACCCGCTGGTCCGGGGCCCGGACCACGGCCGCGTCGTCACCCGGGCCGAGTTCCACCGCCGGGGTGAGCGGCAGCCGGGCGGTGAGCTCCCTGATGAGTCCGAACTCGCCGAGCTCGCCCACGGTCCCCTGCATGTGCCGTCCTCTCCGCGTCAGCTCCCGGGCACGCGGTGCGCGCCCCGCGCGAAGCGTAACGCCCACCGGCCCGCGCGAGGTCTCCCCTCCCGGGCCCGGTGCGCGGTAGCGTGGTGATCCACCAGTCGTTGCCGCGTGCCCGCCCCCACCAGATTCCGCGCGGGCCGCGTTCCTTGTCCCCGCTCCGCCACCCCGAGCCGCCGGGAGGTCCTCCGTGGTACAGGCATACATCCTGATCCAGACCGAAGTGGGCAAGGCCACTGCCGTGGCCGAGGCCATCAGCAAGATCGAGGGGGTCCTCCAGGCCGAGGACGTCACCGGTCCCTACGACGTGATCGTGCGGGCCGAGGCCGGCACGGTCGATGACCTGGGACGGCTGGTAGTGGCACAGATCCAGCAGGTCGAGGGCATCACCCGGACACTGACCTGTCCGGTGGTCCATCTGTAGCGACACACCGCCGCCCGCAACACCGCGGCGCCGCCCCCGGTCCTCGGGGGCGGCGCCGCGGCGTGTCGGACGGCAGGTCAGCGCAGCCCGGTGGAGCGGCGCAGGGCGGCCTGCAGCAGCCGGTCGATCAGCTCCGCGTAGGGCACGCCGGTGGCCTCCCACATCTTCGGGTAGGCCGAGATCGGGGTGAAGCCGGGCAGCGTGTTGATCTCGTTGACCACCCAGCGGCCGTCGGTGAGCAGGAAGAAGTCCACCCGGGCCAGGCCCTCGCAGGCGAGCGCCTCGAAGGCCTCGACCGCGTGCCGGCGGATCGCGGCGGTCTCCTGCTCGGTCAGCCGGGCCGGGATCTGCACCTCGGAGGAGTCGATGTACTTGGCCTCGAAGTCGTAGAACTCGTAGCCCTCGCCGACCAGCACCTCGGCCGGCACGCTCGCCCGCGGGCCGTCCTCGAACTCCAGCACCGCGCACTCGAGCTCGCGGCCCTCCAGCATCGCCTCGACGATCACCTTCGGGTCGTGCCGGCGGGCCTCCTCGATCGCCGCGTCGAGCTCGGTCGCGTCCTTGACCTTGGTGATCCCGATGCTGGAGCCGGCCCGGCAGGGCTTGACGAAGACCGGCAGGCCCAGCTGCCCGACCCGCTCCCGGGCGGCGGCGCGCCCGGTCTCGCTCTCCCAGTCGCGCGGCCGGATCACGGTGTACGGGCCGACGCCGAGCCCGAAGGACTCCAGCACCCGCTTGGTGTACTCCTTGTCCATGCCGACCGAGCTGGCCAGCACGCCGGAGCCGACGTAGGGCACCCCGGAGAGCTCCAACAGGCCCTGCAGCGTGCCGTCCTCGCCCCAGGGGCCGTGCAGCAGCGGCAGCACCACGTCGACCTCGCCGAGCAGCTTGGGCGTGGCGCCGGGCTCGCTCCAGACCACCTCGCGGCTGACCGGGCTGGCCGGCAGCGTCAGCTGGCCCTCGGTGGACTCGGCGATCTGGTCGACGTCGGGCATCCGCCCGTCGCTGATCGCCATCCGGGCGGGCTCGTCGGCGACCAGCGCCCAACGGCCCTGCTGGGTGATGCCGATCGGCAGCACCTCGTACTTGGTCCGGTCGATGGACCGCAGCACGCTGGCGGCGGTGACCACCGAGACGCCGTGCTCGGAGGAGCGACCGCCGAAGACGATCGCGACTCGCGGCTTCGCCGCCTGGTTCGGGGAGGTCGATTCGATGCTCATATCGAAAGTGAGACTACCGTGCGGACGTTTCAGTTCCCGGTCAGCGCCGCTCCGCCCGTCCTGCGCCCGGTCAGCGCTCCCGCTTCGCCGAGCGGCCCATCAGGTCCTTCAGTACCTCCTGGGTGGGCCGCCCGTTGTGCACCACGTCGACCACCGCCGCGACGATCGGCATGTCGACGCCGTTGCGCCGGGCCAGGTCCAGCACCGACTCGCAGGACTTGACGCCCTCGGCGGTCTGCTTGGTGGCCGCGATCACCTGCTCCAGGGTCATGCCCTTGCCCAGGTTGAAGCCGAAGGTGTGGTTGCGGGAGAGCGGCGAGGAGCAGGTGGCCACCAGGTCGCCCATCCCCGCCAGGCCCGCGAAGGTGTGCGGATCGGCGCCCAGCCGCTCGCCGAGCCGGGTGATCTCGGCCAGCCCTCGGGTCATCAGGGTGGCCTTGGTGTTGTCGCCCAGGCCCATCCCGTCGGCCATCCCGACCGCCAGGCCGATCACGTTCTTCACCGCGCCGCCCAGCTCGCAGCCGATCACGTCGGTGTTGGTGTACGGGCGGAAGTACGGTGTGTGGCAAGCCTGCTGGAAGCGCCGGGCGACCTCCTCGTCCGCGCAGGCGACCACGCTGGCGGCCGGCTGCCGCTTGGCGATCTCGGGAGCCAGGTTGGGTCCGCTGACCACCGCGACCCGCTCCGGACCGACCCCGGCCACCTCGCGGATCACCTCGGTCATCCGCTTGGTGGTGCCGAGCTCGATGCCCTTCATCAGGCTCACCAGCACGGTCTGCGGGCCGATCAGCGGCTTCCAGGCCGCCAGGTTCTCGCGCAGCGTCTGGGAGGGCACGGCGAGCACCGCGAAGTCGGCGCCGGCCAGCGCGGCGGCCGGGTCGGTGGTGGGGACCACGGCGTCCGGCAGCACCAGGCCCGGCAGGTACTCGGGGTTGGTGCGGGTGGCCGCGATGCTGTCGACCAGTTCCTTGCGACGGCCCCAGAGCGCGACCTCGCAGCCGGCGTCGGCCAGGATCATCGCGAACGGGGTGCCCCAGGAGCCGGTCCCGAAAACGGCGCAGCGGGTCATCGGTCGCTCTCCTCGTCACGCTCGGCGGCCTCGACGGCCGCTTCCTCGTTCGCCGCGCCCCGCTCGGCGTTCTTCTTCCGGGCGGCCTGGCGCAGGTCGAAGCGCTCGGCGGGCGGCTGCTCACCGCGGATCTCCGCCAGCACGGCGGTGATCGCGTCCATGATCTCCCCGGTCGCCTCGCGCAGCACCTGGCTGGTCAACTCCTTGCCCTGGAAGCGGCTCAGGTCCACCGGCGGTCCGGCCGCGACCACCACCTTCTTCCGTGGGAAGAGGCTGACCTTGGCCGGGCGCCCGCCCAGCCCCTTGCCGTACGGCGGGACGATCTCGTGCGCGCCCCAGTGCGCCACCGGGATCACCGGCGCGCCGGTCATCAGCGCCACCCGGGCGGCACCGCTCTTGCCGGTCATCGGCCACAGCTGCGGGTCCCGGGTGATGGTGCCCTCCGGATAGAACTGCACCACCTGGCCGTTGTCGATCGCCGAGATCGCGGCCCGGAAGGCCTGCGCGGCGTCGGTGGAGTCGCGGTAGACCGGGATCTGACCGGTCTTGCGCAGCATGAACCCGATGAACGGCACCTTGAAGAGGGAGGACTTGCCCAGTATCCGCGGCGGACGGCCGCTGTTGTACTGGAAGTGGGCGTAGACCACCGGGTCGATCACCGAGTTGTGGTTCACCACCGTCAGGAAGCCGCCCTCCTCGGGGAAGTTCTCCCAGCCGCGCCACTCGGGCTTCACCAGTGCGGTCGTCACCGGCTTCACCAGGACCGCGGCGAAGCGGTACCAGATTCCGTAGTCGGCGTTGCCGAAACTGGCGTACGAGCGGCGGGCCACCCCAGGTCCTCCATCGTGTCGCGCGGCACCTGGGGTGCCGCGACAGAAATCCATCGCATGATCGCATCCGGGCGTCCCCGAACTGACGGGTCCGGGAAACCCTGGTCATCCTCGCCGGGTCGAACGGCCATGTCGAGCAGGGCCGGGTGCGGGTCCGCGCCGAGTGACCAATCGCACGCCGGCGCCGGGGGGCGCTCTGGCGGAGCCTGACGGACCGACGCGAGAATGTCACGGATGACCCAGCACACCGTACGCCCCCTTGCCCCCCTCGCGCGGGGCCGGTCGGCCGCCTGGAGCCTGGTGCTGCCGGTGAAGCCGCTGGCCCGCGCCAAGAGTCGGCTCGGCCCGTACGCCGGAGCGCGCCGGCCCGAGCTGGCGCTCGCCTTCGCACTGGACACCGTGGCCGCCGCGTTGAGCTGCCCGGCGGTGGCCCAGGTCCTGGTGGTCACCCGGGACCCGGTGGCCGGGGCCCGACTGGCCGCGCTCGGCGCCCTGCTGGTCACCGACGAACCGATCCGGGAGGCTGCCGACGGGCTCAACCCCGCGCTGGCGCACGGCGCTGCGCACGCGCGGCGGCTGCGCCCCGGCGCGCCCCTGGCCGCGCTCTCGGCCGACCTGCCGGCGCTGCGCCCGGCCGAACTCGCCGAGGTGCTGGCCGCGGTGCCGGACGCGGCGCGCGCCTTCCTGGCGGACGCCCCCGGGATCGGCACCACGCTGCTGGCCTGCGCCGCCGGGCAACCGCTGCGCCCGGCCTTCGGCGGCGCCTCCCGGCAACGGCACGCGGCCTGTGGCGCGCTCGAACTCGCGCTGCCGCACGTGCCCTCGGTGCGCCGGGACGTGGACACCGCCGCCGACCTCGCCGAGGCGCTGGCGCTCGGGGTCGGCCCGCACACCCGGGCGGTGGCGGCGGCGCTGGTCTGAGACCGACCGCTGTCCGGCCGGTCCGGGCCGCCCGCTCTATGCTGCTGGCATGCAGGCCACCGCGTTCACCTTCGATCCCGACACCCGGGCCGGCTCCGTGCTGCTCGACGACGGCACCCCGCTGCCCTTCGACGCGGCGGCGTTCGACGCCGGCGGGCTGCTCCTGCTGCGTCCGGGGCAGCGGGTGCGGATCCGCACCGAGGGCAGCGGCGAGCAGCGCCGAGTGGTCTTCGTGACGCTGCAGACCTTCCCCGATCCAGGGAACTGACCGATCGTCAACCGCACACAGCACAGCCGCGGCGGCCCGCCCTCATGACTGAGGGCGGGCCGCCGCGGCTGTGCTCGGTCCTGACGGACCATCAGAATGCCCAGGGCCTGGACCTGATGAGGTCCGGGCCGCCGTGCCGCGACTACTTCGCGGCGGTCTTGCGGGCCGTGGTCTTGCGGGTGGCGGTCTTCTTCGCCGGAGCGGTCTTCTTGGCCGCGGCCGCCTTGGTGGCGGTGGTCGCCTTCTTGGCAGCGGTGGTGGTCTTCTTCGCCGCGGTCGTCTTGGCGGTGCTGGTCGCCTTCTTGGCAGCCGTGGTGGTCTTCTTCGCCGCAGCGGCCTTGGTGGCGGTGGTCGCCTTCTTGGCAGCGGTGGTGGTCTTCTTCGCCGCGGTCTTCCTGGTGGCGGGAGCGGCCTCGGCGGCGGCAGCGGCCCGCTTGGTGGCGGCGCGCTTCACGGCGGCGGTGGTGCCGCTCTTGCCCGGGGTCAGCGAACCCTTGGGGGCCTTCTTGACCGAGGGGCCGTCCTTCGGCAGCTTCTTGCTGCCGCTGACCAGGTCCTTGAAGCCCTGACCGGGACGGAAGCGGGGCACCGAGGTCTTCTTGACCTTGACCCGCTCACCGGTCTGCGGGTTACGGGCGAAGCGCGCGGAGCGCTCCACCTTCTCGAAGGTGCCGAAACCGGTGACCGAAACCCGGTCACCGGCCACAACGGCACGCACCATGGTGTCGAGCACTGCGTCGACGGCCTCTGCGGCAGCCTTGCGACCACCCAGCTGCTCGGCCACCGCTTCGACAAGCTGAGCCTTGTTCACGTCTTCCCCTTCAGAAACGGGCGCCGGATGATTCCATCCGTTCAATTCGCACGTTAGGCATGTATTTGCGGACTTTCAATTACCAAACGCGCGAATCACCCTAGTGTCGCAATGGATTTGCGCGTCTGCGACCTCAGCCGACGGGCGGACGCCCCTCGTCGAGGTCCTGCACAAAGCGAGCCAACCGCCGTGCCGCCGCCGGGAGATCGCGCTTGGCGGTCTCGGTGACGATCAACAGTTGCCGGGTGAGAGCGGTCTTTGCTTCCGGGGACACGTGGAGCGCGTGGACGCGCGCGTGAGCCTGCTTCAACCGCTCTGCCACAAGCGCGTAGAGCGCCGCGACTTCCGGGTCGTCCGGTACCTCAGTGACTGAGGTCTCGACGTCCGGCCGATCGTCAATTCGACTCTCGGCTTCCCGGGCCACGAACTCCGACGACGCGGGATCGCCGCCCGCGTACGGAGGTTCATGGTGCCGGTGCATGCCTTGATTGTGCCATCCGTTCGGAGTTGCGACGCGTCGCCCCCGTCTTCCGGCAAATCCGGGGGCGGTATCTTGTCCGGTCTCACGCACTGTCAGGACGGAACTCCCCCCCGCGACGGGGCAGCGACGAACGATGGCCCGCCCCCCGGGAAGGGGGCGGGCCATCGGTTGCGCGAGGGTAATGCAGGCGCTCAGGAGACCGGCTGGGTGCGCGGTTTGAAGGCCGGCCGGTCCGCCTCGAAGGCGTCGATGTCATCAGCGTTCCGCAGCGTGATGCTGATGTCGTCCAGGCCGTTGAGCAGTCGCCAACGGGCGTTCTCGTCCAGCTCGAAGGAGGCCGTCACGCCCTCGGCGCGCACCTCGCGGTCCTGGAGGTCGACGGTGATCTCGGCGTTCGGATCGGCCTCGGTCAACGCCCAGAGCCGCTCCACCGTCTCCTGCGGCAGAACCACCGTGAGCAGCCCGTTCTTCAACGAGTTGCCACGGAAGATATCGGCGAACCGGGAGGAGATCACGGTCTGGAAGCCGTAGTTCTGCAAGGCCCAGACCGCGTGCTCGCGCGACGATCCGGTGCCGAACTCAGGACCGGCCACCAGGACCGTGGCCCCCTGCCGCTCGGGCTGGTTGAGGATGAACGACTCGTCCTTGCGCCAGGCCTCGAAGAGTCCGTCCTCGAAACCCGAGCGGGTGACCTTCTTGAGCCAATGGGCGGGGATGATCTGGTCGGTGTCGACGTTGCTGCGGCGCAGCGGCACGGCGCGACCGGTGTGGGTGGTGAAACTCTCCATCGCGCTCAGACCTCCAGGGCGACGGTGCCGGCGGCACGGTTGACGGTCAGGTCGGCGGGTGCGGCCAGGTGGCCCAGCACCGCGGTCGCGGCGGCGACCTGGGGTGACACCAGGTGGGTGCGGCCGCCCTTGCCCTGGCGGCCCTCGAAGTTGCGGTTCGAGGTCGAGGCGCAGCGCTCGCCCGGGGCCAGCTGGTCGGGGTTCATGCCCAGGCACATCGAGCAGCCCGCGTGGCGCCATTCCGCGCCGGCGGCGGTGAAGACCTTGTCCAGGCCTTCCTCGACGGCCTGCAGCGCCACCCGGACCGAGCCGGGGACCACCAGCATCCGTACGCCCTCGGCCACCTGGCGGCCCTCCACGACGGCGGCGGCGGCCCGCAGGTCCTCGATCCGGCCGTTGGTGCAGGAGCCGACGAAGACCGCGTCGACCCGCACCTCGCGCAGCGGGGTGCCGGCCGTCAGGCCCATGTAGGTCAGCGCGTTCTCGGCGGCCGTGCGCTCCTGCGGGTCGGCGAACGAGGCCGGGTCCGGCACCGAGGCGCCCAGCGGCGCGCCCTGGCCCGGGTTGGTGCCCCAGGTGACGAACGGGGTCAGCTCGCTCGCGTCGATGAGGACCTCGGCGTCGAAGACCGCGTCCTCGTCGGTGGCCAGGGTCCGCCAGTACGCCACGGCGGCGTCCCAGTCCTCGCCCTGCGGGGCGTGCGGGCGGCCCTCGAGGTAGTCGAAGGTGGTGTCGTCCGGGGCGATCATGCCGGCCCGGGCGCCGGCCTCGATGGACATGTTGCAGACGGTCATCCGGGCTTCCATGGACAGCGCGCGGATCGCCGGGCCGCGGTACTCCAGGACGTAGCCCTGGCCGCCGCCGGTACCGATCTTGGTGATGATCGCCAGGATCAGGTCCTTGGCGGTGACGCCCTCGGGCAGCTCGCCCTCGACGGTGATCGCCATGGTCCGGAACGGCGCCAGCGGCAGCGTCTGGGTGGCCAGCACGTGCTCGACCTGGCTGGTGCCGATGCCGAACGCCAGCGCGCCGAAGGCGCCGTGGGTGGAGGTGTGGGAGTCGCCGCAGACCACGGTCATGCCCGGCTGGGTCAGTCCCAGCTGGGGGCCCACCACGTGGACGACGCCCTGCTCGACATCGCCCAGCGAGTGGATCCGGACCCCGAACTCGGCCGCGTTGCGGCGCAGCGTCTCCAACTGCACCTTGGAGACCGGGTCGGCGATGGGCTTGTCGATGTCCAGCGTCGGGGTGTTGTGGTCCTCGGTGGCGATCGTCAGATCGGTGCGGCGGACCGGACGCCCGGCCAACCGCAGGCCGTCGAAGGCCTGCGGGCTGGTCACCTCGTGCAGCAGGTGAAGGTCGATGTAGAGCAGGTCGGGCTCGCCCTCCGCGCGCCGCACCACGTGGTCGTTCCAGACCTTCTCCGCCAGTGTCCGTCCCATCGCGTTCCCTCCAGCCGGCCGCACTGCCGGCCTGATCGTGTCGTGGGGTGCCCGTTCCCGGGGCGTCTTCCCGGGCCGCTCCACCCAGGGTGGCGCTTTTCCCGGGAGATTGAACTTGCGTCTCGCCCACTGAGACTGCAGTATCGGCGTATGGACAACACTAGCGGCGTCGGCGTTCTCGACAAGGCCGCTCTGGTGCTCAGCGCACTGGAGTCGGGCCCCGCCACGTTGGCGGGGCTGGTCGCCGCCACCGGCTTGGCGCGGCCCACCGCCCACCGACTCGCCGTCGCACTCGAACACCACCGCCTGGTCACCAGGGACATGCAGGGCCGGTTCATCCTCGGCCCCCGACTCGCCGAACTCTCCGCCGCGGCGGGCGAGGACCGGCTGCTGGCCACCGCCGGCCCGGTGCTGACCCACCTGCGCGACGTCACCGGTGAGAGCGCGCAGCTCTACCGCCGGCAGGGCGAGATGCGGATCTGCGTGGCCGCCGCCGAGCGGCTCTCCGGCCTGCGGGACACCGTCCCGGTCGGCAGCACCCTGCCGATGAAGGCCGGCTCCGCCGCCCAGGTGCTGCTCGCCTGGGAGGAGCCCGAGCGGCTGCACCGCGGCCTGCAGGGCGCCCGCTTCACCGCCACCGCGCTCAGCGGCGTGCGGCGGCGCGGCTGGGCCCAGTCGATCGGCGAGCGGGAGCCGGGCGTCGCCTCGGTCTCCGCGCCGGTCCGCGGGCCCTCCAACCGCGTGGTGGCCGCCGTCTCGGTCTCCGGGCCGATCGAGCGGCTCACCCGCCACCCGGGCCGGCTGCACGCCCAAGCCATCATCGAGGCCGCCAACCGGCTCACCGACGCCCTGCGCCGGGGCTGACTCCGCTCTTCCGCGCGCCGAAACCACAGGGCCGCGCACCGGGATTCCGGTGCGCGGCCCTTTCATCGCGCTCCCGCACTGCCCGGCGCGCCGGTACCGACCGAACGGGAAAAGCAAAAAGCCCCCGGATCACCGGGGGCCCGCCTGTTATTCACAACTGCCACTGGCTGGGGTACCAGGACTCGAACCTAGACTAAATGAACCAGAATCACTCGTGCTGCCAATTACACCATACCCCAACAGCAATCAAGCCGATGGCTACTGGGCCACCGGCCGAACTGCTTGGTACCCCCGACCGGATTCGAACCGGCGCTACTGCCGTGAGAGGGCAGCGTGCTAGGCCGCTACACAACGGGGGCAAACTGGCGATCCAGCTTCGCCGCCTCCGGGGAGTTGAGCATCCGGATGGTGACTGATGAAGGATCTGGTACCCCCGACCGGATTCGAACCGGCGCTACTGCCGTGAGAGGGCAGCGTGCTAGGCCGCTACACAACGGGGGCTCCTGCTATGCGATTGTGCTCTGCATTGCGTACCCCCGACCGGATTCGAACCGGCGCTACTGCCGTGAGAGGGCAGCGTGCTAGGCCGCTACACAACGGGGGCTTGCGGTACTGCTGTTGTACTGCGCTGGGGTACCAGGACTCGAACCTAGACTAAATGAACCAGAATCACTCGTGCTGCCAATTACACCATACCCCATCAGAACGCAACCCCTGGACGGGGTCTTGCTCGATGATCGCGCCGTGATCCGTTGGGTGGTTCTCGGTGAGGCTTCTGGTCCCTCGCCGTTGCCCTCCCGGGCGGCGCAGAAAGAACATTACCCGACGCGTGGCCCCGCTCCAAAATCGATATCCGCAGGCCGGGAGTCGGGCCTGGTCACAGCGGCTCGCCGTGACCAGGCCCGACGCGCCCTCAGGCGCCGGGCAGCGCGTCCAGCGCGGCCGCGAGGCGGCGCAGCGTCTCGGGACGGCCGAGCAGTTCCATCGACTCGAAGAGCGGCGGCGAGATCCGGCGGCCGGTGACGGCCACCCGCAGCGGCGTGAAGGCGAACTTGGGCTTGATGCCCAGGCCCTCCACCAGCGCCTCGCGCAGCGCGGCCTGGATCGGCTCGGGGGCGAACTCCCCGAGCTCCTCGAGGGCCTTGATGCTGGCCTCCAGCACCGGGCGGGCGTCGGCGGTCAGCACCTTGGCCGCGTCGGCCGCGTCGACCGTGAAGGCGTCCGGGGCGACGAAGAGGAAGCCGAGCATGTCGACCACCTCGGAGAGCACGACCATCCGCTCCTGGGTCAGCGGCGCGGCCTCGGCGAGCAGCTCCAGCTGGGCCGCGGTCGGCTCGGCCGGCAGCAGACCGGCGCGCTGGAGGTAGGGCACCAGGCGGCCGGCGAAGTCCTCCGGCGCCAGCAGGCGCAGGTGGTCGGCGTTGATCGACTCGCACTTCTTCAGGTCGAAGCGGGCCGGGTTGGCGTTCACCTTGGCGATGTCGAAGGCCTCGACCATCTCCGCCATGGAGAACCGGTCCCGGTCCTCGGCCAGCGACCAGCCCAGCAGGGCCAGGTAGTTGAGCAGCCCCTCGGGCAGGAAGCCGCGCTCCCGGTAGAGGTTGAGGCTGGCCTGCGGGTCGCGCTTGGAGAGCTTCTTGTTGCCCTCGCCCATCACGTACGGCAGGTGGCCGAACTTCGGGGTGCCGCCGCTGCCGACGCCGATCTCCGCCAGCGCGGCGTAGAGCGCGATCTGACGGGGCGTCGAGGAGAGCAGGTCCTCACCGCGCAGCACGTGGGTGATGCCCATCAGGGCGTCGTCCACCGGGTTGACCAGGGTGTAGAGCGGGGCGCCGTTGGCCCGGACGATGCCGTAGTCCGGCACGTCCTTGGGTTCGAAGCTGAGCGTGCCGCGCACCAGGTCCTCGAAGACGATGGTGTGGTCGGGCATCCGGAAGCGCAGGATCGGCTGCCGGCCCTCGGCGCGGAAGATCGCCTTCTGCTCGTCGGTCAGCGTGCGGCACAGGCCGTCGTAGCCGGAGGGCAGACCGGCGGCGCGGGCCGCCTCGCGGCGGGCGTCCAGCTCCTCGGTGCTGCAGAAGCACTCGTAGGCGTGCCCGGCCTCGTGCAGCCGACGGGCCACGTCGGCGTAGATGTCCATCCGCTGGGACTGCCGGTACGGCTCGTGCGGGCCGCCGACCTCGGGGCCCTCGTCCCAGTCGAAGCCGAGCCAGCGCATGGCGTCCAGCAGCTGGTTGTAGGAGTCCTCGGAGTCCCGGGCCGCGTCGGTGTCCTCGATCCGGAACACCAGGGTGCCGCCGTGGTGGCGGGCGAACGCCCAGTTGAACAGGGCGGTGCGGACCAGGCCCACGTGCGGGTTGCCGGTCGGGGAGGGACAGAAGCGAACCCGGACTGTCGGGTCAGTGTTAGCCACGCTTGATCACCTTGTTGGTGAGAGTGCCGATGCCTTCGATGGAGACGGCGACCTCGTCGCCGACGTTCAGGGGTCCGACACCCGCCGGGGTGCCGGTGAGGATGACGTCGCCCGGAAGCAGCGTCATGGCCTCGGAGATGTGCGCGATCAGCTCGGCCACGCCGCGGATCTGCTGCGAGGTCCGCCCGGCCTGGCGCAGCTCGCCGTTGACCGTGCAGGTGATCGCCAGGTCCGCCGGGTCCAACTCGGTCTCGATCCACGGCCCGAGCGGGCAGGAGGTGTCGAAGCCCTTGGCCCGGGCCCACTGGCCCTCGCGCTGCTGGACGTCGCGCGCGGTCACGTCGTTGGCGCAGGTGTAGCCGAAGACCACCTCGGGCACCCGGTCGACCGGGACCTCGCGGCACATCCGGCCGATCACCACGGCCAGTTCCGCCTCGTGCTGCACGTCGGTGGAGAACGGCGGGTAGGCGATCGACTCGGTGGGGCCGATCACCGCGGTGGACGGCTTGAAGAAGGTCAGCGGGACCTCGGGCACCTGGTGGCCCAGTTCGGCCGCGTGCGCCGCGTAGTTGCGGCCGACCGCGACGATCTTGCTGGGCAGCATCGGGGTGAGCAGCCGGACCTGGTCGATCCGGTAGCTCTCACCGGTCAGCTGCGGGGCACCGAACGGGTGCCCGGCCATGGCGTGCACCACCAGCGACTCCGGCTGGGCGGTGTCGCCCTCGACCACACCGAAGGAGACGCCGCCGGCGGCCGCTCCCCCTTCTCGGACAGAGAACCTGGCAATTCGCACGGCTGGGCAACCTCTCGGGCGCGGTGTCGATTCCGGTCCAGGCTATCGCCCGCGCTACCACCGAGGGCGCCGCCACCAGCGGTGACGGCGCCCTCGGAGCGGGTGCGCGGGCCGGCCGGGCCGGCCGGCGGGGATCAACCCTGCTGCTGCTCGGGCACCTTCATCAGCACGGTGCGGCGCGGGTTGGCCGTGCTCTGCGGCAGCTGGGTCCCGTACTCGATCGGCTCGAGCGAGGCGCGGGCACCGGGCAGCTGGCTGAAGTCCTCCAGCGAAGCCAGGGTGGTCCGGCGCGGGTTCGCCGTCGAACGGGCGACGAGCGTCGACTTGGTGGCCGACTTGGCCGGGCTCTGGGACATCGCTTCTGCACCTTCTATTCAGGGAGGGCTGGTGGTGGGACTCGCTGGGCCAGCGTAGGGACCTCATTCCACAGACGCCGTGACCAAAGCTACACATTGGCCTGTGAGTTTGCTCACAATTTTCCGGCGAACGCTCTCAAATTGGATATTTCACCCAGGAAGTAAATTCCGACAAAGGAGAACTAAACGGCATACAGGACAGGTCATCGAACGGCCCGACCCGGGCGACCGGCCGCCAGGTGTCCGAAAAAGGCCGTATTAACAGCGTCCGTCACACCCACGGTGAGTCCGCGCGCGCACTCGGTAGCCCCATGGCGGCCACCACCCCGCCCCTTGTTGGAGTTCCCGCGCTGTGCTGGAATGCCACGAACCGCCGGAGGTGAACCTCCTTGGCACTGCGAGCGCCGCGAAGCGCGATCCATCGACCGCCCCTCGGGCCCGGCGCAGTGCACAGGAGCTACCCACGGCGGCCCGCGTGCATTCCCGGATCAGCCGGGTCTGCCGAAAATCGAAACTCGACACCGCCCCAGCCCGCGGCAACGCGGCGGGGCGCCCGGTCCAGAGGTTGCGACGCCAGTGCAGGGACGTTTCAAAAGGGGTAGCGGCGCCGCGGCAGGCCAGCCGGATTCGCCGGAGCCCCTCGGTACCCCCCAGCAGTCGGAGCCGGACGCCATCCCGGGCGACCGGTTGACCAGCGGCGAACCCGAGGTCGACACGGACCTCGACGAGGAGGACGGCGAGGGCCGCGCGAGCGGGCGCTCCCGGCTGCGCGGCTCGCTGACCCGCCGCCGCGCCACCGGCTTCGGCCGGCTGCGGATGCGCAACTGGCGTATCCGTACCCGCCTGATCGCCCTGCTGCTGCTCCCCGTGGTGGTCGCGCTGGTCTTCGGCGGTCTGCGCATCCAGAGCGCGACGCAGAGCTCGCAGCAACTGGCCCAGATGAGCAACCTGAGCGACCTGGCGGTGAAGGCCACCGCGCTCGCGGACGCGCTGCAGACCGAGCGCGACGTCAGCGCCGGTCCGCTCACCCAGAACCCCGGCGTGCCGAACGACCAGGTCTCCACCGCCCAGCACGCCACCGACCTGGCCACCAAGGCGTACAACGCGCGTGCCGACAGCTTCGACGGCATGGACCTGTCCGGCGGCAACTCGCTGCTGATGCAGGTGCGCACCGACATGGAGCTGCTCTCCAGCACGCGCGACAACGCCTACAACAACGTCGACAACATCGAAGCGACGATCACCGGTTACGACACGATCATCAAGGATCTGCTGTCGATCAGCCAGGACATCGCGCTCGCCTCCTCCAACCCGGACCTGGTCAAGGCCACCCGCGCGCTGGAGCAGTTCTCCGAGGAGAAGGAGAGCAGCTCCGAGCAGCGCGCCCTGATCAGCGCCGCGCTGGCCCGCCCCACCCCCGACATGTCGCCCTCGGACCAGAGCTTCGGCCTGCGTCTGCGCAGCGCGTACACCAACGCGGTCTCCAACTTCAACGCGATCTACGGCCCCAGCGCGGCCTTCAAGCTGCGCGCCCGCCAGGCCAACAACACCAACATCGCGCTGGCCGACCGCTACGCCAACCAGGTGCTGGGCACGAACGGCATCAAGCAGGCCGACCCGCGCACCTACGAGGACTGGTACGAGCAGGCCAGCGTCCGGATCGACACCGACCGCGCGATCGAGAGCACGCTGCTCGACGACCTCAAGGACAAGGCGCACTCGCTGCAGGCGCAGGCCGACAACGACGTGATCGTCAACGGTGTGCTGGTCGCGCTGGTGCTGCTGGTCGCCGTGATCGGCGCCGCCCTGATGGCCCGCTCGATGGTGCGCTCGCTGACCAAGCTGCAGACCGCGGCCGAGGACGTCGCCGAGCGGCGGCTGCCCGAGCTGGTCAAGACGCTCTCCGAGACCGACCCGCAGGACGTGGACGTCACCGTGGCGCCGGTCGGTGTCGACTCGACCGACGAGATCGGCCACGTGGCGCACGCCTTCGACATGGTGCACAGCGAGGCGGTCCGACTGGCCGCCGAGCAGGCGCTGCTCCGCGGCAACATCAACTCGATGTTCACCAACCTCTCGCGCCGCAGCCAGGGCCTGATCCAGCGTCAGCTCTCGCTGATCTCCGAGCTGGAGAGCCGCGAGGCCGACCCGGACCAGCTGGCCAGCCTCTTCAAGCTCGACCACCTGGCCACCCGCATGCGCCGCAACGGCGAGAACCTGCTGGTTCTCGCCGGTGAGGACCCGGGCCGCCGGTGGACCAGGCCCGTTCCGCTGGTCGACGTGCTGCGTGCCTCCGCCTCCGAGGTGGAGCAGTACGAGCGCATCGAACTGGCCACCGTGCCGTCCGCCGAGGTGGCGGGCCGCGTGGTCAACGACCTCGTCCACCTGCTCGCCGAGCTGCTGGAGAACGCGACCTCGTTCTCCAGCCCGCAGACCAGGGTCCGGGTCACCGGCCACGCGCTGCCGGACGGCCGGGTGCTGATCGAGATCCACGACACCGGCATCGGCCTGTCCCCCGACGACCTGGCCGAGATCAACGAGCGACTGGCCAGCCCGCCGACGGTGGACGTCTCGGTCTCCCGCCGCATGGGCCTGTTCGTGGTCGGTCGCCTCTCGCTGCGCCACGGCATCCGGATCCAGCTGCGGCCCAGCGACTCCGGCGGCACCACGGCGCTGGTCATGCTCCCGGTGGACGTCACCAACTCGGCGGACCGGCGCGCTCCGCGTCCGGGCCCGGGTCAGGGCCAGGGTCCGGCTCAGGGCCAGACCGGCCGCGGCCAGCGCGGGGTCGCTCCGACGCCGCGCCAGCAGCGCCCGCTGCCCGGCGGCCCGGCCCCGGCGCTCGGCCAGGGCCCGCAGGGTCCCGGCCAGGGCGGCGCTCCCGGCGGTCGTCCGCAGCTCGGCCAGGGCCCGCAGGGCCCCGGCCAGGGCGGCGCCCCGGCGGCGCCCGCGGCCGGCGGCCTGCCGACCCGCGCGGTCGGCCAGTCGCTGCGCGAGACCCCGCCGTCCGGTCGGCCCGCGCAGCAGGGCGGCGGCCGGCGAACCGGCGCGCCCGCGGGCGGCCCCGGGCTGCCTCGCCGCGGTGGCGCGGCGCCGCAGGCCCCGGCGGGCCTGCCGCACGCTCCGGGTGCCGGTACCCCCGTGCCGCCGCAGGGCGCGACCGGGAACGCTCCCGGACGCGGCGGCGAGCAGCCGCAGCACGGCCGGGCCGACGGTCAGCCGCAGGGACCCAACGTGCGCGGCGATGTCGGTCCGAACGCGCGCTCGGGTGGGCTGCCGCAGCGCCGTCCCGGTCAGCCCGGTCAGACCGGTCAGCCGCCCCAGGGTCAGCAGCAGGGTCAGCCGATGCCCGGCCGGGCCGACCAGCAGGGCCGGCCGCGCCAGGCGCCGACCGGCCGTCCGGTCGGCCAGCCCGGCCGGCCGATGGCCCGGCCGCAGGCACCGGTCGGCGACCCGCAGGGTCCGCCCACCGTGCAGCAGCCGGTGATCGGCCAGGGCATACCCGAGCCGACCCCGGTCGAGAGCACCGTGCCGTTCACCCGGCCGGCCTTCGAGGCCAGCCAGATCGACCCGCGTGACCCGCTGGGCCTCGGCCTGGTCGAGCCGGTGCTGCCGAGCGTGGCCAACCCCGCGCCGCGCCAGGCCGGTTACCAGGAGCAACCGCAGCAGCAGCCGGGCCAGCAGCCGGCGCCCCACCAGGGCGCGCCGCAGCAGTTCGCGCCCCAGCAGGTGGCCCCGCAGCAGATGGCACCGCAGCAGATGGCACCGCAGCAGCCGCAGCAGGTCGCCCCGCAGCAGCAGCCGATGGCACTGCCGCCGCGCCGCTCGCCCGAGCACGGCGCGGCAGCCGGCGACGGCCGCGGCGAGGAGCAGGGCTTCCGCAACGGCGGCGTGAACCGGATGGCCTCGGTCCAGGTCAACCAGCAGCAGGCGGCCGAGCGCCAGCAGGCGTACCAGCCGCAGCGCCCGGGCACCACGGCGCCCGGCTTCGACCAGCAGCCGCAGCCCGGTCGGCCCCAGCAGCCGGCCCAGGGCCAGCAGCCGGGCCAGGGCCAGGAGCGGGCGCCGTTCGGCGGCCCGGGCCAGGGTCCGGGCGACGCGCCCTGGCGGCCGTCCGCCAACGACGAGCGCTGGCGCCGCGCCGAGCAGGTGCGCGAGCCCTCCTCGGACGGGGTCACCCTCTCCGGGCTGCCCCGCCGCACCCCGCAGGCGAACCTGGTGAGCGGCACCGCCGAGGCGGCCCCGCTCACCGGTCCGCAGGTCTCCCGGGCCCCCGAGGAGGTCCGCGGCCGGCTGACCAACCTGCGCCGCGGTATCCAGCAGGGCCGGCGCGCGGGCGCCGAGGCGACCGGGAGCATCCCGGTCCAGAACCTGCCGGGTCAGGGAATGCCGGGCCAGGGACAGCAGTTCGACGGTTCCGGGCGCCCCGCCGGTGCCGACCCAGCACAGGGCGACTACCGTTCTGCCGCGCCGGACCCGAACGCCTCGGGCAACCACGGCGGCTACGGCTTCGGCACTGAGAACCAGGAGCGTTGAGTTGACCCAGATGAGCCAGGCCGCACAGAACCTGAACTGGCTGATCACCAATTTCGTGGACAACACCCCTGGGGTGTCGCACACGGTGGTGGTCTCCGCCGACGGGCTCCTGCTCGCCATGTCCGAGGGCTTCCCCCGCGACCGCGCCGACCAGCTCGCCGCCGTCGCCTCCGGCCTCACCTCCCTGACCTCCGGCGCCAGCCGGATCTTCGAGGGCGGCGACGTCAACCAGACCGTCGTCGAGATGGAACGGGGCTTCCTCTTCCTGATGGCCGTCAGCGACGGCTCCTCCCTCGCCGTCCTCGCCTCCCCCGACTCCGACATCGGCCTGGTCGGCTACGAGATGGCCCTGCTCGTCGACCGCGCCGGCGCCGTCCTCACCCCCGCCCTGCGCGCCGAACTCCAGGGCAGCCTCCTGCACTGACAGGGACTCAGGTCACCCTCCGTCGGTCCCGGCACGACCGGGCCCGACGCCCTACCCCAGAGCTGACGCAATATCAGCCGCAGTGCAAGGAGGATCCCGCATGACCCCGCCCCCGACACCGGCCGGCTCGTACGGCAACGGGTACGGCTCCGGCTACGGCGACCAGAACAACGGCGGCTACGAGCAGCAGCCGCTGGTTCGCCCGTACGCGATGACCGGTGGCCGTACCCGTCCCCGCTACCAGCTGGCCATCGAGGCCCTGATCTCGACCACCGGCAACGCGGCCCGCTCCACCGGCCTGCTGCCCGAGCACCAGCGGATCGTCCAGCTGTGCCAGGAGGTCAAGTCGGTGGCCGAGATCTCGGCCCTGGCCCAGGTGCCGCTCGGGGTGGCCCGGATCCTCGTGGCCGACCTCGCCGAAGCCGGCCTGGTCGCCATCCACCAGCCCGCCGCCGCCGGTGAGTCGGGCGGAACGCCGGACGTCACGCTGCTCGAAAGGGTCCTCAGTGGACTTCGCAAGCTCTAGCCCCGCGGCCGCCACCCGCGCCACCACCTCCGCGAAGATCGTCGTCGCGGGCGGCTTCGGCGTCGGCAAGACCACCCTGGTCGGCGCCGTCTCCGAGATCAACCCGCTGCGCACCGAGGCCGTCATGACCTCCGCCTCCGCGGGCATCGACGACATCAGCAAGGTGTCCGGCAAGACCACCACCACCGTGGCAATGGACTTCGGCCGCATCACGCTCGACGAGGACCTCATCCTCTACCTCTTCGGCACCCCCGGCCAGGACCGCTTCTGGTTCATGTGGGACGACCTCGTCCGCGGCGCCATCGGCGCCGTCGTCCTCGTCGACACCCGCCGCCTCGCCGACTGCTTCCCCGCCCTCGACTACTTCGAGAACAGCGGCCTGCCCTTCGTCGTCGCCCTCAACGGCTTCGACGGACACCAGCCCCACACCCCCGAAGAAGTCCGAGAAGCCCTCCAACTCGGCCCCGACACACCCATCATCACCCTCGACGCCCGACGCCGGGACAGCGCCAAAAGCGCCCTCATCACCCTGGTCGAACACGCACTCCTCGCCCGACTGCGCTGACCATGACGGGGGCCTCGGAGATCCGGGGTCCCCGTTCTGTACGTCGCACGTCACATAACGGGTTCTGTGGATCGCATAACGGTTCGGTAGGCATTTCGGACGTTTTCGTGACACACCGAAGTCGTTCGGGTGCGCTCGGCACATGGCCTCCGATGGTTTGGCTGGTCCTGTGACTGAATGTCCGATATGTGCATCAGTGGGCGGACAGCAAGAGCTGTTTGTCCCGTTCTCCCGCACGTGCTGAAATTCCAGCTACCCCGAGTTGACCCATGGCAGTTCCACCCAGCAGCGGGCTGCGGCCAGGGGTAGCCGCTGGATTGATCCATGGCCGCCTAGCGGCCGAGAGGTTGTTGTCGAGTGAGGCGTAAGCAGCCAGTCACCCCGCAGCGGCGCTCCGAGCCCCGCGAGACGGACCGCAGCGGCCAGAGCACTGCCGGGTTCTCCCCCTTCGCGGCGAACTCCGAGCGCTCCCAGGCCGGCAGCGGCATACCCGGCCGATCGAGCGGCGTGACATCCGAAGTGATCACCGGGGGCGGTGATGATCGTCCAACGCAGGCCAGCCGCTACGAGTTCCTCGCCTTCCGCAACTGGCGGGTGCCGGTCCGGCTGGTGGCGATCATGCTGATCCCGGTCATCCTGGCGCTGGTCTTCGGCGGTATGCGCGTCAACACCTCGTTCGACGACTACGTCAAGGCCACCCACGCCGAGCAGATCGCCCGGCTGGCCCAGGCCGCCACCAACCTGGCCGACGCGCTGGAGAACGAGCGCGACCTCTCGCTGCCCCCGCTGATCACCGGCCAGGACCCGCAGGGTGAGGTCGCCAAGCTGCGGGCCGCCACCGACCAGAAGCTGGCCGCCTACCACGCCGCCTACGCCAAGGTCAGCGGCGACGCCGAAGTCGCCCAGGACGACGAGGCCTTCGAGGGCGACGTCGCCTCGCTGCAGAGCCTGCGGAGCGTCGCCTACACCAAGGACCTGTTCGCCAACGCGACGATCAACGCGTACTCCGTGCTGATCGGCCCGCTGCTCTCGATCGACAGCTCGGTCGGCGCCGGCAGCGCCGCGGGAGTGAACCGCGGCCGCGCCATCTACAACATGTCGCAGACCAAGTCCTACAGCTCGCTGCAGCGCTCCCAGATGCTGATGCTGCTGGTCGGCATCGGCTCCAACCGAACCACCAAGTACGAGAACGCCCAGCTGATCCAGGACCTGCTGGTCACCTCGAACATCGCGCAGAACTCGCTGGCCGCCTTCCAGACCGGTGCCGCCCCCGCCGACAACCACGTCTACGCGGACTCGCTGGTCGCCGAGGCCGAGGCCGACAGCCACCTGCCGCTGCGGATGCCGGACAACGTGACGCTGCCGACCACCGACGGCCTGATGAACATCGGTCTCGCCTACGAGGCGCAGGCCCAGGCCGGCATGTCCGACGGCAAGGACGTGGCCGCCGCGGCCGCGCTGGCCGCCCAGCAGGCCGGTCTGACCCCGCAGAACTGGCTGCAGGCCACCCAGAGCCAGCTCAACCCGCTGCGCAACACCGAGACGAAGCTGCTGGACAGCGTCGTCGGCGACGCCGTCACCGCCAAGGACGGCGCCCAGACCGACGCCATCCTCAACGCCTCGATCGTGGTCGCCGCCCTGGTGCTGGCCGGTCTGCTCACCGGGTTCATCGCCCGCTCGATGATCCTCGGCATGCGCGTGCTCAACACCACCGCGCTGGACATCGCCAACCACCGCCTGCCCGACCTGGTCGAGAAGCTCTCCAAGACCGACCCGGACCGGGTGGACACCAACGTCGAGGCGATCCCGCTGTGGGGCCGCGACGAGATCGGCGAGGTCGCCCGCGCCTTCGACCAGGTCCACCGCCAGGCGGTCACGCTCGCCGCCGAGCAGGCCCTGCTCCGAGGCAACCTGAACGCGATCTTCTCCAACCTCTCGCGCCGCAGCCAGGGTCTGATCCAGCGCCAGCTGGCGCTGATCACCGACCTGGAGAACAACGAGGCCGACCCGGACCAGCTGGAGAACCTCTTCAAGCTGGACCACCTGGCCACCCGTATGCGCCGCAACGGCGAGAACCTGCTGGTTCTGGCCGGTGAGGAGCCGGGTCGCCGCTGGAACACCCCGGTCCCGCTGGTCGACGTGCTGCGCGCCGCCGCCTCCGAGGTGGAGCAGTACGAGCGCATCGAGCTGTCCGGCATCCCCGAGGCCGAGGTGATCGGCGCGGCCGTGACCGACCTCGTCCACCTGCTCGCCGAGCTGCTGGAGAACGCCACCTCGTTCTCCAGCCCGCAGACCCGGGTCACCGTCAACGCGACCCGGCTGCCGGACGGCCGCGTGCTGGTCGAGATCCACGACAAGGGCATCGGCCTGACCGCCGAGGACTTCGCCGAGATCAACGAGAAGCTCGCCGAGCCGCCCACGGTCGACGCCTCGATCTCCCGCCGGATGGGCCTGTTCGTGGTCGGCCGGCTCTCCGACCGGCACGACATCCGGGTCCAGCTGCGCCCCTCGGGCGAGTCGGCCGGCACCACCTCGCTGGTCATGCTCCCGGCCCCGCTCACCCAGATGCGGGTGATGCCGGAGCCGGAGGAGGAGTTCACGGTCTCGCGGATCTTCGCCGAGCAGGCGCCGCAGGAGCCCTGGGCGCACGAGGCCGTCGCGGCCCCGCGCAGCGCGGCCGAACTCGGCTTCGACGACAACCTGGCGCTCGGCGCCCGTGGACAGGGCGGGTTCAGCCCCGCGCTGGACTCGATGCAGCGCTCGCTGCGGCTGGACCAGCGCCGTCGCGCGGCGCTGGAGTCCGGTTCCGAGGAGTCCGCGGACGACTCGCGGTTCACCGGCCAGGACCTGGACGGGCCGGAGTTCGGCGGCCAGGACTACGGCACCCAGGAGTTCGCGGCGCCGGACTTCGGCCAGGGCGACTTCGAGGGTGCCGAGACGGACTACGTCGAGGCCGAGTTCGTCGAGGCCGAGCCTTCGTTCGACCAGCAGGCGCCGTACGAGCAGCAGGGCTACCACCCCCAGGACCACCAGCAGCCCGGCTACCAGGGCCAGTACGACCAGCAGTACGCCGAGCCCGGCTACCAGCAGCCCTACGAGAACTACGGGCAGCAGGGCTACCAGGGCGGCTACTACGCCGACCAGTCGGCCCAGCAGCCGTACGGCTACCAGGAGAACGGCTACCAGGACCAGTACCAGGGCGCCGACTACCAGCAGCCCGGCTACCAGGGCCAGCCGACCGGCTTCGACGGCTTCGCGCCGCGCGACCAGCGTGACCAGCGCGGCCTGACCGACCGACCGGGGCAGTACGACCAGCAGCGCGGCCAGCGCGGCCAGGAGAACGCCGCCGGCCACCCGTACGAGGCCCCGGCGCTGCCGGCTCCGCAGGCCCCGGCGCTGGACTCGGGGCTGCCGCTGCGCCGTCCCGGCCAGCAGTTGAGCAGCGGTCTCGGCTCCCGCTCGATCGGCGGCCAGGCCGCCGGCGAGCAGCCGAACTGGTTCACCGGCGCCAAGGACACCTCGTCCCCCGAACCCGTCGAGCCCACCGGTCACCAGGTGTCCGGCCTCGGGGCCTCGGGCCCGACCGGCCCGACCGGCCCGGCCGCCTGGCAGTCCGCGAACGACGGCGCCTGGCAGCGGGCCGAGCAGGTCCGCGAGCCGGCCGCCGGCGGGGTGACCGGGTCCGGTCTGCCGCGCCGGGTGCCCCGGCAGAACCTGGTCCCCGGGAACGCCAAGCCCGCGGCCACGGACGGCCCGCAGGTCTCCCGCAGCCCCGAGGAGGTCCGCGGCC
Source organism: Kitasatospora sp. NBC_01266 (assembly GCF_036242395.1). Classification (NCBI taxonomy): domain Bacteria; kingdom Bacillati; phylum Actinomycetota; class Actinomycetes; order Kitasatosporales; family Streptomycetaceae; genus Kitasatospora; species Kitasatospora sp. NBC_01266. The sequence goes on along the minus strand of NZ_CP108458.1, from coordinate 5,588,210 downwards.
GGCTGACCAACCTGCGCCGCGGCGTGGAGCAGGGCCGCAACGCCGGCTCCGACGCCGGGCAGACCGGCAGCTTCCGGGTCGACCCTCAGGACATGTCCCAGCCGGGCCGCCCCGGGCACGGACAGCAGAACCACAGCACCGATCTCTTCGGCGGCTCGAACCACCAGGAGCGTTGAGTTGACCCAGATGAGCCAGGCCGCACAGAACCTGAACTGGCTGATCACCAATTTCGTGGACAACACCCCTGGGGTGTCGCACACGGTGGTGGTCTCCGCCGACGGGCTCCTGCTCGCCATGTCCGAGGGCTTCCCCCGCGACCGCGCCGACCAGCTCGCCGCCGTCGCCTCCGGCCTCACCTCCCTGACCTCCGGCGCCAGCCGGATCTTCGAGGGCGGCGACGTCAACCAGACCGTCGTCGAGATGGAACGGGGCTTCCTCTTCCTGATGGCCGTCAGCGACGGCTCCTCCCTCGCCGTCCTCGCCTCCCCCGACTCCGACATCGGCCTGGTCGGCTACGAGATGGCCCTGCTCGTCGACCGCGCCGGCGCCGTCCTCACCCCCGCCCTGCGCGCCGAACTCCAGGGCAGCCTCCTGCACTGAGCAGAAGCGGACCGGTCGTCAGTGTGCTGACGACCGGTCACCACCCTCCCCCGGCTCATCTCTGACGGTCCGTCCGCTCTGCCTGACGGACCGTTGGAGCACCCCGGTGAAGGCGAGCGGTCACCGTCGTAGTACTTGTAGTATCCAGCCGCCCCTTCCGAGCCCGCGGCAACGGGCTCGGCTTCGGGCTTTGTACCGGCACCTCGCACCACCGGCCTCACCCAGTCCCATCGAGGCCGCGCCCCGCACCTTGCACCGCACCGCCGCATCCTGTGAGGAGAGGAACCGTGACACCGCCCGACGATCGCCAGGGCCAGTACGGAGTCCCGTACCCCGGCACCGGCCACGACGCGTTCGGTACGCCCGGCGCAGGCCAAGGCCAGAGCTACGGCAGACCGCAGTACGACCAGTACGGCGACCAGTACGGCCGGCCGGTCCCGCAACAGGGTCAGGCGTACCCGCAGCAGACCCCGCAGGCACCACAGGCACCACAGGCACCGCAGGCCGCTCCGGGCCGCCTTCCCCGCCCTGAGGGCGGCGGGAACCCCGTGGCACCGCAGGCGACCTTCGAGGAGGCGGACACCGGTCCGCTGATCCGCCCGTTCGCGATGACCGGTGGGCGGACCCGGCCCCGGTACGAACTGGCCCTGGAGGCACTGGTCTCGGCCAATGTCGACCAGGACAGGCTCGCCACGCTGCTGCCCGAGCACCAGCGGATCTGCACGCTCTGCGCCACCGAGGTGAAGTCGGTGGCCGAGGTCTCCGCGCTGCTCTCGCTGCCGCTCGGGGTGGCCCGGATCCTCGTGGCCGACCTCGCCGAAGCCGGCCTGGTCGCCATCCACCAGCCCGCCGCCGGGGGCGAATCCGGCAACCAGCCCGACGTCACGCTGCTCGAAAGGGTCCTCAGTGGACTTCGCAAGCTCTAGCCCCGCGGCCGCCACCCGCGCCACCACCTCCGCGAAGATCGTCGTCGCGGGCGGCTTCGGCGTCGGCAAGACCACCCTGGTCGGCGCCGTCTCCGAGATCAACCCGCTGCGCACCGAGGCCGTCATGACCTCCGCCTCCGCGGGCATCGACGACATCAGCAAGGTGTCCGGCAAGACCACCACCACCGTGGCAATGGACTTCGGCCGCATCACGCTCGACGAGGACCTCATCCTCTACCTCTTCGGCACCCCCGGCCAGGACCGCTTCTGGTTCATGTGGGACGACCTCGTCCGCGGCGCCATCGGCGCCGTCGTCCTCGTCGACACCCGCCGCCTCGCCGACTGCTTCCCCGCCCTCGACTACTTCGAGAACAGCGGCCTGCCCTTCGTCGTCGCCCTCAACGGCTTCGACGGACACCAGCCCCACACCCCCGAAGAAGTCCGAGAAGCCCTCCAGCTCGGCCCCGACACACCCATCATCACCCTCGACGCCCGACGCCGGGACAGCGCCAAAAGCGCCCTCATCACCCTGGTCGAACACGCACTCCTCGCCCGACTGCGCTGATCGCACCACTGCGCTGACGCGGTATCGGGGGCCCCGCGGCACGGGGTCCCCGATCTCTCGTCAGCTGCTGGGACGCCGGTTACACCCGGTTCGGTTCCACCAGGTCGGTGTCACGGGGTCGGTGTCACCACGTCCGAGCCACCGCGTCAGTCCTGCGGTGTCACACCGGCCTTGAGCAGGACGTAGGTGTACGCGTCCTCCAGCGCCTGCCAGGAGGCGGCGATCACGTTGTCCGCGACCCCGACCGTGGACCAGGTGGCGGCGCCGTCGGTGGACTCGACCAGCACCCGGGTCCGGGAGGCCGTGCCGTGCTGCCCCTCCAGGATCCGGACCTTGTAGTCCACCAGCTCCAGCCTGGCCAGCTGCGGGTAGATCCGCTCCAGGGCGGTGCGCAGCGCCTTGTCCAGCGCGTCCACCGGGCCGTTGCCCTCCCCGGTGGCCACCATCCGCTCGCCCTTGGCCCAGAGCTTCACGGTGGCCTCGTCGCTCGCCTTGCCCCCCGGGAGCTGCTCGCTGATGGTCCGCCAGGACTCCAGGACGAAGAACCGGGCCCGGCTGCCGTGCGCCTCGTCGCGGAGCAGCAGCTCGAAGGAGGCGTCGGCGGCCTCGTAGGTGTAGCCGAGGTTCTCCTGCGCCTTGACCTTGGCGACCACCCGGCCGACCAGGTCGCGGTCGGTGGACAGGTCGTAGCCGAGTTCCTTGCCCTTGAGCTCGACCGAGGCCCGGCCGGCCATGTCGGAGACCAGCATCCGCATGGTGTTGCCGACCAGTTCGGGGTCGATGTGCTGGTAGAGGTCCGGGTCGACCTTGATGGCGGAGGCGTGCAGGCCGGCCTTGTGCGCGAAGGCCGAGAGCCCGACGTAGGGCTGGTGGGTGGAGGGGGCCAGGTTGACCACCTCGGCGATGGCGTGCGAGATCCGGGTCATCTCGGCCAACTTGCCCGCCGGCAGCACCCGTCGGCCGTACTTGATCTCCAGCGCGCCCACAACCGGGAAGAGGTTGGCGTTGCCGACCCGCTCGCCGTAGCCGTTGGCCGTGCACTGCACGTGGGTGGCGCCCGCGTCCACGGCGGCCAGCGTGTTGGCCACCGCGCAGCCGGTGTCGTCCTGGGCGTGGATGCCGAGCCGGGCGCCGGTGCTCGCCAGCACCTCGGCGACGATCTCGCGCACCCCGCCGGGCAGCATCCCGCCGTTGGTGTCGCAGAGCACCACCACGTCGGCGCCGGCCTCGTGGGCGGTACGGACCACGGCGAGCGCGTAGTCGCGGTTGGCCCGGTACCCGTCGAAGAAGTGCTCGCAGTCGATGAAGACCCGGCGGCCCAGTGCCTTGAGGTGGCTGACGCTGTCGCGGACCATCGCCAGGTTCTCGTCCAGCGTGGTGCGCAGGGCCAGTTCGACGTGGCGGTCGTGCGACTTGGCGACCAGCGTGATCACCGGGGCGCCCGAGTCGACCAGGGCCTTGAGCTGCTGGTCCTCGGCCGCGCTGCCGCCGGCCCGGCGGGTGGCCCCGAAGGCGACCAGCTCGGCGTGCCTGAGGTCCAACTCGACCGCCGCGCGGGCGAAGAACTCGGTGTCCCGGGGGTTGGCGCCGGGCCAGCCGCCCTCGATGAACCCGACCCCGAAGTCGTCCAGGTGCCGTGCGATGGTCAGCTTGTCGGCCACCGTGAGGTTGATGCCCTCGCGCTGCGCGCCGTCGCGCAGGGTGGTGTCGAAAACGTGGAAGCTGTCGTCGGGGTGACGAGTACTGCCGTCGGTCATGGCCCTGGTTTCTCCGTTCGGGGAGAGCTCTGCTGTTGCCGGTCTTCCGTCCCCGGCTCCACTGTCCACCATCCCGCGCGCCACCCGGCCCCGGGCGCCACCTGGTGGGCGGCGCCCGATCCTCCGGGTCCGGCCCGGTGGGCGCGAGGTGGGCGCACCGGGCAAAAACAAAAGACCCCTCGCGGGTGCGAGAGGTCTGCGCGCGGGTCTTGAGACACGGTGGTCGTCCCGCGGGGATCACTGCGGAACGGTCACTGCGGACCGGCGCGCCTGCTGCTAATAATCATCGCGAGCGAGGACACGCTGGAAGTCTGGCACAGGTTCCGGAGAGTGGGCGGGACGTCTCGCGATCCGGGACGGGTGGGTCAGAAGAGGTCGCCGGTGTCGAGCGGGAAGGCGAAGGGGGCGGGGAGGTCGAGGGGGTCGCCGATCTTGACCATGGTGACGTTCTGGTATTCGCCGTCCTCGGGGGCGCTGTGCAGGATCACTTTCCCAGCTGTGCGGTCCACCAGGAGGTAGAGCGGGATGTCGGCTGCCGCACAGCCCCTTCGCTTCTCCTCCCGGTCCTTTCCCAAGCGGCGCGAGGTGACTTCGAGGACCATGAGGACGTCCTGTGGCCTCCACCATGAGTCGGCCCCGCTGAACGCTCCTCGCCTGGCGAAGGTTCCATCCGGGATGTACCGGCCGTCGGGCACGATCAGGCCCTTGGTCGGCGCGAAATCGAGATCCTCGGAAGCCTGTCGACAAACCTGCCGGACAACGCGTCCGATCGCGGTCTCGTGCTCGCCGTCCGGCGGTGGGGTCACGACGATCTTCCCCTCGATGAGCTCGGCCTTGAAGCCCTCAGGCGTCTCCAACGCCAGGAAGGCATCCAGCAGGCCGCCGTCCCCGTGACCGACCTCGGCGTAGTCATGCGTCAGCGCTGACACAGCCCCTCCTTCCGGTCCACACGGCTCAACGAGCGGAACACTTCGAGGTTACCCACCCGGGTGCCCCACCGCCGTGGCACACCCGGGTGAAGCGGCTCAGGCGATCGGGTGCAGCCAGCCGTGGGTGTCCGCCACGGTGCCGCCCTGGATGCCGAGCAGGGTCTGGCGCAGCCGCATGGTGACCGGGCCGGGCTCGCCCTTGCCCACCGTCCAGTCGGCGCGGGCGGACTTGACCGAGCCGACCGGGGTGATCACGGCGGCGGTGCCGCAGGCGAAGACCTCGGTGAGGGTGCCGTCGGCGTTGGCCTGCTTCCACTCGTCGGTGGAGATCTTGCGCTCCTCGGTGGCGTAGCCGAGGTCGGCGGCCATGCTGAGCAGCGAGTCGCGGGTGATGCCGGGGAGCAGCGCGCCGGACAGGGCCGGGGTGACGATCCGGGCGTTCTCGCCCTCGCCGAAGACGAAGTACAGGTTCATGCCCCCCATCTCCTCGATCCACTTGTGCTCGGCGGCGTCCAGCCAGACCACCTGGTCGCAGCCCTGGGCGGCGGCCTCGGCCTGGGCGACCAGCGAGGCGGCGTAGTTGCCCGCGCACTTGGCCGCGCCGGTGCCGCCGGGAGCCGCGCGCACGTACTCCTCGGAGAGCCAGACCGAGACCGGCTTGACGCCACCGGGGAAGTAGGCGCCGGCCGGGGAGGCGATCACGATGAAGAGGTACTCGTTGGCCGGCCGCACGCCCAGCCCGACCTCGGTGGCGAACATGAAGGGCCGCAGGTACAGGCTCTGCTCGGGCTCGGTGGGGACCCAGTCGCGGTCCTGCTGGACCAGCAGCTCGACGGCCTTGACGAAGGCCTCGGCGGGCAGCTCCGGCATCGCCAGCCGGCGGGCCGAGGCCTGGAAGCGGGCGGCGTTGGCCTCGGGCCGGAAGGTGGCGATCGAGCCGTCGGGCTGGCGGTAGGCCTTGAGACCCTCGAAGATCGCCTGCCCGTAGTGCAGGGTCATGTTCGCCGGGTCCATCTCCAGCGGCGCGTACGGGGTGAGCTGGGCGTCGTGCCAGCCGCGGCCCTCGGTCCAGCGGATGGTGACCATGTGGTCGGTGAAGATCCGGCCGAAGCCGGGGTTCGCCAGCCGGGCCTGGCGCTCCGTCGCGGACAGCGGATGCGCGGAGGGCTTGAGCTCGAACGTGATGGGCGCCTGGGTGGGCGTGGTCATGGCTTCTGTCCTTCACCGTGGGGTTGGTCAGGGCCGTTGACCGCCATCCGGCGGCGGGTCGGGGGACCCCCGGGTACGCCGAAGGCACGGCCCACTGTTGATACTCGCATCTAAGGGGCCGTGCCGAACAGCTGTGGGGGTTTCACACCCTGATAGGCGCCTCGCTCCGCCTCTCAGCCCGGCCCGTCAGCCGGATACTCGGGCGACGAGGGCGTCGCCGATCTCACCGGTGGTCCGGGTGCCGGTGCGCTCGGCCAGGTCGGCGGTGACCGCCGCCTCGACCTTGGCGGCCTCGGCGGTGAAGCCGAGGTGGTCCAGCAGCAGCGCGACCGACAGCACGGTGGCGGTCGGGTCGGCCTTGGCCTGGCCCGCGATGTCCGGAGCCGAGCCGTGCACCGGCTCGAACATCGAGGGGAACTCGCCGGACGGGTTGATGTTGCCGCTCGCGGCCAGGCCGATGCCCCCGGTGACGGCGGCGGCCAGGTCCGTCAGGATGTCGCCGAACAGGTTGTCGGTGACGATCACGTCGAACCGCTCGGGCTGGGTGACGAAGAAGATGGTCGCCGCGTCCACGTGCAGGTAGTCGGTGCTGACCTCGGGGAACTCCTGGCCGACCTGCTGGAAGATCCGGGTCCACAGGTGGCCGGCGTGCACCAGCACGTTGTTCTTGTGGACCAGCGTGAGCTTCTTGCGCGGGCGGGCGGCGGCCCGCCGGTAGGCGTCGCGGACCACGCGCTCGATGCCGAAGGCGGTGTTGAGGCTGACCTCGGTGGCCACCTCCTGCGGCGTCCCGGTGCGCAGCGAACCGCCGTTGCCGGTGTACGGGCCCTCGGTGCCCTCGCGGACCACGATGAAGTCGATGGCGGGGTCGCCGGCCAGCGGGGACTTCACGTTCGGGAAGAGCTTGCCCGGGCGCAGGTTGATGTGGTGGTCGAAGGCGAACCGCAGCTTCAGCAGCAGCCCGCGCTCCAGCACGCCGGACGGGACCGACGGGTCCCCGATGGCGCCGAGCAGGATCGCGTCGTGCGACTTCAGCTCGTCCAGCACGGTGTCGGGCAGGGTCTCCCCGGTCGCGTGGTAGCGGCGGGCGCCGAGGTCGTACTCGGTGGTCTCGAGCTTGACCTCGGCGGGGAGGGCGGCGCTGAGCACCTTGAGGCCCTCGGCCACCACTTCCTGGCCGATACCGTCACCGGGGATCACTGCGAGACGAAGGCTTCGAGACATGAGGGGAACGGTACTCCCGGTCTCGGGGGGTGACATCTGACGTCCAGAATGCGGACGGCTAGGAGAGCTTGACGTCCATCGGGAACGGGTGATCGATCGTCAGGCGGTCGTGGAAAATCCCGGTCGGGACATAGCTGTTGGTGGCCGGGTCGCGTTCGTAGGTGTAGACGACCGGGGTGCCCTCGTTGCTCTCGACGCGCCAGAAGTAGCGGATCCCGGCGGCGGCGTACTTGGCGGGCTTCGCCCGACGGTCGCGCTCCTCGGACTCCTCGGACACCACCTCGACAGCCAGCAGGGCGTCCTCCGGCAGGAAGAACGTCTGCTTGGGGCCGGTGTAGGCACTCTCGGCGAGCACGGCAAGATCGGGCTCGGGCCGGTTCCGCTTGTCCAGCCTCACCGTCATCTCGCGCCAGACTTCCCACCCCGGAGGCGCGGCGCTCTCCAATGCCCGCTCCAGCAACCGAAGCGTCCGCATGTGAAAGGCAGTCTGAGGGCTCACGAAAACCAGGTTCCCGTCGATCAGCTCCGTGTGCGGAGGCAGGTCCGGGAGCCGGTCCAGGTCATCGGCCGTCCAACCGCCAACGGGCGGCCGCAGCCAGTCCGGGAAGGGTGCGACGCTCATGATTACTCCCATGCGAGGGATTCTGGCGGTCCACTTCAGGCTACCCGGCGGGTACTGAGCCCGAATCACGCGAACGAGTCACCGGGCGGTCAGCCCGCCGGGAGGGTGAGCAACTGGGCCCGCTGCCCGTCCGGGTTGAGGTGGTGGACCAGCAGCAGGCGGGCCGGGCCCGGGGCGGCGCGGTGCACGTCGAGCAGGGTGCCCGGGGACTCCGGTTGGACGATCGCGCTCGGGCCGACGGGGCCGATCCGGATGTCCAGCGCGGGGTGCAGCGGATCGGTCTCCAGGGTGGGGCGGCCGGCGGCCAGGCCGATCGAGGAGAGGGCGTGCGCCGGGTCGGGCGCTGCGCCGGCCTGGCCGGTCCAGATGGCGTAGCGGATCCGGCCGCCGGCGGCCGGGAACCCGGGCAGCGCGGAAAGCCGGATCGGCAGCACGACGGTGTCACTGTCCAGCAGATCCGTGTCGGTCTCGCCGAAACGGGCGTTCAGCGGCTGGACGTCCAGTTGGCGTCCGGTGCGGGCGTCCAGCAGCCGGGCCACCAGGACGTCGCTGCCGGGCAGCCGGTCGGCCAGCACCAGCGCGTCCGGCACGCCGTCCCCGTCGGTGTCGAGCACGGCCCGCACGGCGGCGGCGCCCGCCGGGCTGGCCTGCGGGGCCCAGCTGGTGGCGGCGAGGTAGAGGGTGGCGTCGGCGGCACCGGTGGTCGGCGCGTCACTGGCCGCGCCGACCGCGCGCAGGTCGCCGGCGCGGTCCGGCGGCCGGGCGGCGCAGGGGGCACCGGCATGCTGGGTGTCGGTGTGCTGGGCGTCGGCGCCGTGGCCGTCCTGGTCAGGCGGGCAGTCGGGCCACCGCTCCCCCTCGCCGCCGAGCTCGAAGGCACTGATCAGGGAGGCCGTCCCGGCGCTGGTGCGGGCCGGGACGCCGGTGACGGCGAGCCTGGTCAGCGGTGCGCCCGGTGCGCCGATCGCCGTCGCGGTCAGCTCCGAGGCCGGGCGGGGTGCGGCGAAGAGCGGCACCCGCAGGGCCACCGGACGCTCTCCGGAGTCGGGGGTGAGCAGCAACTGCCCCGAGAGTTCGCCCCGGAAGCTGCGAGCCCGGCCGGCCTGGGTCAGCGCGAGGCTCGGATCGGGGGCCCGGTCCAGCGGGTCGGCCACCCGCAGGGTGACCTGGACCCGGGCGCTCTCCCCCGGCGCCACCGTCAGCTGATCGGGAGTCAACTCGAACCGCGCGCCTGATAGTTCGGTGGCCGCCTGGTACCCGGTCCGGTAGGAGAGCGGCGCGGCCGACAGGTTGTGCACCGTCACCTCCTTGGTCAGCGCCAGCGGGCCGGTGACCGGGACGGGGCCGAACGAGAGCCCGACCTGCCCGGCGTCCTCGGCGGCGTAGGCCACGGCGGGCGTGCGGACCGCGAGGTCGGCCCGCACCCGCCCGGCGCCGGCCCGCTCGGGACCCAGCACGACCCCGGCGGGGCCCGGGGCGGAGCGGACGTCGGTGGCGGTGTTCATCAGCGCGGCCTTGACCTCCGTCACGCTCCAGTCCGGATGCACGGCGCGGACCAGCGCGGCGATGCCGGCCACGTGCGGGGCGGCCATCGAGGTGCCGTCGTCCCGGGTGCCCTCGCTGCCGCTGCCGGCCTTGGCCGACCAGATGGTCTCGCCGGGCGCGGCCAGATCGGGCTTGACCACCCCGGCCTGGCCGAGGCCGCGCGAGCTGAACCGGGCCAGGGTGTCGATCCGCTCGGGCTGGTCCTGGGAGACCGTGCCGTGCAGCGCGTTGCCGGGGGCGGCCAGCTCGACGGTGACCTCCCCGACGGCCGAACCGGTTGCTGACCCGGCTGCTGACCCGGCTGCTGAACCGACAGCCGAACCGGCTGCCTGGGCCTGGCGCAGCCGGTCGCCGTCGGCCCGGGCCAGGATCGCCTCGGGGATCCGCTCGTCGCCGCCGATCTCGCCCAGGTGGTCGCCGTCGGCGGCGAGCAGCACGCCGACCGCACCCGCCTCGGCCGCGTGGTCGGCGCGCGGGGTGGAGCCGCAGGCCCGGTCGGCGTCGGCGACCGTCCAGTCGAGCAGCGCCACCTTGCCGCGCAGCCGGGCCGCGTCGGCGGGGTCGAAGGGGGCGCAGCCGTCCAGGTCGGCGGCCGGACGGGCCAGCGCCCCGCGCACCTCGGTGCTGCTCCAGCCCTGGTAGCGGGCGCTCCAGTGGCTGGGCAGCAGGCCGGCCAGCGCGGGCGGGGCGAGCACCCGCAGGCCGTCCGCGTCGCCGTGGCCGCCGACCGAGGCGGCCACCGCGATCGCGCGGGCGGCCACGCCGGGGCTGCCGCCGACCCCGTAGACGTCGCCGTCGTTGCCGGCCGAGGCGACCACCACGGTGCCGGCTTCGGCGAGCTTGTCGGCCAGCAGCGCGTCCGCGTCCTCGGGGTCGCCGAAGCCGCTGCCTAGCGAGAGGTTGACCACGTCCAGGTGGTCGGCGACATCGCCGTCCTGGTTCGGGTCGGCGGCCAGGTCGAGGGCGTGCGCGAGCTGGTCGGTGGAGCCCTGGCAGCCGAAGATCTTGATCGCGTAGAGGGTGGCGCCGGGCGCGGCGCCGGGGCCGACCCGGAAGCCCGCCGGGTCCAGCCCCGGGCGGTAGGGGCCGTGGTAGGTGTGCCCCTGGGCGTCGACGCCGTAGCCGGCCACGGTGCCGGCCACGTGGGTGCCGTGGCCGTTGCGGGCGCAGTCCAGCGGGTTGGGGTCGGGGTGCGGGACGGGCTGGCGGTCGGGGGCGGCCGGGTCGGGGTCGTAGTCGTCGCCGACCAGGTCCGTGCCGCCCGTCACCTTGGCGTTCGGGAAGAGCCCGGCGGGTGCGGGCTTGGCCGGGTCCACCGAGCGGTAGGCGGCCTCGGTGCCGGGGCCGCCGAAGTCGGCGTGGGTGTAGTCGATGCCGGTGTCGATGATGCCGACCCGCACCCCCGCACCGGTGCTGCCGGGCAGGCCGGCCCAGACCGCGGGGGCGCCGGTGAGCGGGACGGAGTGCGCGTTGGTGCGCTGCTTGAGGGTGATCGGGTGGGCCGCGCGCACCCCGGGCAGCCGGCGCAGCGCGGCGAGCCGGGCGGTGGGCGCGTTCACCGCCAGGCCGGTGAGCAGGGTGCGGGTGCGGTAGAGCACCAGCACGTCCGGACCGACCAGGTGGGCCAGCCGCGCCAGCGCCGCGTCGGCCCGCTGCCGGGCCGCCCGACCCGCCGCGGCGGCTGCCCGGCGGGCCTGCTCCGGGGTGCTCCGATCCCGGGCAGCGACCTCGGCGGCCCGCCGCCAGGCGGGAGCGGCGGACTCGGTGTCCAGTTCGAGCAGCACCGACTGCCGCTCGGTGGCGGCCGCGACCGGGTCGGCCGCGGGCACTACCGGCAGGCCGCCGGCCGGCGGCGTGGCGAGCACGGTGGGGCCGACCAGCAGGCCGAGGGTGAGCAGGACGCGGAGGAACGGACGGCGGGGCGATCGGGTACGCACTACCTCATGATCGCGCCTGCCGGGCGCCACCGGCCGGGATTCTGACGTTGCGTCAGGCTATCGGCCCAACCGCGACGGGCAATGTCAGCCGGTTCAGTGACCGGTGGCTCCGCCGTTGTCACGCCGGTCGAGTGCGCGCTGCAGCGCGGCGGCGGCGTCGGTGGAGGCGTGCGGCTCGCTGCGGCGCCGGCGGCGGCGCGCGGGGGCGGCAGCGGCGGACGAGGTGTGGTCACGGCTGAGCAGGTCTGCGACGGGGGGCATACCGGGCTCCTTGGTCCAGAGGACGCCGAAGGGCGTCAGGCGAGGGAGGAGGGGGGTACGCCTGGCGGGGATCGCCCGCCACGCTGCGTACGGCACGCACGGGCCGGGCGCCCGGGGCCGGATGGTGGGGCCCGGTGGCGACGGTGTTGGTGCGGCCATTTCAAGGTACGCCCAGGTCCGGCCACTGTCTCTATATTTAGTTGGATTTCCTAGTATCTGAGACGGGGCTCCCTGGAACCGCCCGGTGAGCCGGCCGGATACGCCGCTGCCCGGACCGAAGAACGGTCCGGGCAGCGGTGGTTGAGCGGGGCGTCAGCCGAGGTCGACCGAGCGGGCGAACTTGGCGCCGATCTCGGTGGCGATCTCGGCCAGCACCTCCTGCGGGATCTCGGAGTCGACCGTGATCGAGGCCAGCGCGTCCTGGGTCTCGCGGTCCCGGGCCACCTGCATGCCGGCGATGTTGATGTCGGCGTCGCCCAGGATCCGGCCCAGCGTGCCGACCACCCCGGGGCGGTCCTGGTACTTGAAGAAGGCCATGTGGTCGGTGAGCGCGACGTCCACGTCGAAGCCGTCCACGCCGACGATCTTCTGCTGCTGCTTCGGGCCGGACAGCGTGCCGGAGATGGCGATGTCGCTGCCGTCGGCCAGGGTGCCGCGCACGGTGATCACGTTGCGGTGCTCGGGGCTCTCGCTGCTGGTGGTCAGCCGCACCTCGACACCGCGTTCCTGGGCGAACAGCGGGGCGTTGACGTAGGACACGGTCTCGGCCACCACGTCCTCGAACACGCCCTTGAGCGCCGAGAGTTCGAGCACCTTGACGTCGTGCTGGGTGATCTCGCCGCGCACCTCGACATCGAGCCGCACCGCGACCTCGCCGGCCAGCGCGGTGAAGATCCGGCCGAGCTTCTCGGCCAGCGGCAGGCCGGGACGGACGTCCTCGGCGATCACGCCGCCCTGCACGTTGACCGCGTCCGGGACCAGCTCGCCGGCCAGCGCCAGGCGCACCGACCTGGCCACCGCGATACCGGCCTTCTCCTGCGCCTCGTCGGTGGAGGCGCCCAGGTGCGGGGTGGCCACCACGTTGTCGAAGGTGAAGAGCGGGGAGTCGGTGCACGGCTCCTTGGCGTAGACGTCCAGGCCGGCACCGGCCACCCGGCCCTCCTTGAGGGCGCTGGCGAGCGCGGCCTCGTCCACGATGCCGCCGCGGGCGGCGTTGACGATCCGCACGGTCGGCTTGACCTTGTGCAGCGCGTCGTCACCGATCAGGCCGAGCGTCTCGGGGGTCTTCGGCAGGTGCACGGTGATGAAGTCGGAGACCTCCAGCAGCTCGTCCAGGGAGAGCAGCTTGACGCCCATCTGGGCCGCGCGGGCCGCCTGGATGTAGGGGTCGTAGGCGACGATCTTCATGCCGAAGGCGGACATCCGCTGGGCGACCAGCACGCCGATCCGGCCCAGTCCCACCACGCCCAGCGTCTTCTCGGAGAGTTCGACGCCGGTGTACTTGTTGCGCTTCCACTCGCCCTGCTTCAGGGCCGAGTTGGCGGGCGCGATGTTGCGGGCCACCGAGATCAGCAGGCCGCAGGCGAGTTCGGCGGCGGTGACGATGTTGGAGGTCGGGGCGTTCACCACCATCACGCCGGCCTTGGTGGCGGCGGCGACGTCCACGTTGTCCAGGCCCACGCCGGCGCGCGCGACCACCTTGAGCTTCTTGGCCACGGCCAGCGCCTCGGCGTCGATCCGGGTGGCCGAGCGGATCAGGATGGCGTCCACATCCGCGATCGCGGTCAGCAGTGCGGTGCGGTCGGCACCGTCGCAGTGGCGGATCTCGAAGTCCGGGCCCAGGGCGTCGACGGTCGCGGGCGACAGCTCTTCGGCGATCAGTACCACGGCGGTCTTGGATGTCACAGTGCTCACGACAGTTTGGTCCTTACTGTCCGGTACTCCCCCGCTCCACGAACACGTGGGTGGCGTGGCCGGTCGAGAAATGCCGGCGGGGCGTGGGGGGATGGTGGCATGCCGCGTAGATAGACGCACGACGCTGTGGGCCTGACGCGCACTCGAAGTGTATCGACGTACAGGGGAGTTACCTGTGCCCGCGCGGCGAAATCACCCGCACGGGACCAGACGGCTTGTACAGCGGGGGGCGGGCCCAAGTCGGGCCCGCCCCCCGTGGCAACACCGGGTTGACCGCTCAGGCGTCCTTGACCCAGCTCATCAGCTTGCGCAGCTCCTTGCCGGTGGTCTCCAGCAGGTGCTCGGAGTCGGCGGTCTTGTACGCGTTGTACTTGGGCAGACCGGCCTTGTACTCGGCGATCCAGGTGTTGGCGAAGGTGCCGTCCTGGATCTCGGCCAGGACCTTCTTCATCTCGGCCTTGGTGGCGTCGGTGATGATCCGCGGGCCGGTGACGTAGTCGCCCCACTCGGCGGTCTCGGAGACCGACCAGCGCATCTTCTCCAGGCCGCCCTCGTACATCAGGTCGACGATCAGCTTCAGCTCGTGCAGGCACTCGAAGTAGGCGATCTCCGGCTGGTAGCCGGCCTCGACCAGGGTCTCGAAACCGGCCTTGACCAGCGCCGCGGTACCACCGCAGAGCACCGCCTGCTCACCGAACAGGTCGGTCTCGGTCTCCTCGGTGAAGGTGGTCTTGATGACGCCGGCCTTGGTGCCGCCGATGCCCTTGGCGTAGGACAGCGCCAGCGCGAAGCCGTTGCCGGTGGCGTCCTGCTCGACGGCCACGATGCACGGCACGCCGCGACCCTCGACGTACTGACGGCGCACCAGGTGACCCGGGCCCTTCGGGGCGACCATGCAGACGTCCACGTCGGCCGGGGGCTTGATGAAGCCGAACCGGATGTTCAGGCCGTGACCGAAGAAGAGCGCGTCGCCCGCCTTCAGGTTCGGCTCGATGGCCTCCTGGTAGACGTCGGCCTGGATCGGGTCCGGCACCAGGATCATGATGACGTCGGCCTCGGCGGCGGCCTCGGCGGGCGTGACCACGCGCAGGCCCTCCTCCTCGGCGGCGGCCCGGGACTTGGAGCCCTCCAGCAGACCGACCCGGACGTCCACCCCGGAGTCGCGCAGCGACAGCGCGTGGGCGTGGCCCTGGCTGCCGTAGCCGATGACCGCGACCTTGCGGCCCTGGATGATGGACAGGTCGGCGTCGTCTTCGTAGAACAGCTCGGCCACGGTGGAACTTCTCCTTGCGTTGATCGCGTCGGTGCTCCAGCTACCGTACGCGCAGGTGATGGGGGTTCAGGGGGTGCCGCTCAGAAGGTGAGACGGGCAGCGGCCGATCAGGCGCTGCGGTCCAGGGCGCGCAGCGAGCGGTCGGTGATCGACCGGGCACCGCGCCCGATGGCCACCAGGCCCGACTGGACGAGCTCCTTGATGCCGTACGGTTCCAGCATCTTCAGCATCGCCTCCAGCTTGTCCGAGCTGCCGGTGGCCTCGATGGTCACCGCCTCCGGCGAGACGTCCACGGTCTTGGCGCGGAAGAGCTGCACGATCTCGACGACCTGGGACCGGGTCTCGTTGTCGGCCCGGACCTTGACCAGGACCAGTTCCCGCTGGATCGCAGCGGACTGGTCGAGTTCGACGATCTTTATCACGTTGATCAGCTTGTTGAGCTGCTTGGTGACCTGCTCCAGCGGCAGGTCCTCGACGTTGACCACGATGGTCATCCGGGAGATGTCCGGGTGCTCGGTCGGGCCGACGGCGAGGGAGTCGATGTTGAAGCCCCGACGGGAGAACAGCGCGGCGATGCGGGCGAGCACGCCGGGCTTGTTCTCGACCAGGACGGAGAGGGTGTGCTTGGACATGGTGCTCATTCCGTGGTCGAAGGTCGAAGGGGCGGTCAGTCGAGGTCGTCGCCGAAGTCGGGGCGCACGCCCCGGGCGAAGAGGATCTCGTCGTTGCTGGTGCCGGCCGCGACCATCGGCCAGACCATGGCGTCCTGGTGGACGATGAAGTCGATCACCACCGGGCGGTCGTTGATCTCCATCGCCTGCTTGATCACCGCGTCCAGGTCCTCGGGGCGCTCGCAGCGCAGGCCCACGCAGCCCATCGCCTCGGAGAGCAGCACGAAGTCCGGGATCCGGGTGCCCTGGGCGGGCGGCTCCTTGCCGTCATGGTCGGGGCCGGCGTGCAGCACGGTGTTGGAGTAGCGCTGGTTGTAGAAGAGCGTCTGCCACTGGCGGACCATGCCCAGCGAACCGTTGTTGATCACCGCGACCTTGATCGGGATGTTGTTCAGCGCGCAGGTGACCAGCTCCTGGTTGGTCATCTGGAAGCAGCCGTCGCCGTCGATCGCCCAGACCACCGACTCCGGCCGGCCCGCCTTGGCGCCCATCGCGGCCGGGACGGCGTAGCCCATGGTGCCCGCGCCACCGGAGTTGAGCCAGCTGGCCGGCTTCTCGTAGTTGATGAACTGCGAGGCCCACATCTGGTGCTGGCCCACGCCGGCCGCGTAGACGGCGTCCGGACCGACCAGCTGACCGATCCGCTCGATCACCTGCTGCGGCGACAACTCCCCGGCCGGGGCCGGCTCGTAGCCCAGCGGGTAGGTCTTCTTCCACTCGTTGAGCTTGACCCACCAGTCGGCGTAGTCGCCCTTGCGGCCCGCCTCGTGCTCGGCCTGCACCGCGACGATCAGATCGGCCAGCACCTCGCGGGCGTCGCCCACGATCGGCACGTCGGCCGGGCGGTTCTTGCCGATCTCGGCCGGGTCGATGTCGGCGTGCACGACCTTGGCGAACGGCGCGAAGCTGTCCAGCCGGCCGGTCACCCGGTCGTCGAAGCGGGCGCCGAGGGTGAAGAGCAGGTCCGACTTCTGCAGCGCGGTGACCGCCGGGACGCTGCCGTGCATGCCGGGCATGCCCAGGTGCTGCGGGTGGCTGTCGGGGAAGGCGCCCAGCGCCATCAGGGTGGTGACCACCGGCGCGCCGGTCAGCTCGGCCAGGATCCGCAACTCGGCGGTGGCGTTCGCCTTGAGCACCCCGCCGCCCACGTAGAGGACCGGCTTGCGGGCGTTGACCAGCAGCCGGGCGGCCTCGCGGATCTGCTTGGCGTGCGGCTTGGTGACCGGGCGGTAGCCCGGCAGCGAGGTCTCCACCGGCCAGCGGAAGGTGGTGGTGGACTGCAGCGCGTCCTTGGCGATGTCGACCAGCACCGGGCCCGGACGTCCGGTGGAGGCGATGTGGAAGGCCTCGGCGATCACCTGCGGGATCTCGGCCGGGTCGGTCACCAGGAAGTTGTGCTTGGTGATCGGCATCGTGATGCCGCAGATGTCCGCCTCCTGGAAGGCGTCCGTCCCGATCGCCTTCGAGGAGACCTGACCGGTGATCGCGACGATCGGCACCGAGTCCATGTAGGCGTCGGCGATCGGGGTGACCAGGTTGGTCGCGCCCGGACCCGAAGTGGCCATGCAGACGCCCACCTTGCCGGTCGCCTGCGCGTAGCCGGTGGCCGCGTGGCCCGCGCCCTGCTCGTGGCGGACCAGGATGTGCCGGACCTTGACCGAGTCCATCAGCGGGTCGTACGCCGGCAGGATCGCGCCGCCCGGGATACCGAAGATGGTGTCCGCGCCCACGGCTTCGAGCGAGCGGACGAGCGACTGCGCGCCGGTCATCGTCTCGGCGGCCACGGAAGCGTCCGGGGACGGGGCGGCCGGGTGGTCCCCACGACGGGGGGATGCCGTGTGCTCAGTCATCTGCCTGTCTTCTTTCGCCGGAGGCTGTCCGCTTCGTTCCATTTTCTGGCGAAACGAACTGGCGTGACAACGGTGTTCGGGGGATGTTCAGATCGTGCGAGTGCAACAAAAAACCCCTCGTGCCCAGGGCATGCGAGGGGTGGCGCGTCGGCCAGTCTTGAGCGGGCACAGCAGCCCTGGCTCAGCCGACGCGCCCGCCAAGTACGAGAATTCGGGTGCGCATGGCACCGACCTTCCTCCTCGGCGCGGGCCGGTGTCAAGCAGGTGGGATCGCCGTCTCGCCATGCGGACCCACGATGGACTCCTGACCAGGACTGTTCAGCCCAGGAGTGTTCAACCCGGGAGCATTCAGCCCGGGAGCATTCAGCCCGGGGCCGTTCAGCCCAGAGCCGTTCAGCGCCCGGTGCTCCGGCGGCTCCTGGGCGCCGTGGTGGTGGGCGGCCCGGGACGGCGCCGCGTCACCGCAGCCACCCGCTCGGGGGTCGGGGGCGGACAGGTAGGCCCGCCGGGCCGAGATGGCACCGAGCGGGCGCGGCAGCGGATAGAGCCGGCGGATCAGCGCCCGGCGCAGCCGGAACTCGTCCAGCGGCTGGGCGAAGGCCAGGCCCTGCCCGTGCCGGCAGCCCAGCTCCTGGAGCACCGACACCTGGCGCTCCTGGTCCACCCCCTCGGCGGCGGTGGCCAGCCCCAGCTCCCGGCCCAGCCGCAGCGCGTGGCCGGCCAGCGCGCGGCTGCGCGGGTTCTCGACCAGCTCCTGCACCAGGGCGCGGTCCAGCTTGAGCGCGTCGAACGGCAGCCGCACCAGCGCGCCCAGCGAGCCGCCGCCGGCCCCGAACCCGGCCAGCGCCGTGCCGACCCCGAGCCGGCGCAGCGCGGCCAGCTTGCGACCCAGCTCGTCGACGGCGGCATCCGAGCCGGTCCTGGCCAGCTCGATCACCAGCCGCTCGGGCGGTAGCCCGCAGTCGCGCAGCGCGCCGGCGATGACCTCGTGCACGCCGGGCGCGCAGAGCCGCTCCGCGGTCAGCCGCACGGTGACCGGCAGCCCGCCCGCCGAGCCGTGCCCGGTGCTGCCGAGCGCCGCCCCGCGCAGCGCCGCCTCGGTGATCGCCTGCTGCAGCAGCCAGCGGGTGAACCGGCCCGCCGCGTCGCCGGCCTCGGCGCCGCGCAGGAACTCGGCCGGGGTGAGCAGCAGGCCCTGGGCCGAGCGCCAGCGGGCGATCGCCTCCACCCCCGACACCGCGCCGGTGCGCAGGTCGACCACGGGCTGGTGGAGCAGCGCGAAGCTGCCCTCGCGCACCGCCAGCCGCAGCCGGTCGTCCAGCTCCCGGCGGTGCTCCACCTCGGCGCGCATCGCGGGGCTGTAGAGCACCACCCGGCCCTTGCCCTCCGACTTGGCCCGGTACATCGCGAGGTCCGCGTCGCGCATCAGTTCGTCGGCCAGCGTGGCCACCTCCGCCACCGGCGGCCCGTACGGGTCGAGGTCGCGCGGGCCGAAGGCGATCCCGATGCTGGCCGCCACCGCCAGTTCGGTGCCGCCGATCCAGTACGGCTCGGAGAGCGCCAGGCGCAGCCGCTCGGCCAGCTCCTGGACCCGCAGCCGGCCCAGCGGCCCGCAGACCAGCACCGCGAACTCGTCGCCGCCGAACCGCGCCACGGTGTCGCCGGAGCGCACGGTGGACTGCAGCCGGCGGGCCGCCTGCACCAGCAGCTGGTCGCCGACCTGGTGCCCGACGGTGTCGTTGACCGCCTTGAAGCCGTCCAGGTCGAGGAAGAGCACGGCCACCGTGCCCGGCTCCCGGGTGCCCGGTTCCTGGTAGGGGTGTTCGCGCGGGGACTCCGCGCCGAGCGGCTGGGGGCCCCGCCCGCCCAGCGCGGCCCGCAGCCGCTCGGCGAACAGCGCCCGGTTGGGCAGGTCGGTGAGCGGGTCGTGGAAGGCGTTGTGCTGCAACTGGGCCTGCAGTCTGACCCGTTCGGTGACGTCTCGGCTGTTCAGGATCAGCCCGTCGCGGTAGCGGTTGACGGTGGACTCCACATGCAGCCACTCGCCGCCGCCGGCCTTGATCCGGCACTCCACCCGGGCGCTCGGCTCGGTGCTGCGGGCCGGTGCGGTGTGGGTGAGCTGCCGGGCGAAGCGCTGGCTGCGGGCCAGGAAGCGGCGGACCTCGCCGATCACCCGGTCGGTGTCCTCGGGGTGCACCAGGTCCAGCAGCCGGCCACCGACCAGCTCCTCGGGGTCGCGGCTGTAGACGCCGAGCGCGGCCGGCGAGACGTAGGAGAGCACGCCGTTGGCGCCGGTGATCATGATGACGTCGCTCGACCCCTGCACCAGCGAGCGGAAGTGCGCCTCCTTCTGGGCCAGTTCCTGGGCCAGCGAGAGGTTGTCCAGCAGCATGATGCCCTGACGGACGATCAGCGCCAGGCCCACCGTGCAGGCGACCACGATCACCACCCGGTCCATCGGATGTCCCCCGAGAGCGTTGTAGAGAATGCCGGCGGTGCAGACCGCGGCGGCGGCGTACGGGGTCAGGGCGCTGAAGGTGGAGGCCACCCGGCGCCGGGGCGTGCCACCGGCCGAGGGATGCTCGCGACTGGGCCGGCCGCGCCGCCAGCGGCTCGACCACGGGGCCGAGGCGAGCAGCAGGCTGCCGGCGAACCAGCCCGCGTCCAGCAGCGAGCCCGAGTGGTAGCCGGCCTGCACCGAGGGCGAGGTGAACAGGCCGTCGCAGACCACCGTGACGGCCAGGCCCAGCATCGCGGTGTGCACGGCGGCCCGGTTGCTGTCCCGACCGCGGAACCGCAGCCCCACCACCAGCGAGACCATCAGGATGTCCAGTACCGGGTAGGCCAGTTCGTGGATCACCCGCAACGGGTCGCCGACCTCGCCCTCGGCCGCGCGGCCCAGCGCCAGGCTCCAACTGAGCGTGAAGAGCGAGCCGGCCACCATCCAGCTGTCCAGCAGCAGGCAGAGCCAGCCGGCCGCGCCGCGCGGTCGCTGGGCCAGCACCAGCAGGCCGGTGAGGGTCAGCGGGGCGAACGGCAGGAAGGCGTAGTCGGCGAACGAGTCCGCGGGAAGGCCGGTGCGCAGCACCACCTCGTACCAGCCCCAGGTGCCGTTGCCGACCGCCACGCAGACCGAGGAGAGGCCGAAGAGCAGCCAGGCCGGGCGGGCCGACCCCGGCACCGTGCAGCCGTGCACCAGGCAGGAGAGCGCCGCCGCCAGGGCCGCGCCGGCCAGCCCGAAGTCGCCCATGAAGAGGGCGAGCGAGGCCGAGCCGCCCCAGCCGGTGGCGGCGCCCAGCGCGTATCCGGCGCAGAGCAGCGCGATCAGCGCCCCGGGCAGCCGCCCGGCCGGTGGCAGCGGGCGCGGCGGCGGCGTGTCCGGCGCCTCGCGGGGACGGGCCGGCGGCGCGGGGCTCGGGGGCACGACCTCGCTCTGCGGCACGACATCGGTGCGGCTCACCGGGCACCTCCCCCTGCGCAGACACCACGGACACCGCGGACGACGCAGCCCGGCGGGTACCCTGCACCACTTCGGTCACTCAATGACACACGCACTCAACTTAGAGTAATGGTCCGAGAGTAGGGATATGCACCCGCTTCCACCAGATCGGCCCGGTTGGCCGTAGCGCACACCCTGGGGCACGCGCGCCGGGGCGCGTGCGTCCGTGCGCCGGACTACGCGCCGCCTCCGCTCGGCACCAGCCCGCCCTGCGGGAAGAGCCGCAGCCGGTGGGCCAGGGCCGCCGCCTCGCCGCGCCCGGAGACCTCCAACTTGGCCAGGATGTTGGAGACGTGCACGCTGGCGGTCTTCGGCGAGATGAAGAGCTCCTCGGCGATCTGCCGGTTCGTCCGCCCCTCGGCCAGCAGCCGCAGCACATCGGTCTCCCGGGGCGTCAGCTGGAAGGCCGCCGGACCCTGCGGCGGCAGCTGCGGCTGCGCCGCCGACCCGGTGGGCCGCAACTGCCGGGCCACCCCGGCCCGCTCGGCCAGCCTGGCGATCTGCGCACCGAGCTCCCGGTCGCCGCGCCGCTCGGCCAGCTCGGCCGCCTCGCGCAGCAGTTCGCCGGCCTGCTCGCGCTCGCCCGCGGCCGCCGCCGCGCCGGCCGCGCCGAACAGCGCCAGGACCAGCGGGTAGGGCAGCCCGGTGGCCCGCAGCGGTTCGACGGCGGCGGCCCAGTGCGCCGGGGTGTCGCAGTCGGCGGCCCGGGCCAACTCGGCCTCGGCCAGCCGCAGCCAGCCCCAGTGCAGCGGTGCCAGCGGGCGCAGCGCGGCCAGCTCCTCGGCGATCCGGCGCAGCAGCGCGGGCCGGTCCGCTTCGGCGGCCGGCAGGCCGCGGGCGTCGGCCTCCACCGCGGCGGCCCGGGCCAGCAGCGGCAGCAGCAGGCACGCCCGGCCCGGCCGCGGCCCGTCCAGCGCAGCCAGCAGCACGGCCCTGGCCCGCAGCGGGTGCCCGGTCCGGCCGGCCAGGTCGACCGCCAGCCGGGCTCCCGGCAGCGCGTGCTGCGGCTGGTGCCCGTCCCCCACCCTGGCCAGCGCCAGGCACTCCTCGACCGCCGCGAGATCGCCGCGCAGCAGCGCGAGTTCGCCGCGCAGCCGGTACAGGAACGGGTCGTAGACCTCCGGGCGGCCGTCGCCGTCCCAGCCGGCCAGCACCTGGGCCGCCTCGGCCGGGCGGCCGACCAGCAGCAGGCACTCGACCAGGTTGCCGGCCAGGATCGCCCCGGCGTTGCGCAGCAGGCCGAGGTCGCCGGCCACCGCGAGGCCCTCGCGGGCCGCTGCCAGGGCCTCCTCGGCCCGGCCCAGCTGGGCGAGCAGGCTGGCGAGGTTGTTCAGGCCGCGGGTGATCAGGTCGGGGATCCCGAACCGGCGGGCTCCCTCGATCGCCTCGCGCAGCATCGCGATACCCCCCTCGGGGTCGCCCAGTTCGGCGTAGAGCGAGCCCACGGTCATCCGGCCGAACAGCTCGACGCTGGTCGAGCCGACCTGGCGGGCGATCGCCACCGCCTGCTCGGCGACCACCAGATCGGCCTCGGTGGGGTACTGGAGCAGCGCCTGGCCGGCCACCAGCGCGTACACGTCGGCCTTGACCGCGGACGGCCCGGTCGCCTCCACCAGGCGCAGCGCGTGGGCCAACTCCGGGTCGCCGCCCGGCCGGTTGAGGTGGCCGAACATCCGGGCCCGGTTCATCCGGAACCAGGCGGCGCGCAGCGGGTTCTCGCTCTCGTCCACCAGCTTGAGCGCCCGCTTGGCCAGGCTCAGGCCGCGCTCCCGGTCACCGGCCTGGCGGGCCGCGACCACCGCCTCGGCCAGCACGTCCACCAGCCGCAGCCGCTCGCACCCGGGGTCGCCCTCCTCGGGGTCGCAGGCGCACGGCGGGTAGGTCTCGGCCCAGTCGTGCGGGCGCAGGGTGGCCCGCAGGGTCTCCTCGGTGACCTCGTCCCACAGCTCGATGGCCCGCTCCAGCAGGCTGAGCTGCTCGGCGAAGGCGTTGCGGCGCCGGGCGGCCCGGGCGGCGTCCAGCGCGCACGGCAGCGCGCGGGCCGGATCGTGCGCGCGGTACCAGTAGTTGGCCAGCCGGGCCGGGCGCTGGTCGCCGCCGACCAGCGCCGGATCGGCCTCCAGGGCCTCGGCGAAGCGGCGGTTGATCCGGGTCCGCTCGCCCGGCAGCAGATCGTCCGAAACCGCCTCGCGGACCAGCGCGTGCCGGAACCGGTAGCCCTCGCCGTCCTTGTCGGGCTGCAGGATGTTGGCGCCGACCGCGCTGCGCAGCGCGTCGAGCAGTTCGTCCTCGGGGTCGTCCAGCACGGCTTCGAGCAGTTGGTGCTCGATCCGCGAGCCGCCCTCGGCGGCGATCCGCACCACCCGTTGGGCCTCCTCGGGCAGCGCCTCGACCCGCACCAGCAGGATGTCGCGCAGCGAGTCGCTCAACCCCACCGAGCAGCCCTCCTGGTGGGAGCAGGCCAGCTCCTCCACGAAGAACGGGTTGCCCTCGGAGCGGCGGTGGATCCGGGCCACCAGCTGGCGGTCCGGCACCTCGATGCCCAGGATGCCGGCCAGCTGGGCGGCCACCTCCTGGCGGCCGAACCGGTTCAGCTCCAGCCGGTGCACGGTGCGTTGGCGCTCCAGCTCGGCGAGGAAGGGGCGCAGCGGGTGGCGGCGGTGCAGGTCGTCGGTGCGGTAGGTAGCCAGGATCAGCACCCGGGACCGGTGCAGGGTGCTGATCAGGTAGCCGAGCAGTTCCCGGGTGGAGCGGTCGGACCAGTGCAGGTCCTCGATCGCCAGCACCAGGGGGCGCTCGGCGCTGAGGCGTTCGAAGAGCCGGCCGATGTGCTCGAACAGCCGGGCCCGGCCGTACTCGTCGTTGGGCTCGGTGTCGGCCTCGCCGAACTCGGGCAGCAGCCGGGAGAGCTGACCCTGCATGCCCTCCGCGGCCTGCTCCAGCTCCGGGCCCAGCCGCCGGTGCAGCCGGCGCAGCGCGGTGACCAGCGGGGCGTACGGCAGGCCCTCGGCCCCGATCTCCAGGCAGTTGCCGAGCATGGTGACGGCGGCCGACCGCTCGTCCCGCTCCGCCCGGCAGAGGAACTCCTCCAGCAGCCGGGTCTTGCCCACCCCCGCCTCGCCGCCCACCAGCAGCGCCTGCGGCTGCCCGGCGGCGGCACGGCGCAGCGCCGCGGTCAGTGAGGCGATCTCACTGCCGCGGCCGACGAACACAGGACTGACCGAGATCTGCTCCACGGCGCTGAGCATGCCACAGAGCGGGGACACCGGCCGAACGGATATCCGGGCGCCCGGACCGCCCTCGACTGACATTCCGTCAGCTGTCGGCCCGGCGATGGAGGTGAAGCGGGGGAGGGTGCCGTCGGCATCCCTCCCCCGCTCGTGCGCGATCCGCGACTCCGGTGCTCCCCTCGTGGCGCCGGAACCGGGCACCCCGCTCAGCACTCGCCGAGGCGGCCCTGACCCGCCCGGCGCCCCAGGCCCGGCCGGCGCGCGGAGGTGGTCGGACGGCGCTCGGCCCGAGCGGCCCGGTTGACCCGGCGGGCCTCGGCCACCAGCCGCTCGTTGGCCGCCAGCTCCCGCAGCTCGGCGCCGCGCTGCTGGTAGATCTGGTACTGGAGCTCGGTCATCGTTCTTCCCTCATCCCTCGTGGTTCGCGCGTCGTTCGCGCTACCTAGAGATTCCTCTCCAAGGGGAGTGCGGGGCATCGGCAGCTTGCCCGATCTTGCGGGGCACCGCCTCCTTAGACCGGCCCCGGGAATGCCGGGAGCGCCGGTGACCGCCCCTAAGGAGGGGGGTCACCGGCGCTCTCGGGTCCTTAGTGCTGCCCGGAAGCCTCAGGCGGCGCCGAGCTTCTCCAGGATCAGGTCCTTGACCTTCGCCGCGTCCGCCTGGCCGCGGGTGGCCTTCATCACCGCGCCGACCAGCGCGCCGACCGCCTGCACCTTGCCGCCGCGGATCTTCTCCGCGACGTCCGGGTTGTCGGCGATCACCTGGTCGACGGCGCTGCCGAGCGCCGAGTCGTCCGAGACCACGGCCAGGCCGCGGGCGGCGACCACCGCGTCGGGATCGCCCTCGCCGGCCAGCACGCCCTCGATCACCTGGCGGGCCAGCTTGTCGTTGAGCTTGCCCTCGGCCACCAGCGCGCACACCCGGGCCACCTGGGCCGGGGTGATCGGCTGCTCGGCCAGCTCGATGCCGGTCTCGTTGGACCGCCGGGCCAGCTCGCCCAGCCACCACTTGCGGGCCTGGTCGGCCGGGGCACCGGCCGCGATGGTCTGCTCGATCAGCTCCACCGCACCGGCGTTGAGCACCGACTGCATGTCCAGGTCGGACAGGCCCCACTCGGCCTGCAGCCGGGCCCGGCGCACCCGGGGCAGCTCGGGCAGCTCGGCCCGCAGCTGCTCGACCCACTCGCGGGCCGGGGCGATCGGGACCAGGTCGGGCTCCGGGAAGTAGCGGTAGTCCTCGGCGTTGTCCTTGATCCGGCCGGCGGTGGTGCTGCCGTCCTCCTCGTGGAAGTGCCGGGTCTCCTGCACGATCGTGCCGCCGTCGGTGAGCACGGTGGCGTGCCGCTGGATCTCGAACCGGGCGGCCCGCTCCACACTGCGCAGCGAGTTGACGTTCTTGGTCTCCGAGCGGGTGCCGAAGGTCTCGGTGCCGTTCGGGCGCAGCGACAGGTTGACGTCGCAGCGCATCTGACCCTTGTCCATCCGGGCCTCGGAGACGCCCAGCGCCTTGATCAGCTCACGCAGCTCGGCGACGTACGCCTTGGCCACCTCGGGCGCGCGCTCGCCGGCGCCCTCGATCGGCTTGGTGACGATCTCGATCAGCGGGATGCCGGCCCGGTTGTAGTCCAGCAGCGAGTGGGTGGCGCCGTGGATCCGGCCGGTCGCGCCGCCGACGTGGCTGGACTTGCCGGTGTCCTCCTCCATGTGGGCGCGCTCGATCTCGACCCGGAAGGTCTCGCCGTCCTCGAGCCGCACGTCCAGGTAGCCGTTGAAGGCGATCGGCTCGTCGTACTGCGAGGTCTGGAAGTTCTTCGGCATGTCCGGGTAGAAGTAGTTCTTCCGCGCGAACCGGCACCACTCGGCGATCTCGCAGTTCAGCGCCAGGCCGATCCGGATGGCCGACTCGACGCCGACCGCGTTGACCACGGGCAGCGAGCCGGGCAGGCCCAGGCAGGTCGGGCAGGTCTGCGAGTTGGGCTCGGCGCCCAGCTCGGTCGAGCAGCCGCAGAACATCTTCGTCTTGGTGCCCAGCTCGACGTGGACCTCCAGGCCCATGACGGGGTCGTAGGAGGCGAGTGCGTCGTCGTAGGAGACCAGGTTCATGACGCTCACAGCGTCCCCTTCACTAAAAGACTTGGGAGGTACCGGTCCGGCCCCGCGAACGGGGCCGGACCCGACGGGGCGTCAGCCCGCGAGGACGTCGTCGCTGCCCAGCTGGCGCAGCTCGCGGACCAGCAGCAGGGTGCCGGTGAGCAGCGCGGCGGCGCCGACGACGGCGTTGGCCAGCAGCAGCGTGTCGTTCTCGCTGCGGGCCTTCTTGTATTCCTTGACGATGCTCAGCGCACCGAAGGTGCTGGTGCCGATGGACAGCCACAGGCCGGGCTTGGTGTGCTTGAAGCCTTTGGCCTTCTCGATCTTGCTCACAGTGCCGGTGCCTCCTCCAGCAGGGGGTGACCCCACTTGTCGTTGAGTGCGGCCTCCACGGCGCCGCCCACGCGGTACAGGCGGTCGTCCGCCATCGCGGGTGCGATGATCTGCAGGCCGACCGGGAGATTGTCCTCCGGCGCCAGGCCGCAGGGCAGCGACATGGCCGCGTTGCCCGCGAGGTTCGAGGGGATGGTGCACAGGTCGGCCAGGTACATCGCCATCGGGTCGTCGGCGCGCTCGCCGATCGGGAAGGCGGTGGTGGGGGTGGTCGGCGAGATCAGCACGTCGACACCGGCGAAGGCGGCGTCGAAATCGCGCGAGATCAGGGTGCGGACCTTCTGGGCCGAGCCGTAGTAGGCGTCGTAGTAGCCCGAGGAGAGGGCGTAGGTGCCCAGGATGATCCGGCGCTTGACCTCGGGGCCGAAGCCGGCCTCCCGGGTGAGCGCGGTGACCTGCTCGGCCGAGGCGGAGCCGTCGTCGCCGACCCGCAGGCCGTAGCGCATCGCGTCGAACCGGGCCAGGTTGGAGGAGGCCTCACTGGGCGCGATCAGGTAGTAGGCGGGCAGCGCCAGGGTGAAGGACGGGCAGGAGACCTCGACCACCTCGGCGCCCAGCTCGCGCAGCAGCTCCACGCTCTCGTTGAAGCGCTGCATCACGCCGGCCTGGTAGCCCTCGCCGGCGAACTCCTTGACCACGCCGATCCGCATGCCGCGCACGTCGCGCAGCTTGGCGGCGGCGACCACGGCCGGCACCGGCGCGTCGATCGAGGTGGAGTCCAGCGGGTCGTGGCCGGCGATCGCCTCGTGCAGCAGCGCCGCGTCCAGCACGGTGCGGGCGCACGGGCCGCCCTGGTCGAGCGAGGAGGAGAAGGCGATCAGGCCGTAGCGGGAGACCGAACCGTAGGTCGGCTTGACGCCGACCGTGCCGGTCACGGCGCCGGGCTGGCGGATCGAGCCGCCGGTGTCGGTGCCGATCGCCAGCGGGGCCTCGTAGGCGGCCAGCGCGGCGGCCGAGCCACCGCCGGAGCCACCGGGGATCCGGGACAGGTCCCAGGGGTTGCCGGTGGTGCCGTAGGCGGAGTTCTCGGTGGAGGAGCCCATCGCGAACTCGTCCATGTTGGTCTTGCCCAGGATGACCACGCCCGCGTCCTTCAGACGCGCCGTCAGGGTGGCGTCGTAGGGCGGGACCCAGCCTTCGAGGATCTTGGAGCCGCAGGTGGTGGGGACGCCCTTGGTGGTGAAGACGTCCTTCAGCGCGAGCGGCACGCCGGCCAGCGGGCCGAGCTCCTCGCCCTTGGCGCGCTTGGCGTCCACCGCGCGGGCGGCGGCCAGCGCGCCCTCGGTGTCCACGTGCAGGAAGGCGTTGACCTTCTTGTCGACGGCGTCGATCCGGTCCAGGTGGGCCTGCGCCACCTCGACGGCGCTGACCGCGCCGGAGGCGATCGCGGCCGCCGTCTGCGCGGCGGTGTGCTTGATCAGGTCGGTCATCGCTGGTCAGTCCTCCCCGAGGATCTGCGGAACCCGGAAACGCTGCTCCTCGGCGGCCGGGGCGCCGGAGAGCGCCTGCTCGGGCGTGAGCGAGGGCCGGACCTCGTCCGCGCGCATGACGTTGGTCAGCGGCAGCGGGTGCGAGGTGGGCGGGACGTCCGCCCCGGCGACCTCGGAGACGCGGGCGACCGCGCCGATGATCACGTCCAGCTGCTCGGCGAAGTGGTCCAGCTCATCCGCCTGCAGCTCCAGACGCGACAGCCGGGCGAGGTGGGCGACCTCCTCGCGCGTGATGCCAGGCATGCAGCGATCCTCAAGGTGAGTTCTGAGTAAGGCCGGACACACGGTGTCCAGCCCGGACGGGACCAGCGGCACGGGGCGCGCTGATCAGCCGTCCTCTTGTCTTTACCGCCCATCCTAGGGGGCCGGACCCGCCCCCCGTGTTACTGCGGGGTCGTGGGGGCCTCGGTGGGCGGGCTGAGCGGCTGGCGGGGCAGGCCGGGGCAGGGCAGTTCGGCGTGCCCGGTCCAGCGCTCCAGCGGGGTCAGCCGCTCGGCGGAGGGCGGCCCGGTGCGGTGCACCCGCAGCCAGGCGGTGGCCTGGTCGGCGGGCAGCGCGGCGGAGACCAGCCAGCCCTGGACCGCGTCCACGCCCAGGCCGTGCAGGCGCTCCCAGGTCTCGTCGTCCTCCACGCCCTCGGCGACCACGGTCAGGCCGAGCGAGTGGGCGAGCTCCACCGAGCAGCGGACCACCGCCGCGTCGTGGTCGTCGGCCACCATCCGGGAGACGAAGGAGCGGTCGATCTTCAGCTCGCCGACCGGCAGGCTGCGAAGCCGCACCAGCGAGGAGTGGCCGGTGCCGAAGTCGTCCAGGGACATCCCGACCCCGTGCCGGCGCAGCTCGGCCAGGGTGTCGGCGGCGCGCCGCGAGTCGTCCAGCAGCAGCCGCTCGGTGATCTCCAACTGAAGCGCCTGGGCCGGTACCTGATGGCGGCTCAGGTGTTCGGCGACCCGCTGGGCGAAGCCGGGGTTGAGCACGTCGCGCGGCGACACGTTGACCGCCACCTGCACCTGCAGGCCCTGCGCCCGCCAGGCGGCGAGCTGGCCGATCGCGGCCTCCAGCACGTAGTCGGTGAGCCGGGGCATCAGGCCGCTGGACTCCGCGAGGCCGACGAACTCGTCCGGCGAGACCCGGCCGCGCCCCGGCCGCTCCCAGCGCAGCAGCGCCTCCAGGCCCACCACCCGGCCGTCGAACGCGACCTTCGGCTGGTAGTGCAGCTGCACCTCACCGGTCTCCAGGGCCCGGCGCAGGTCGCCGAGCAGGCCGATCCGGTAGGGCGTGTCGGCGTCCTGCGAGTGGTCGTACTGCTCGACGCCGGTGCGCCCGCGCTGCGCGTGGCCCATCGCGACGTCCGCGCGGCGCAGCAACGATTCTGCGTCGCCGGCGTGCTGCGGGTAGACGCAGACGCCCGCGGTGGCCTCCAGCACCAGCAGCAGGCCGTCGAGCCGGATCGGCGCGGCGAGCTCGGCGATCAGCGCTTTGGCCAGCCGCTCCAGGGTGTCGGCCCGCCCGACGCCGGGCAGCAGCACGGCGAACTCGTCGCCGCCCATCCGGGCCACCACCGCGCGGCGGCCGCGCTCGGCGGCGGGCGGCAGGTTGGCCAGTAGTTCCTCGGTCTCCCGGCGGCGGTCGGCGGCGCCCAGCGGGCCGAAGGGGGCCAGGCCGTCCGGGCCCCGGGTCGGGCAGCGGCCGGTGGGGCCCAGCGGCTCGAGGCGGCCCGGCACCGGCTCACCGAAGCCCGTCCCCGGCACCGCACCGTCCGGCGGATCGGTGGCGCGGGCCGGATCGGCGGCGGGCCTGGGCGAGCCGGTGGCGCCACGCAGCACCCGGTGCAGCCGGCGGCCGATGTGCACGAGTAAGCGGTCACCGGCGGCGTGCCCGAGCGTGTCGTTCAGCGACCGGAAGCGATCGAGATCCAGCAGGATCAGACCGACGCTGTACCCGTCCTCAGCCTCGTGTTCGAGGATCGCCTCCTGGGCGGCCAGCAGCAGGGCATGACGGTTCGGCAGACCCGTCAGCGGATCGGTGAGCTGGTCCCTGGCCCGATCCCGGGCGATCCGCCAGGCCGCCACCAGGACGGCCATCGGGACCACGAACAGCGGCAGCAGTTCGGGCTCGTACCGGCTGACCAGGACGGCCAGCGGGATGAGCGGCGCGGCACCGGCCAGCACCACACCGAGCAGCAGGACCGCACCCGCCACCCCCTGCGGCGGACGCGTCAGCGCACCGCCGGTCGTACCATCCATACGCCCTGTCCTCCGTCAGGCCCGCCCCCGCCAGGCCGCATCGCGGCTGGTACCGACCCGAAGAACGGTCGGTCCTGGCACCTCCCTGATCACGTGCCAGTCGGTCTCAGCCCGGAAGCGCCCCTGTCGGCGCCGGCCACCCGCTGATCACGCTGGCCGGTGCCCCCCACTCCTGCTGACACACTGTTGCGCTCCAGGGTAAGTCCGCCCCCACCAGGAGGGCGGACTTTCGGTCATCCGGGAGCACACCGGCACGGATCCGGCGCCGCACAGTGACACGATGCCCCCTTTACGCGCCCACCATCCAGGTGACGGGGCATCAGCACGATAACAAGAGGGACACGTCAGGCCTGGTCAGCCCCCTCGGGGGTTACGTCCGCGACCTCCCCGGCCGCCGTCTCCCCCGGCGCATCACCCGGCGCGTCACCCGGCGTCTCGGCGGGGGCGCCCTCGAGCGGCGGCAGTCCCAGGTGCGCGCGGGCCGCGGCCGGTCCGGAGGCGAGCAGCACCTCGAAGCCGGCGTCATCCAGGACGGCCAGCCCGAGTTGGACCGCCTTGTCGTACTTCGAACCCGGATTGTCACCGACTACGACAAAGTCGGTCTTCTTCGAAACCGAACCGGTCACCTTCGCACCGCGCGAGACCAGCGCCTCCTTGGCCCCGTCCCGGGTGTGCCCGGCCAGCGTGCCGGTGACCACCACGGTGAGCCCCTCCAGCGGCCGCTCCCCCGCCTCCTCGGCGGCCTCCTCGGTGAACCGCACCCCCGCCTCGCGCCACTTGCGCAGGATCTCGCGGTGCCACTCCTCCTGGTGCCACTCGATGATCGCCCGCGCGATGATCGGGCCGACCCCCTCGGTGGCGGCCAACTGCTCCTCGCTCGCCGCGAAGATCGCGTCCAGGTCGCGGAACTCGCGGGCCAGCGCCTGGGCGGCCACCGGGCCGACGTGGCGGATCGACAGGCCGTTGAGGTAGCGCCAGAGCGGGCGCTCCCTGGCCGCCGCCAGGTTGTCGACCAGCAGGGTCGCCGTCTTCTTCGGCTCGCCCTTGAGGTTGGCGAAGAAGGCGACCTGCTTCTCCTTGCCGGTCCTGTCGTCCAGCTTGGGCAGACCGGTCTTCTGGTCGCGCACCAGGACCTTGATCGGCAGCAGCTGCTCGACAGTCAGGCCGAAGATGTCCCCCTCGTCCTTGACGGGCGGATCGGCCGGCTCCAGCGGCTGGGTGAGCGCGGTGGCCGCCACGTAGCCGAGCCCGTCGATGTCCAGCGACTCGCGACCGCCCAGGTAGGCGATCCGCTCGCGGATCTGGGCCGGGCAGAACTGGGCGTTGGGACAGCGCAGGTCGATGTCGCCCTCGGACATCGCGCGCAGCTCGGTGCCGCACTCGTGGCAGTGGCTGGGCATCACGAACTCCCGCTCGGTGCCGTCCCGCAGGTCCTCGACCGGGCCGAGGATCTCCGGGATCACGTCACCGGCCTTGCGCAGCACCACGGTGTCGCCGAGTAGCACGCCCTTGGCCTTCACCACGTCCTGGTTGTGCAGCGTGGCGTACTGCACCATCGAGCCGGCCACCTTCACCGGCTCGGCCAGCACCGCGAACGGGGTGGCCCGGCCGGTGCGCCCGATGCCGACCTGGATCCGGTCCAGCCTGGCGGTGACCTCCTCCGGCGGGTACTTCCAGGCGATCGCCCAGCGCGGCGACTTGGAGGTGGAACCGAGCCGGCCCTGCAGCGCGATCTCGTCCACCTTGACCACCACGCCGTCGATCTCGTGCTCGACCGAGTGGCGCTGCTCGCCGAACTGCTTGATGAAGGCGCGCACCTCGTCCAGCGTCGAGACCACCCGGTTGTGCCGGGCAGTGGGCAGGCCCCAGTCGCGCAGCAGCTGGTAGGCGTGCGACTGGCAGTCGATCTCGAAGCCCTCGCGGGCGCCGATGCCGTGCACCACCATGTGCAGCGGCCGGGAGGCGGTGACCAGCGGGTCCTTCTGGCGCAGCGAACCGGCGGCGGCGTTGCGCGGGTTGGCGAAGAGCTTGACCAGCGCCTGCGGGCGCCGGCCCTCCTTGGCGCGCTCCTCGTTCTCCCGCTTGCGGCGCTCGTTCTCGGCCGCGAGCGAGGCGTTCAGCTCCTCGAAGGCCTCGGTGGGCAGGTAGACCTCACCGCGGATCTCGACCAGCGCCGGGATGTCCTCGCCCCGCAGCTGGTGCGGGATCTCCTTGATGGTGCGGACGTTGGCGGTGATGTCCTCGCCGACCCGCCCGGTGCCGCGGGTGGCGGCGAGCACCAGGCGGCCGTGCTCGTAGGTCAGGTTGACGGCCAGGCCGTCCACCTTGAGCTCGCAGAGGTAGTGGTACTCCAGGCCGTCCAGCTCGCGGGCGACCCGGTCGGCCCAGGCGGCCAACTCCTCGTCGTCCATCGCGTTGTCCAGGCTGAGCAGCCGCTCGCGGTGCTCGACCTTGGTGAACCCCTCGGCCGCGCCGCCGCCCACCTTCTGGGTCGGCGAGTCCGGGGTGACCAGCACCGGGTGCTCGGCCTCGATCGCCTCCAGCTCGCGCATCAGCACGTCGAACTCGGCGTCGCTGACGACCGGGGCGTCCTGCTCGTAGTAGCGGACCCGGTGCTCCTCGATCTCGGCCGCCAGCTCGGCGTGGCGCCGCCGCACCTCCGCCGCGACGTCCTCCCAGCCCTCGACAGCCGCCACCGTTCGCCTCCTGTTGAACCGCTACACCGGGTTGTCCACCAGGCTCTGGGCTCCCCTCACGCTGAGTGACAGCGCCTGCCGCGCATAGGCCGGGCTCGCGCCCGCCAGCCCGCAGGTCGGCGTCACCAGCACGCGGCGGCCCAGCAGTTCCGGATCGAGTCCGAGCCTGCGCCACAACGTCCTGACACCGGTGACACTACCGGCCGGGTCCGACATTCCCGCTTCAGTGGAGGGCACCACTCCGGCGAGGAAGACCGTCCCCGCCTCGACGGCCTCGCCGATCTCCTCGTCCTCACGCTCCGTCAGCAGAGCGAAGTCCAGCGAGATGCCCGCGACACCGGCCCGGCGCAGCAAGGGGATTGGCACCTCGGGCGCGCAGGAGTGGACGATCACCGGTACGTCCAGCGCGCGGATCAGCTCGCGCAGCGCCTCCTCCGCCCGCTGCCGGTCCACCACGCGCAGCCGCTGGAAGCCGCTGGCGGTCTTCACCGCACCGGCCAGCACGGCGGGCAGCGAGGGCTCGTCCAGTTGGAGGACCAGTCGGGCGCCCGGCACCCGCTTGCGCAGTTCGGCGAGGTGGCGGCGCAGGCCCTCGGTGAGCGAGCCGGCGATGTCCCGGCAGGCACCGGGGTCGGCCAGCGCCTTCTCGCCGTGCCGCAGTTCGACGGCGGCGGCCAGCGTCCACGGGCCGACCGCCTGCACCTTCAGCGCGCCGGTGTACCCCTGGGTGAACTCCTCCAGCGCGTCCAGGTCCTCGCCCAGCCAGGAGTGCGCGCGCCGGGTGTCGCGGCCCGGCCGGTCGGCGAACCGCCAGCCGCTCGGCTCGACCTGGGCGAACAGCTCCACCAGCAGGCCGGCGCTGCGCCCGATCATGTCCGCCCCGGGGCCGCGGGCCGGCAGCTCGGGCAGGAACGGCAGCTGCTCCAGGGCCCCGACCGCGGTCTTCGCGGCCTCGCGGGCGTCGGTACCGGGCATCGAACCGACGCCGGTGGCGGCGCCGAGCAGGGCGGGGAAGGCAGGTTCTTCGCTGGTCAGGTCGCTGGTCGGATCGCTGGTCGCATCGGTGGTCACGAGGTGCAGGGTAGCCCGTACATCCGCGGGATGACCCCGCGCCAGGGTTACCACGGGGGGCTGACTCGCCACCCCGGGCCGCCCGCCTAGCTTTACCGCCATGACCAGTGCGGAGAGTACGGAAAACGTGGTGGTACGCCTCGACGGCGTACGCAAGGAGTACGGCGAGTCGGTAGCGCTCGACGGCGTGTCGCTGGAGATCCGGGCCGGCGAGGCGGTCGCGGTGATGGGGCCCTCGGGGTGCGGCAAGTCCACCCTGCTCAACATGATCGCCGGCCTGGACCGGCCGACCGCCGGCTCCGTGCTGGTGCACGGCGAGGACCTGGGCGCGCTCAACGAGACCGGGCTGGCGCTCTTCCGGCGGCGGCGGATCGGCATGATCTTCCAGTTCTTCAACCTGATCGACGACCTGCCCGCGCTGGACAACGTGGCGCTGGCCGCCCAGTTGACCGGCACCCCGGCCGGGCAGGCCCGGCGCCGCGCGCTGGAGCTGCTGGACGAGCTGGGCATCGCCGACCGCCGCAACGCCTACCCCGCGGTGCTCAGCGGCGGCGAGCGCCAACGGGTCGCCGTGGCACGGGCGCTGATGAACCGTCCGGCGCTGCTGCTGGCCGACGAGCCGACCGGCGCGCTGGACAGCCACGCCGGTGAGCAGGTGATGGACCTGCTGATCGACCTCAACCAGATCGGCCAGACGCTGCTGATGGTCACCCATGACCAGCGGTTGGCCACCCGGTGCGCGAGCCGGCTGATCGAGATCTCCGACGGCCGGGTGGCCCGGGAGACGGCGTTGGAGCGAAGCGCATGAGTGCTGTGTGGCGCGCCTCGCGCGCGGCGGTGCGGCGGCGGCGCCTGCAGACCTTCGTGATCGGGCTGGTGGTGCTCACCTCCACCGTCACGCTGGTGGTGGCCCTCGGCCTGATGGCCGCCGCCTCGGCACCCTTCGACAACGCCTTCGCCCAGCAGCGCGGCGCCCAGCTCACCGTCACCTACGACGCGGCCAACGTGACCGACGCCCAACTCGGCCAGACCGCGCGGCGTCCCGGGGTCACCGCCGTCGCCGGTCCGTTCGCCGAGACCGTGCTCACCGCACCGCCCGACAACAAGCTCCCCGTCCCCGGCGTGGACACCCCGCCGCTCGGCCCGATCACCTTCGTGGGCCGCGCGGATCCGGGCGGCCCGGTGGACCGGGTGGACCTCTGGACCGGGCGCTGGGTCCAGCGGCCCGGCGAGGTGGTGCTGATGCGGCCGCCCGGCGAGACCTTCGCGAAGTACGAGGAGGTCGGCAGCCGGCTCGTGGTACCCGGCGCCCCACCGCTGACCATCGTGGGCTTCGCCTCCAGCCTGACCCAGACCGCGGGCGCCTGGGTGACGCCCGACCAGCTGGCCGCCATGCACCCGACCGCCAGCCAGGTGCTCTACCGGTTCAAGGACGCCGCCAGCGACTCCCAGGTCGGGGCCGACCTGGCCACGGTCACCGCCGGGCTGCCGCCGGGCTCGGTGCGCGGTTCGCTCTCCTACCTGACGGTCAAGTGGGACCTGACCAACACGGCCAACGCCTACGTCCCGTTCCTGATGGCCTTCGGCGTCCTGGGCCTGGTGGTCGCGGTGCTGATCACCGCCAACGTGGTCAGCGGCGCCGTGGTCTCCGGCTACCGGCACATCGGGGTGCTCAAGGCGCTGGGGTTCACGCCGAACCAGGTGGTGTCGGTCTACCTGCTGATGATGCTGGTTCCGGGCGTGGTGGGCGGCGTGCTCGGCACCGTGCTCGGCGGCATGGCCGCGAAGCCGCTGCTGCAAATGTCGTTCTCCGGGTACAACTCCGGGTACATCCGCCCCACCCTCAGCCCCTGGGTCCAGGTGGCGACGCTGGTGGGCATGCCCGCGCTGGTGCTGCTCGCGGCCCTGCTGCCCGCCCTGCGCGCGCACGGGCTGTCCGCCGCCCGGGCGATCAGCGCGGGCAGCGCGCCGACCGCCGGACGCGGCCTGCGGGTGCAGCGCCGGCTCGGCGGGACCCGGCTGCCGCGTTCGGTCAGCCTGGGCCTGGGCCTGCCGTTCGCCCGGCCCTGGCGAACCGGGCTGACCATGATGTCGATCGTCATGGGCGTGCTCACGGTGACCCTGACGACCGGGCTCACCAACTCGGTCAACGTGATGATGAACAGCCGCGACAGCAGCAGCTGGCGGGTCGACACGACGTTCTACGCCGGTGATCCGAGCGTGGCCGGCCAGATCCCGCCGAAGCTGACGGACCCGCAGATCGAGAGCATGCTGCGGTCCCTGCCCGGCAGCGGCTCGGTGATCGCCGCGGCGCCGGTCCTGGTCGGCCTGGCGGGCGAGAACCAGAACGTCCACACCTGGTTCCTCCGCGGGTCCGGCTGGCCGTCCGGCAGTCCGGTGCAGTTGTTCAGCGGCCACTGGGCGAACGGGCCGGACGAGGCGGTGGTGGGATCGTCGTTCCTGCACAAGCGCGGCCTGAAGCTGGGCGACCGGGTGACCATGGAACTGGACGGCCACCAGCGGGTGGTGACCCTGGTCGGCGAGGACGGCAGCGGCGGCCCGGACGAGGTGGAGGCCCCCTGGTCGGCGTTGACCGCCATGGTGCCGCAAGCCACGGCCGAGAACTACGTCAACCAGTACTGGGTGCACCTCGCCCACGGCACCGATGTCGACACCTACGACGCCGCGGCCAAGGCGGCCGAACCCGGTCTGGAGCCCTCCCCGGCCGGCGGTACCAACAACATCCAGGTCACCATCATCGGCACCTCCACGCTGCTCAGCGTGCTGCTGGGCACGGTCGCGGCACTCGGCGTCTTCAACACCGTGGTGCTGAACGCCCGCGAGCGCCGTCGCGACCTGGGCATGCTCAAGTCGATCGGCATGACGCCCCGCCAGGTGACGTCGATGATGGTCACCTCGATGGCGGCGCTGGGTGCGGTCGGCGGTCTGATCGGCGTCCCGCTGGGGATCGCCGTGCACCGGGTGGTCCTGCCCGCGATGACCAGCGCGGTGGGCCTCGATCTGCCGCCGAGCATGCTGAACGTCTGGCACCCCGGCGCGCTCACCCTGGTGGTACTCTCCGGGCTGGCCATCGCGGTGCTGGGCGCGCTGCTCCCGGCCCGGTCGGCGGCGCGGCTGACCATCGCGGAGGTGCTGCGCAGCGAGTGAGCCGCGCGGCCGGCGGTGCGGGCCGGACGGGGGTCAGCCCGCGTCGTCGGGGCCCAGGGTGGGGATGTCGGCCGGAAAGAGGCAGACCAGCAGGCCGTAGGGCGCGCCACGGGACTTGTCGACCGTGAGCCGCTCTTCGGCCTGCTCGCGCAGTCGCGCCGCCAGGGCGTGGGCCTCCTCGTCGGAGAGCCAGAGGTGGCGCAGCACGGTGTGCTCGGCCTGCCCGGGGCGCGGCGGGAGCATCTCGCCGAGCGCCGCGTCGATCAGGAACTGCGGGCCGCCCTCGACCTCCTCGTGGAACGTGAAGCCCTTGCTGACCAGTGCGAAGTACTGCTCGGTGCCGCCGCGCACCTGCCGGGTCTCCGCGAGATGGACCAGCCCGGCCTCCCTCAGCACCCGCACGTGGTAGCCGACCGTCCCCTTGGCCGCCCCGAGGCCCGCCGCGAGCTGGCGCAGCGTGGCCGGCCGCTGTCGCAGCATGTTCACCAGGCGGTGGCGGACCGGGTGGCCGAGGGCCTTGAACTGCTCGGGCGAGCGGAGGACCAGGTCGTTTTCTGCCATGCCGGAAAGTGTCCATAAATCTCGATGCTTTGACAAGCGGCCTGACGCCGCGCCAGAATCGGCCCCGCCAAAGCGACGAGAATTCTCAACACTTTACTCCCCGATGGAGGGACCGCATGCCCGTCTCCACCGCCCTGGTCGCCACCGACCGCCCCGCCAACTACCTCAAGCAGCTCGTCTCCCACCTGGGCCACAAGGCCGACGCCCGGCTGACGGCCGACGACCGGGGCACCGTCACGGTCGCCGCCGGGAGCTGCGTGCTCGCCGCCCACCGCGGCGGACTGCGGCTGATCGCCACCGCCGAGGACACCGAGCGGCTGGCCCAGGTCCAGGACGTGGTCGCCCGCCACCTGGTGCGCTTCGCCACCGAGGAGGAGCTGAGCGTCGACTGGACCGAACCCACGGCGGGCCCGGACCTGGAGATCCTCGACCGGGTGGTGGACGACTACCTGCTGGCCCACTGCACGCCGGCCGACCAGCCGCTCCGCGAACTGGCCGCCACCACCCGGGAAGCCACCGGGAACGCGGCGGGGATGCAGGTCTCCCACGACGAGGGCACGCTGCTGACCATGCTGACCGGCCTGACCGGCGCCCGGTTCGCCGTCGAGGTGGGCACCTTCACCGGCTACTCCTCCATCTGCATCGCCCGCGGCCTGGCCGCGGGCGGCCGCCTGCTCACCTGCGACGTGAGCGAGGAGTGGACCGCCATCGCGCGCGCCGCCTGGGAGCAGGCCGGGGTGGCCGACCGGATCGACCTCAGGATCGCCCCGGCCCTGGAGACCCTGCGCGCCCTGCCGGCCGAGGCGGTCATCGACCTCGCCTTCATCGACGCGGACAAGGGCAACTACCCCGCCTACTACGAGGAGATCGTGCGGCGGCTGCGTCCGGGTGGCCTGGTGGTGCTGGACAACGTCTTCCTCGGCGGCCGGGTGCTCGACCCCGCCTACCAGGAGGACCACCACCTGGCGATGCGCCGGCTCAACGACCTCATCGCGGGCGACGAGCGGGTCGAGTCGGTGATGCTGCCGGTGCGGGACGGGGTGACGCTGGCCCGGCGACGGTGAAGACCGAACCGGCGCCGCGCTAGACCGAGATCGGGCCCGACTGGTCCAACTCGCCGGCCCAGTGCCGGATGACGTCGACCACCTGGTCCCAGACTCCGGTCAGCAGCAGCACGCCGACCAGCACCAGCAGGGCGCCGCCCACCCGCATGACCCCCTGGTAGTGGCGCTTGACCCAGCCGAACGCACCGAGCGCCCGCCGGAAAGCCACCGCCGCGACCACGAAAGGCAGCCCGAGCCCGGCACAGTAGACCGCGCTCAGCAGTGCCCCGCGCCCCGCACTGGCCTGCTCCATCGCGAGCATCTGCACCGCGCTGAGCGTCGGCCCCAGGCACGGCGCCCAGCCGACACCGAACACCACGCCCAGCACGGGAGCCCCGATCAGCCCGACGGTCGGCCTGCGGTGCGACCTGAACTCCCGCTGCGTGAACCCCGGCAGGAAGCCCGCGAAGGCCAGACCCATGAGGACGGTGAGCGCGCCGGAGACCAGTTCGATGGGGCGTTTGTAGTCCAGCAGATAGCTGCCGAACGAGCCGAAGAGCACGCCTTCGGAGACGAAGACCGCCGTGAACCCGGCGATGAAGAGCACCGAACCGAGCAGCACCCTCCCCCGCCTGCGGCCCGCCGCGGCCGCGAGGTCGACAGCGGAGAACCCGGTGACGTACGACAGGTAGCCGGGCACCAGCGGCAGCACACAGGGCGAGAAGAACGACACCAGGCCGGCGAAGAGCGCCACCGGTATCGCCAGCACCAGCGCCCCCGACGTGATGGTCCGGCTCCCGTCCAGCGCGAGCACGGTCTGCGCGAGCCCGCTCACGACAGCCCCGCCGCGCCTGACCCTCGGCGACCGGGCACTGCGACGAGCGCCTGGCGGCGCGGAGTTCGGGCGGAGCACATGGCACCGAGCCTCTCACGGGCTGCTCCGGGTGCGAACACACACCCCGTCAGCTCACGCCCGGCTGCTTGCTCGCCAGCGGCTTGCCGGCGTTGAACGTGTCGTAGGCGGCGGGCGGCGTGGCCGCGAACTGGACGCCGTAGTCCGAGTAGCTCACCGCGATCTCCTGCGTGCCGGTCGCGGTGGCCAGCTTCTCGTCCTTCTTCACCAGCAGGTTGTTGCTGTCGACCCAGAGGTCGATGTGGTCGTTGGTGACTCCCCTGGCCTTCAGCAGCTGCTGCATGATTCCCAGCTGCTCGCGGTCCGCCGCCGAGGCGTTGGTGCCGGCCAGGTCGGCGGGCGTCAGGTCGGCGGTGTAGTGGGTGGTCGGGATGCCGCTGATGGACTCGGGCCCGGCGCTGGTCACCTTCCCGGTGACGACGAGCGCCCGGACCAGGGTGAGCGGGTCCGCGCTCTTGGCCTCAGCCTGGAACGCGGCGCCCGCGCTGCCCTGGGTTCTGGCCAGGTCGGCGAAGTCGAACTCCATCCAGTGGGCACCGCCGAGGGCCTGGGTGAACTGGGCGTCCGCGTGCGGGTTGAGGAACATCGCGGTGGGTGTGTACACGGCGTCGGCCGTGCCGTCCGAGCCGACCTTGGCCTGCTCAGCCGCGGACACCTGCATGTGCAGCACCGACTGCGTACCGTTCGCCCAGGACAACTCGCCCGTGGCCGTGCGGGTCTGGCCCGCCTCGGTGATGGTCTCCAGCACCTTCGCCGACTTCGCCGCGCTGGTGCTGTCCCCGGCCTTCTGCAGCTGCGCGGCCGCACCCACCGCCACCGTCGCGGAAGTCGGCCCCGCCGACGTCACCGTCCCGGCCCGCACGGTGCCACACCCCGCCAGCGCCCCCGTCAGAGCAGCCGAAGCCGCCACCGCCGCCGCGATGTGTATCGCCCGCACGTCCATCCCCCATCGTGTGATCATCCTGTGCGAGCGAGACCATATCGGATGAGGCCGTCAGCCCCGCCGGCCCGCCGCGATCCGCTGGCGCGCCGCCTCGTACAGCACTGCCGTCGCCGCGTTCGCCGCGTTGAGCGAACTGGCCGAGCCCGTCATCGGGATGCTCACCGTGTAGTCGCACAGCTCGCGCCAGGCGGTGCTCAGCCCGGCCGTCTCGTTGCCGATCAGCAGCAGGGTGGGCTGGGTGAAGTCGAAGTCGAAGACCTCGCAGTCGCCGCGCTCGTCCGTGCCGACCAGCACCATCGGGCAGCCGGCCGCCCGTTCGCGCGAGACCCAGTCGGCCACCTCGCGGTGCGAGGGGACCCGGACCGCCGGCAGCGCGAAGAGTGAACCGGTGCTGGCCCGCACCGACTTGGCGTCGTAGACGTCGGCCGCGTGGCCGGAGACGATCATCCCGTGCGCGCCGAAGGCGTCGGCCGAGCGCAGGATGCTGCCGATGTTGCCGGGGCTGGTCGGGCGGTCGAAGAGGACGCCGAGGAAGTCGTCGCGGACCGGGATCCGGTCCAGGTCGTCGGCGGGGAGCTCGACGACCGCGATCAGCTCGGGGGCGTCCTCGTTCTTCTCGCCCAGCTCGGCCAGCAGCTCCGGGGCCATCGCGACGGTCTCGGTGTCCACCGTGCGCAGCAGTTCGGCGGCCCAGCCCGAGAGCCGCCGACCCGCGTCGTAGACCAGGGCGCGGATCGGCCAGCCGTACTCCACCGCCAGCGAGATCGGGCGGACGCCCTGGACCAGGAACTCCCTGGACCGCTGGCGCTTGTTCCGGTTGCTGAGCAACGCCTCCCACTGCTGGAAGCGGGCGTTGCGTGAGGTGATCCGCATAGCGGCCCAGGCTACCGCCCCGGGCGCACCGTGATCTCGCTGAGCTCGGCGTCGCGCGGCAGGTCAAGGGCCGTCAGGACGGCGGTGGCGACCGAGTCCGGGGCGATCCAGCGCTCGGCGTCGAACACCTTGCCCTCCTGCTGGTGCACCTTCAGCTGCATCGCGGTTGCCGTGCGCCCCGGGTAGACGGTGGTGACCCGGACCCCGGCGGCGTGCTCCTCCTGGCGCAGCGAGTCGGCCAGCGCGCGCAGGCCGAACTTGCTGGCCGCGTAGGAGCCCCAGTCGGCGTGCGCGGCCAGGCCCGCGCCGGAGTTGACGAAGACGACGTGGCCCTGGGCCTGGCGCAGCTGGGGCAGCAGCAGGCGGGTCAGCTCGGCGGGCGCGACCAGGTTGACGGCCAGGGTCTCGTTCCAGACCTTGACCGGGGTGTCGGCGACCGGGCCGAGTTCGACGACGCCCGCGATGTGCAGCACCGAGTCGAGTTCCAGCGGGAGGGTCTGGTGGCCGAAGGCCCAGGCGAGCTTTCCGGGGTCGGTGAGGTTGCCGACCAGGGTCTGGGCGCCGGGGAAGCGTTCGCGCAGTTCGGCGGCCCGGCCGGCGTCGCGGGCGAGCAGCCAGAGGTCGTCGCCGCGGTCGAGCAGGCGCTGCGCGACGGCGGCGCCGATGCCTGAGCCGGCGCCGGTGATCAGGTGAGTGGCCATGAGCTGAGGTCCTATCAGGAGGCGGCGAGGTGGCCGAAGACCTCGGCGGGGGTGTCGGCGAAGGTGATCAGCTCGGCGAGCGGGCGGGGCAGGAAGCCCTCGGCGTCCATCCGCCGCAGCTGGGTGCGCAGGCCGTCGTAGAAGCCCTCGCTGTCCAGCACCACCACCGGCTTGTCGTGCAGGTCGTGCTTCTTCAGTTCCAGCACCTCGGTGACCTCGTCCAGTGTGCCGAGGCCGCCGACCAGCACCACGACGGCGTCCGCCCGGGCCAGCAGCTGGGCCTTGCGCTCGGCCAGGTCGGCGGTCATCACCAGTTCGTCGGCGTCCTGGTAGGCCTTGTGCGCGAGCAGCTCCACCAGGATGCCGACCAGCTTGCCGCCGGCCGCCCTGACGCCGTCGGCGAGCTGCCCCATCAGGCCGGCGTCGGAGCCGCCCCAGACCAGGGTGTGGCCGCCCTCGCCGAGCAGCCGGGCGAACTCGGCCGCGGGGGCGGTGTAGCGGGCGTCGAGTGGGTTCGCGGAGCAGAAAACGGTGATGTTCATAGTGGAAAAGACCTATCAGATCTCCGCCACGGCCCGCCGCTCAGTTTCGGCGATGGTGGCCGAACCCACCACCCGGGTCCCGTCGTAGAGCACCACGGCCTGCCCCGGCGCGATGCCCCGCACCGCGCGGTCCAGCCGCACCCGCAGCTCTCCGCCGACGACCGAGGCGGT
Organism: Kitasatospora sp. NBC_01266; assembly: GCF_036242395.1. Lineage (NCBI taxonomy): Bacteria > Bacillati > Actinomycetota > Actinomycetes > Kitasatosporales > Streptomycetaceae > Kitasatospora > Kitasatospora sp. NBC_01266. Next base: position 5,545,297 of record NZ_CP108458.1, on the reverse strand, counting down.
CACCGGCACCTCCTCGCCGTGCGCGCGCAGCTGGGCGGTATAGCGCCCCTCCCCCGCCGGCTCGGCGCCGCACCAGCGCGGGCGGATCGCGGTGAGGCCCTGCACGTCCAGGCCCTCCACCGGGCCGACCGTCACGGTGTTGTTCACCGGCGAGATGTCCAGCACGTAGCGCGGCTTGCCGTCCGGCGCGGGCCGCCCGATCCGCAGGCCCTTGCGCTGGCCGATGGTGAAGCCGTAGGCGCCGTCGTGCTCGCCGACCTTCGCCCCGGTCTCGTCCACGATGTCGCCGGTCGCGGCGCCGAGGTGCTGGGCCAGGAAGCCCTGGGTGTCGCCGTCGGCGATGAAGCAGATGTCGTGGCTGTCCGGCTTCTTGGCCACCGCCAGGCCCCGGCGCTCGGCCTCCAGGCGGATCTCGTCCTTCGTCGTGTCCCCGAGCGGGAAGAGCGAGTGCGCCAACTGCTCGGCGTCCAGCACCCCGAGCACATAGGACTGGTCCTTGGCCCCATCCACCGCGCGGTGCAACTCGCGACCGCCGCCGGGCAGGTCGACGATCCGCGCGTAGTGGCCGGTGCACACCGCGTCGAAGCCCAGGGCGATCGCCTTGTCCAGCAGCGCGGCGAACTTGATCTTCTCGTTGCAGCGCAGGCAGGGGTTGGGGGTGCGGCCGGCGGCGTACTCGGCGACGAAGTCGTCGATCACGTCCTCGCGGAACCGCTCGGCCAGGTCCCAGACGTAGAACGGGATGCCGATCACGTCAGCGGCCCGGCGGGCGTCCCGGGAGTCCTCCAGGGTGCAGCAGCCGCGGGCGCCGGTGCGGAAGGACTGCGGGTTGGACGACAGCGCCAGGTGCACCCCGGTGACCTCGTGCCCGGCTTCGGCCGCGCGGGCGGCGGCCACGGCGGAGTCGACCCCGCCGGACATCGCGGCGAGGACGCGCAGACGGGTGCTGGCCTGTGGCCCGGACGGGGCGCCTGGGAAGTCAGTCATAGTCCCCCCAGGGTACGCAATGCCCGGATCAGCGCTGCCCCGCATTGCGGGCCCGCTCCACCACCGGGCCGATCGCCCGCGCCAGCGCGTCCACGTCCGCGCCGGTGGAGGTGTGCCCCAGCGAGAAGCGCAGCGAGGAGCGGGCCAGCAGCGGGTCGGCCCCGACCGCCAGCAGCACGTGGCTGGGCTGCGGCACGCCCGCCGAGCAGGCCGAGCCGGTGGAGCACTCGATCCCGGCGGCGTCCAGCAGCATCAGCAGCGCGTCGCCCTCGCAGCCGGGGAAGGAGAAGTGCGCGTTGGCGGGCAGCCGGCCGGCGGCGAGCGGGTCGCCGTTGAGCACCGCGTCGGGGACGGCGGCGCGCACCCGGGCGATCAGCTCCTCGCGCAGGGCGGCGAGCAGCACCGCCTGCTCGGGCTGCCGCTCGACGGCCAGCGTGGCGGCCGCCGCGAAGCCGGCCGCGGCGGGCACGTCCAGGGTGCCGGAGCGCACATCGCGCTCCTGGCCGCCGCCGTGCAGCACCGGCACCGGCGTCACGGTGCGGGAGAGCAGCAGCGCGCCGACCCCGTACGGGCCGCCGACCTTGTGCCCGGTGACGGTCAGCGCGTCCAGCCCGGAATCGGCGAAGGAGACCGGCACCTGGCCCAGCGCCTGCACCGCGTCGGCGTGCATCGGGATGCCGAACTCGCGTGCGATCGCCGAGAGTTCGGTGATCGGCTGGAGGGTGCCGACCTCGTTGTTGGCCCACATCACGGTGATCAGCGCGACCGAGCCGGGGTCCCGCTCGACGGCCGCGCGCAGCACCTCGGGGTGCACCCGCCCGTAGCCGTCGACCGGCAGGTACTCGACCTGGGCGCCCTCGTGCTCGGCCAGCCAGTGCACCGCGTCCAGCACCGCGTGGTGCTCGACCGGGCTGCACAGCACCCGGGTACGGGCCGGGTCGGCGTCCCGGCGGGACCAGTACAGGCCCTTGACCGCCAGGTTGTCGGACTCGGTGCCGCCGCCGGTGAAGACGATCTCGCTCGGCCGGGCGCCCAGTGCGGCGGCCAGCGACTCGCGGGACTCCTCGATCACCCGCCGGGCCCGGCGGCCGGCGGCGTGCAGGGAGGAGGCGTTGCCGGTGACACCGAGGTGCGCCGTCATCGCGGCGATCGCCTCGGGGAGCATCGGGGTGGTGGCCGCATGGTCAAGGTATGGCATGGCTGCACCAGTGTAGGCGCCCGCGCGCGGAGCCCGGCTCCTGGCCCGGGACCGGTGGGCATCGTGCGGTCACGATTTGGCCATTGCACGGGCTGCGAGGCGGGGTTAGCCTCCGGCCATGTCGCAGACCGTGGACCGGGCGTTGACCATCCTGGCCTCGCTGGGCGACGGCCCGGCCTCGCTGGAGCAGGCCGCCACCCGGATCGGTGTGCACAAGTCCACCGCGCTGCGACTGCTGCGGACCCTGGAGGAGCACGGGTTCGTCCACCGGCAGGCCGACCACCGCTACCGGCTGGGCGGGCGGCTGCTCTCGCTGGCGCACACCGCGCTGGAGGGCATCGACGTCCGCCAGGTCTCCGCGCCGTACCTGGCCTCGCTGAACGAGCGGTACGGGCACACCGTGCACCTGGCCGTGCTCGAAGGCGCCGAGGTGCTCTACGTGGACAAGGTGGAGGGCCGCCACCCGGGCTCGGGCGAGGGCTGGCTGGGCGCCGCCTCCGCGATCGGGCGGCGCGCTCCGGCCACCGCGACCGCCACCGGGAAGGTGCTGCTGGCCGGGCTGACCGAGGATCAGCTGGCGGCGGTGCTGGCTGGCCAGGAGTTCCCGACCCGCACCCCGCGCAGCCTGCGTTCGGCCACCGAACTGCGCACCGACCTGGCCGCGGTGCGCCGCCAGGGCTGGGCGCTGGACCAGGCCGAGTACGAGGAGGCGGTGAACTGCCTGGCCGCCCCGATCTCGGACAGCGAGGGCCGCCCGGTGGCCGCCTGCGCGATCTCGGCGCCGGCGACGGCGGCACTGGGCGAGCTGAGCCGGCTGCTGCCCGAGCTGCTCTGCACGGTGGAGGCGATCTCGCTGGCCTACGGCGGCTCGCCTACTCCTCGCTGGTGCGAGAACCGTTGCGGTGCCAAGCACGCGGTGCGCGCCAGCCATACCTGAGCGCGAGCATCCGCAGCCCGAAGGCGATCATCGCGGCGCTGCTCGCGGTCAGCGTGGTCAGGTGGTCCACCGCGATCAGGACGGCCACCAGGGTGGAGCCGACCAGCGCGGGCACCGCGTAGACCTCGCGGTCCCAGCGCAGCAGGGACGGCGGCTCCATCGCCAGCACGTCGCGGATCACCCCGCCGCCGGCCGCGGTCAGCAGGCCGAGCGCCACCGAGGCGACCGAGCCGAGCCCGTAGTCGTGCGCCTTGACCGTGCCGGTCACGCAGAACAGGCCCAGGCCCAGCGCGTCCAGGGTCTGCACCGCGCGGTTGATCCGCTCCACCTCGGGGTGCAGGAAGAAGACCACCAGCCCGGCCACCAGCGGGGTCGAGAAGTAGCCGACGTTGGTGAAGGCGGCCGGCGGGACGGCCCCGATCAGCAGGTCGCGCAGCACGCCGCCGCCCAGCGCGGTGGCCTCGGCCAGCACGCAGATACCGACGATGTCCATGTTCTTGCGCACGGCGAGCAGGCCCCCGGACAGGGCGAAGACGAAGATGCCGATCAGGTCGAGGGTCTGCTGCACGTCGGGCGCGAAAAGCTGCGAGGTCACCGGGCCAGTGTCTCCCGGGCGCCGGGCGGCGCCGAATCCGGTGGCCCTGGCCGTTCGGGTGGCGCCGACCAGGGCTTCTCTCGTCCGGCGGCAGCGCTCGGGGCGCTCCGGCGGATCCTGCCGGGCAGCCGCTACGCGTTCCCGGCGCCCACCGCGTCCGCCGCGCCGGCGGCGCTGCCGGTGTTCTCCGGGAAGTGGCACGCCGTCAGGTGTCCGGGCGCCAGCTGGGCCAGCGGCGGCTCCTGGCTCGCGCAGATCTCCTGGGCCTTCCAGCAGCGGGTGCGGAAGCGGCAGCCGCTGGGCGGGTTGATCGGCGAGGGCACGTCACCGGTGAGCAATATGCGCCCCCGGCTACCGCCGGGAGGTGCCCCCACACGCCGCTCCTTGCGGCGCGGGTCGGGCGAGGGGACCGCCGACATCAGCGCCACGGTGTACGGGTGCGCGGGGCGGCCGTAGAGCGCGTCCCGGTCGGCGATCTCCACGATCTTGCCGAGATACATCACCGCGACCCGGTCCGAGACGTGCCGGACCACCGAGAGGTCGTGGGCGATGATCAGATAGGTCAGCCCGAGTTCGCGCTGCAGGTCGTCCAGCAGGTTGACCACCTGCGCCTGGATCGAGACGTCCAGCGCCGAGACCGGCTCGTCGGCCACGATCATCTTCGGGCGCAGCGCCAGCGCCCTGGCGATGCCGATCCGCTGGCGCTGGCCGCCGGAGAACTCGTGCGGGTAGCGGTTGTAGTGCTCGGGGCTGAGCCCGCACAGCTCCAGCAGCTCCTGGACGGCCTTCTTCACCCCGCCCTCGGTGGCCACCTTCTGCAGCTTGAACGGCGCGCCCACGATGGTGCCCACCGTGTGCCGGGGGTTCAGCGAGGAGTACGGGTCCTGGAAGATGATCTGGATGTCCTTGCGCAGCGGTCGCATCGCGCCGGTGCTCAGGTGGGTGATGTCCCGGCCCTCGAACTCGACCTTGCCGCCGGTCGGTTCGTCGAGCCGGGTGACCAGCCGGCCCATCGTCGACTTGCCGCAGCCGGACTCGCCCACCACGCCGAGGGTCTCGCCGGCCCGCACCGAGAAGCTGATCCCGTCCACCGCGCGCACCGCGCCGCTGCGCCGGCGCAGCACGCCCTGGTGGATCGGGAAGTGCCGCTCCAGGTCGGTGACCCGCAGCAGCGGGTCGCCGACCGGCGCCGCGACAGGCTTGGCCAGGTCCACAGAATCCGTCATGACGCTTTGCTCTCCAGATCGTTCACAGCCAGGGCGTTCACAGCTTGGGCGCGATCTCGTCGGTGAAGATCCGGTGCCGCTCGGCGATCGGCAGGTGGCAGGCGGCGAAGTGCCCCGGGTCGGTCTCGGCGAGCGAGGGCCGCTCGGCGTGGGACCGCCCGCCGGTCAACTCGGCGTACGGGCAGCGCGGGTGGAAGGCGCAGCCGTCGGGCACGTTGATCAGGCTCGGCGGGGTGCCGCGGACCGGGATCAGCCGCTCCTGCAGCGGCCGGTCCAGCCGCGGCATCGAGCCCAGCAGGCCCCAGGTGTACGGGTGTTCGGGTGCGTCGAAGAGGGCGGTGGCCGGGCCGCGCTCCACGCACCGCCCGGCGTACATCACCAGGATGTCGTCGGCCAACTCGGCCACCACGCCCAGGTCGTGGGTGATGATGATGACCGCGGAGCCGAACTCCTGCTGCAGGTCGCGGATCAGGTCCAGGATCTGGGCCTGCACGGTGACGTCCAGCGCGGTGGTCGGCTCGTCGGCGATCAGCAGCGCGGGGTCGTTGACCAGCGCCATGGCGATCATCGCGCGCTGGCGCATGCCGCCGGAGAACTGGTGCGGGTAGTCGTCGACCCGCCGGTCCGGCTGCGGGATCCCCACCCGGTCGAGCATCTCGATCGCGCGCTTGCGGGCATCCTTCCTGGAGGCCTGCGGGTGGTGCACCCGGTAGGCCTCGACGATCTGGGCGCCCACCGTGTAGTACGGGTGCATCGCGGTCAGCGGGTCCTGGAAGATCATCGCCATCGAACGGCCGCGCAGCCGGCGCACCCGGTCGGCATCGGCGGCCACCAACTCCTGGCCGTCCAGCCAGATCTCGCCGCTGATCCGGGCCCGCTTGCTGCGGTGCAGGCCCATGATGCCCAGCGAGGTGACCGACTTGCCGGAGCCGGACTCGCCCACGATGCCCAGCGTGCGACCGCGCGCCAGGTCGAAGCTGACCCCGTCGACCGACTTGACCAGCCCGTCGTCGGTGTCGAAGTGGATCCGCAGGTCGCGCACGGAGAGGAACTCGGTACCCGGGTCGGTCGTCGGGGGCTTGATGGTCATGACAGCCTCACCCGGGGGTCGACGGCGGCGTACAGGAGGTCAACCAGCAGGTTGCAGAAGACGATGAAGAAGGCCGCGACCAGGGTCACTCCGAGGATCTTGGGCAGGTCGTTGTCGGAGATCGAGGAGACCGCGTAGAAGCCGATGCCCTGCAGCGAGAAGACCTGCTCGGTGATCACCGCGCCGCCGAGCAGCAGACCCAGGTCCATGCCGAAGATGGTGAGCAGCGGGGTGAGCGCCGCGCGCAGCCCGTGCCGGACCACCACGTCCCGCTCCGGCAGGCCCTTGGCCCGAGCGGTGCGGATGTAGTCCTCGCTCATCGTCTCCAGCATCCCGGAGCGGGTGAGCCGGGCGTAGAGCGCGGAGTAGAGGAAGGCCAGCGAGATCCACGGCAGCACCAGGTTGCTGGCCCACTGCAGCGGGTTGTCGGTGAAGTTGACGTAGTGCAGATTGGCGAAGATCGGCCACTTGTAGCTGAACAGGGTGAGCAGCAGGGCGCCGGTGAAGAAGATCGGCAGCGAGACGCCGGCCAGCGCGACGCCCATCGAGAGGCGGTCGAAGATCGACTTGGGTCGCAGTGCCGAGATCACCCCGGTGGCCACGCCGGCCAGCACCCAGAGCACGGCGGCGCCGATGGCCAGCGAGAAGGTGACCGGGATCCGGCTGCGGATCTCCGGCCAGACCTCGACGTGGTTCTTGAACGAGTAGCCGAAGCACGGCACGTGACAGGTCGTCGCATCCGGGCCGTAGCGGTACTGGGCGCCGACGAAGAGCTGCTTCACGAACCGCCCGTACTGGATGTACAGCGGCTGGTCGAAGCCCAGGTTCCTCTTGATCGCCTCCATCGCCTCGGGCGTGGGGTTCTTGCCGATGTACTGGGCGGCGAGCTGGTCGGTGGTCTCGCCCGCGATTCTCGGGAGCAGGAAGAAGATGCCGAAGGTGACCGCGCTGACAACCAGCAGCAGTACCAGGGCGGCGAACGTCCTGCGGATGATGTAGGCCAACACAGTTGGACGGCTCCGGGTGCCCCGCCCCGGTCCGGTGCGCCCGCTCGGGGACGCACCGGACCGGGGCCGGCTCCGCTCGCCTTCACCTGCCTTCGGGGACGGGGAGCCAGGCTCTTACTTGGTGGTGCCGATGTTGAGGTAGTCGTACTCGCCGTCGTAGGCCGAGGTGGCGACCATGTTGGTGTCTTCGGCCGGCCGGTAGTTGAAGACCTTGACGTCGGTCAGCGGCACGATCACCGCGTCGTTCATGACCTGCGCGTCGATCGCCGCGTAGTCCTTCTCGCGGGCCGCCGGGTCGGTGTTGGAGCCGGCGTCGTCGATCAGCTTGTTCACGGCCGGGTCGTCGAGCTGGGAGAGGTTGCTGTTCCCGGAGGCCTTGATCGAGCGGCCGTCGACGATCTGCTGCAGGAAGCCGTAGCCGCTGGGCCAGTCGGCGGCCCACTGCATCATGATCATGCCGACGTCGTTGCTGTCGGTGAAGCTGGGCACACCCGCGTAGTCCGAGAAGTACTTGCCCTGCGGGTACTGCTGGATGTTGAGCTTGATCCCGACCTTGGCCAGCGCGGCCTGGATCGAGGTGGCCGCCGCCACCTCGGTGTCGCGCTCGCTGCGGGCGGTGATGGTGGTGGTGAAGCCGTCCGGGTGGCCGCAGGCCGCCAGCTCCTGCTTGGCCTTGGCGTCATCGCCGTTGTTGTTCGGCGTGGCGTAGGGGTTGATGTTCTGGTAGCCCGGGATGTCCGGCGGCAGCACGCTGGTGGCGACCGCACCGCGGATCGGGCCGCCCTGGGCGGTCTGCGCCGAGACCTTGTCGACCGCGTACTCGACGGCCTTGCGGCAGTCCACGTTGTCCAGCGGCGCGACCTTGGTGTTCAGCGCCATGTAGGCGAGCCGGCCGCCGAGGGCGTTGTCGGTCTGCGCCTTCAGCTTGGAGTCCAGCAGCAGCTTGGCCTGGGTCTGCGGGTCGACCCCGCCGCCGACCAGGTCGACCTGGGCGTTGCCCGCGATCAGGTCCTGGTCGATGGTGTTCTGGTCGATGTTCATCTTCAGCACGATCTTGTCCGCGAGCTGCTTGCGGAGCGGATCGGTGGACGGGTCCCAGTTGGTGTTGGGGACCAGCACGGCGTCCTTGCCGTCGTCGTACGACTGGAACTTGTACGAGCCGCTGGAGACGATGTGCTTCACGTAGCCGGCGCCGTCGTCCTGGGACTGCGGCACCGGGGCCGTCTGCGGCGAGCTGACCAGGTAGTCGAAGTCGGCGAACGGCTGCTTCAGGTGGAAGACGATGGTGGTGGCGTCCGGGGTCTGGATCGACTGCAGGCCGCTGGCGCTCTTGTCGACGTACGGGCCCTGGTAGGGCGTCGGGTTGTCGACCAGCAGTTCCTGGAAGTAGGTCGGGCCGTTGGAGTTCACGGTCGGCGCGAAGTTGCTGCGCTCCACCGCGTACTTGATGTCCTGGGTGGTGATCGGGGTGCCGTCGGAGTACTTCTGCCCCGGGCGGATGTGGTAGGTCCAGGTCAGGCCGTTGTCGCTGACCTGGCCCAGGCCGCTGGCCATGTCCGGGACCAGCTTGTCGCCGGCGCTGCCGGGGCCCGGCTGGAAGGTGGTCAGCGCCCGGGCGTAGAGCCGCGAGAAGTTCCAGATGTAGGCGTAGTACGTGTTGCCCGGGTCCAGCGAGTCCGGGGTGCCCTTCATCTCGTAGGTGACCGTGCCGCCCTTGTGGTCGGACTGGTTCACGAAGCCGATGGTGGCGGCGTTCGCCCCGCCGCCGGCAGCGCTGCCGGAACCGCCGGAACCGCCCTTGGCACTGCTGGAGCAACCGCTCACCACCAGCGCGGCGGTGGCGGCCACCGCGGCCAGGGCGAGGGTACGAGATCGGCGCATAGCTGGATCAACCCCTTGGAAGTGTTGGCCTGGGCCAGTGATGTGAGGGATGGTCGGAAGTCAGTTGCTGCGCGGGTCGAGCGCGTCGCGCAGTCCGTCACCGAGCAGGTTGAAGGCGAGCACGGTGATGAAGATCGCCAGGCCCGGGACCACCATGTACTCCGGGTCGACCTGGTAGTACTTGATCGCGTCGTTCAGCATCCCGCCCCAACTGGACTGCGGGGGCTGGATACCGACGCCGAGGAAGCTCAGCGCGGCCTCGAAGAGGATGTTGGTCGGGATCAGCAGGGTCGAGTAGACCAGGATCGGGCCGACCAGGTTCGGCAGCAGCTCCTTGAACAGGATGAACGGGCCGCGGGCGCCCAGGCTGCGGGCCGCGAAGACGAACTCCCGCTCGCGCAGCGAGAGCGTCTGACCGCGCACGATCCGGCCCATGTAGGGCCAGTTGAAGAAGCCGATCACGAAGATCAGCACGCACAGGTGCAGCGGCAGGCCGTGCAGACCGAACGCGCCGCCCTGCAGCGAGGCCGAGATCGAGATCGCGAAGAGCAGCAGCGGGAAGGCCAGGAAGGTGTCCATGATCCGGCTGATCACGGTGTCCACCCAGCCGCCGTAGTAGCCGGCCATCACGCCCAGCACGGTGCCCAGCGTGTTGGAGAGCACGGTCGCGCCGAAGGCCACCAGCAGCGAGACCCAGGAGCCCTCGATGATCCGGGCGAGCAGGTCGCGGCCCTGCAGCGGGTCGACGCCCAGCGGGTGGCTCAGGCTCATCCCGCCGAACGAACCCATCGGCAGGCCGCCCAGGTCGGCGTCCAGCAGGTCCTGGTGCAGCGCGTCCGGGCTGAGCCCGAAGATCGATTCGATCGGCTTGGCCAGCACGGCCAGCAGCACCAGCAGGATGACCACCACGCCGCCGGCCATGGCCGCCTTGTCGCGGCGGAAGCGCAGCCAGGCGATCCGGCCGAGCGAGCGGCCCTCGATCGCGGCCGGTGCTGCGGTGGTGGCCGGGACGGGACCCTCGGCGGCCTCGGTGGTGTCGGTGGGTGTGGTCATGGGCAGTTGGCGTCCCCTCGCCGACGGTCGTCGGCCCATGGCAGCCCGAGGGCAGGCACGGCGATGTCAGGTCCAGGTCAGAGCTGACGGTCCTTGCCACTCGGGTTGCTCGGCTGGTGCGGTGCGCAGAACTCTTGCCGCTGCCCACAGCCTTGCGCCAGCCCTGACCGGCGAAGGATGCCCAACTGTGATCTACCGATGTTCATGATCAGTAAACCTGACGGATGATCAACTGTCCGCTGAGGTGGACCGGATGACCCGACATCCGAACACCGCCGCCGAGCCGCCCGAGCCGCGTCGCCGCAGGTGGCAGGGGTGCGACCGGGCGCCGCAAGGGTCGCGGGCGGCGCCGGACCAGCAGCGGCCGGGCGACGGACGGGCGACGGACTAGCGGCGGCCGGGCCAGGGCTGCTGCGGCCAACCCGGCTGCGGGGGCTGCGAATGGCCGTACGGGGCCTGCGGCGGGAAGGCCACCGGCGGATAGCTCGCCGGATACGGCGACGGGGTGGCCTCGCGGTGGTAGAACGGCCGCGTGTTGGCGCGCATCCACAGCGCCACCGGGTCGTGGTCGTCGCTCATCGCGACGGTGGAGACGGCCAGTCCGGGCGGCGCCTGGGCGATCGCCCGCTGCATCAGCGCGCGCACCGCCTCCACCGCCGGCGGCGAAGTGTCGTACAGCTCCAGCCCGATGGCCAGGTAGGCCTCGCCCACCACCGGGCACACCCAGGCCCGGCGCAGCGCCCGCACCGGGCGCACCGAGGGGGCCTGGTGGGTCAGCAGGCCGTAGAAACCCTCAAGACCGGGGAGTTGGGGCTCGCTCAGCCGCAACGGGCCGGCCGGCAGCCGGTCCAGGCCGCCCGCCACCCGGCGCAGGTCGGCCCACGGCACCCCGACCCCGCCACCGGGCGCGTGCGGGTTGAGCCACAGGCCCCAGCGGGTGCGGTAGAGCGCGGCGGCGATCTCCTGGCCGGAGATCAGCTCGTGGGCGCGCGACCAGCCGCTGGCCGCCAGCTGCTCGGGGGAGGTGACGGCGGGCGCGTAGCCGTGGCCGCCGAGGTCCATGTTCCCGTACTGGGCGTCCGGGCTGCCCGGGGTGCCGTGCCAGAGCAGCATCCAGACCCGCCCGGCGGCCAGCTCGCGCAGCAGCCGCTCGTAGGCGTCCCAGCGCTCGGGGGCCACCTCGTGCAGGGCCCGTTCCAGGGCGCCAGGGTCCGCGCCGGGGGGCGGACCCCACGGCCCCGCTCCACCGCCTGCCGCTCCTGTCGTCACCGGTACTCTCCCGTCCTCGCCACCGCACTCGCCGCGCGTCGGCGCCACCCTACGGCGCGTGGGTGACGCCCGTCATGCCGACGCCCTGGCCGGCACCGCACCGCTCAGCCGCGCTCGTAGAACGGTCGTACCCGCTGCACCAGCCAGTCCACCACCGGGTCGGCAACCAGATCCAGCAGCACCATGTGCACCCCGCCCGGCAGCGGCGCCGCGCCCAGCGCCCGGCCGAGCGCCGCGTTCACCTCCACCGGGTCGGCGGGCGCGGCCGGATCCAGCTGGACGCCCACGAACAGCACCGTCGGCTCGCCCTCCACCGAGGCCAGCGCCCGACGCGCCGTCAGCACCCCGCCCAGCGCCGCCAGCTCGGCGCGCACCGCGTACAGGAAGACCGCCGGCTCCTCGGCCGGCTCCGGCTCGCGCAGCGCGACCCGGGCGCCCTCGGGCACCCCCGCGCCGCCCTGGGCCGGCCCGGCCGCCTCCCAGCGGTCGTCACGCGGCCCGCGCCGCAGCTCGCCGACCCCCTCGGGCGGCACCGGGATGCCCACCGGCGCCTCGGGGTTGACCGCGATCCCGATGCCCAGCGGCAGGCCGCGGGCGAACTCCCAGACCGGGGCGAGGGCGCAGGACAGACCGGGGGCGTGCCGCAGGAACTGCTCCTCGGAGGAGAAGACCGGCACATAGGGCGCACCGGCCAGCTCGATGGTCGGCAGGTCCAGCGCCGCACCGGCCGGGTCGGCCCCCGCGGGCAGCGGGATCCAGACCTGGCTGCGGGCCAGCACCTCGATCACCCGGGGCGTGGCACCCGGGTCGCCGATCGCGGCGGTGAGCACCTGCTCCAGCTCGTTGGCGGGCCAACCACTGCCGGCCGGCGCCTGGCCGGGCTGCGCCCACCCCGGCTCCGCCGCGGCGTACCCCTCTGTTCCCATCCGCCCCTGCCCCGCTTCTCCCGCCGTATGTGCAGGGGAAGCCTACCGGCGCCCGCCGCGCGGGCCCGCCGCTGCCGCAGCGGCGGGCGGCGACCGGTCCCGGCCGCCATCCCCCCTCCCGCAGGGCGCGGCGGCATGCCATGATGTGCCCGAACACACGAACTTCATACTGGCCGCTCGAACCCGCGCGGGAGAGTCCGGAGGTGCCGCAGCTCGGCACGGACCGGCGCCGAAGGAGCAAGTCCTCCCCGGAATCTCTCAGGCCCCCCTACCGCGTGGGCGAGGCGAATCTGGAAAGTGGAACACGGCCGTGCCGTGCGCCCACCCACGGTGCAAGCCACGTCATCCTTGATGCGGTGAAGCTCTCAGGTTGTGACGACAGACGGGGAGACTCCACCCCAGCATGTCCATTCACGACACCGGGAGTCTCACCATGTCCCCCCGTCTGACCGCGCTCGACGCGCTGCACCGTGCCCTGGGCGCGACCATGACCGACTTCGCCGGCTGGGACATGCCGCTGCGCTACGGCAGCGAGCGCGAGGAGCACCTCGCGGTCCGGACCAAGGCCGGTCTCTTCGACCTCTCGCACATGGGCGAGATCACCGTGTCCGGCCCGCAGGCCGGCGAGCTGCTCGACCACGCGCTGGTCGGCTTCATCTCCGCGCTCGGCGTGCTGCGCGCCCGCTACACGATGATCTGCCGCGAGGACGGCGGGATCCTGGACGACCTGATCGTCTACCGGACCGCCGAGCAGGAGTTCATGGTGGTCGCCAACGCCTCCAACGCCCAGGTGGTGCTGGACGCGCTGACCGAGCGCGCGGCCGGCTTCGACGCCGTGGTGCGCGACGACCGCGACGCGTACGCGCTGCTCGCCGTCCAGGGCCCGGAGGCGAACGGCATCCTCGCCTCGCTCACCGACGCCGACCTGCCCGGCCTCAAGTACTACGCGCTGCTGCCCGCCACGGTGGCCGGCAAGCAGGTCTGGCTGGCCCGCACCGGCTACACCGGCGAGGACGGCTTCGAGGTCTTCTGCGCCCCCGCCGACGCCGAGCACCTGTGGCAGGCGCTGACCGAGGCCGGCGCCCCGGTGGGCCTGGTGCCGTGCGGGCTGTCCTGCCGCGACACGCTGCGCCTGGAGGCCGGCATGCCGCTCTACGGGCACGAGCTGGACACCTCGCTGACCCCGTTCGACGCGGGCCTGGGCCGGGTGGTGCGCTTCGACAAGACCACCAACGGCGGCGAGTTCGTCGGCCGCAAGGCGCTGGAGGAGGCGGCCGCGAAGGCCGAGTCGAACCCGCCGCGCAAGCTGGTCGGCCTGGTCTCCGAGGGCAAGCGGGTGCCGCGCGCCGAGTACGCGGTGGTCTCCGCCGAGGGCACCGCGATCGGCCGGATCACCTCCGGCGCCCCCTCCCCGACGCTCGGCAAGCCGATCGCGATCGCCTACGTGGAGGCCGCCTTCGCCGCCCCCGGCACCGCCGTCGCGGTGGACGTGCGCGGCAAGCACGAGCCGGTCGAGGTCGTCGCGCTGCCGTTCTACAAGCGCGCCCGCTGAGGTCCGACCTCCCCCGTTGACCGTCCGCCCGGCGGACCGTTCCCGCACACCCGCTTCCCATCCTGGAGAATGAGCACCATGAGCAACCCGCAGCACCTGCAGTACAGCAAGGACCACGAGTGGCTGACCGCCGCCGACGCTGACGGCGTGTCGACCGTCGGGATCACCGAGCACGCGGCCGGCGCCCTCGGCGACATCGTCTACGTGCAGCTGCCCGAGGTCGGCGACACGGTCACCGCCGGTGAGACCTGTGGCGAGCTCGAGTCCACCAAGTCCGTCAGTGACCTGTACTCCCCGGCCACCGGCGAGGTCACCGAGGTCAACGAGGCCGTCACCGCCGAGCCGGCCCTGGTCAACTCGGAGGCCTTCGAGGGTGGCTGGCTGTTCAAGCTGAAGGTCAGCGAGGCCCCCGCGGACCTGCTGAGCGCCGACGAGTACAGCGAGTTCACCAAGTCCTGACGGACGTAGCGGGCGGTCGCAGCGCGGCGGCCGCCCTCGCCGCTCCCACCCGACCTGCCCCACGGGAAGACGCCACCATGACGGTTCTCAACCAGTCCCTGCACGCACTCGACCCGGAGATCGCCGCCGCGGTCGACGCCGAGCTGCACCGCCAGCAGTCCACCCTCGAAATGATCGCTTCCGAGAACTTCGCCCCGGTGGCGGTCATGGAGGCCCAGGGGTCGGTACTCACCAACAAGTACGCCGAGGGCTACCCCGGCAAGCGCTACTACGGCGGCTGCGAGCACGTCGACGTGGTCGAGCAGATCGCCATCGACCGGATCAAGGCGCTGTTCGGCGCCGAGGCCGCCAACGTCCAGCCGCACTCCGGCGCGCAGGCCAACGCCGCCGCGATGTTCGCGCTGATCCAGCCGGGTGACACCATCCTGGGCCTGAACCTGGCGCACGGCGGCCACCTGACCCACGGCATGAAGATCAACTTCTCCGGCAAGCTCTACAACGTGGTGGCGTACCACGTGGACGAGCAGACCAACCTGGTCGACATGGAGGAGGTCGAGCGCCTGGCCAAGGAGCACCAGCCCAAGCTGATCATCGCCGGCTGGTCCGCCTACCCGCGCCAGCTCGACTTCGCCGAGTTCCGCCGGATCGCCGACGAGATCGGCGCCTACCTGATGGTGGACATGGCCCACTTCGCCGGCCTGGTGGCCGCGGGCCTGCACCCGTCCCCGGTCCCCTACGCGGACGTGGTCACCACCACCACCCACAAGACCCTGGGCGGCCCGCGCGGTGGCGTGATCCTCTCCAAGGCCGAGCTGGCCAAGAAGATCAACTCCGCGGTCTTCCCCGGCCAGCAGGGTGGCCCGCTGGAGCACGTGATCGCCGCCAAGGCCGTCTCGTTCAAGGTCGCCGCCTCCCCGGAGTTCAAGGAGCGCCAGGAGCGCACCCTGGAGGGCGCCAAGATCCTCGCCGCCCGCCTGCTCCAGGAGGACGCCAAGGCCGCCGGCGTCTCGGTGCTCTCCGGTGGCACCGACGTCCACCTGGTCCTGGTCGACCTGCGCAACAGCGAGCTGAACGGCCAGGACGCCGAGGACCGCCTGCACGAGGTCGGCATCACGGTCAACCGCAACGCCGTCCCGAACGACCCGCGCCCGCCGATGGTCACCTCGGGCCTGCGGATCGGCACCCCGGCGCTGGCCACCCGCGGCTTCGTCGCCGAGGACTTCCGCGAGGTCGCCGACGTGATCGCCGAGGCGCTGCTGCCCGGCTTCGACGAGACCAAGGCCGCCGCCCTGAAGGCCCGGGTCACCGCGCTGGCCGAGAAGTACCCGCTCTACCCGGAGCTGTAAGTCCCTCCCCGGGCGTGGTCGGCATCACCCTCGCCGACCCCGCCCGCACCCCGGGGCACCGCGCACACTGGAACGTGAGCCGGTGCCCCGTGGCACGTACGCACGCACCGCCCTTCTCGCTCCACGAGACCCAGACAAGGACGTCACCCCCGTGGCCATCAGCGTCTTCGACCTCTTCTCCATCGGCATCGGCCCCTCCAGCTCGCACACGGTCGGCCCGATGCGCGCGGCCCGGATGTTCGCCCGCCGCCTGCGCTCGGAGGGGCTGCTGGACCAGGTGACCGCCGTCAAGGCCGAGCTCTTCGGCTCGCTCGGCGCGACCGGCCACGGGCACGGCACCCCCAAGGCGGTACTGCTCGGCCTGGAGGGCAACTCGCCGCGCACCGTCGACGTGGCCAAGGCCGACCAGGACGTCGAGCGGATCAACGAGACCAAGCGGCTCAGCCTGCTCGGCACCCACCCGATCGCCTTCGACCCCGACCTCCAGCTGGTCCTGCACCGCCGCCGCTCGCTGCCCTACCACGCCAACGGCATGACCCTGGTCGCCCACGACGAGGCGGGCGGGCTGCTGCTCGAGAAGACCTACTACTCGGTCGGCGGCGGCTTCGTGGTGGACGAGGACGCGATCGGCGCCGACCGGGTGGTCCCGGACGACACCCAGCTGCGCTACCCCTTCCGCACCGGCGAGGAACTGCTGCGCCACACCCGGGAGACCGGCCTGTCCATCTCCGGCCTGATGCTGGAGAACGAGAAGGCCTGGCGCACCGAGGAGGAGATCCGCACCGGCCTGCTGGAGATCTGGGGCGTGATGAAGGAGTGCGTCAGCGCGGGCATGTCCCGCGAGGGCATCCTGCCCGGCGGCCTCAAGGTCCGCCGCCGCGCCGCCGCCGGCGCCCGCGCGCTGCGCGCCGAGGGCATAGGCCCGGCCAACGCGATGGAGTGGGTCACCCTCTACGCCATGGCGGTCAACGAGGAGAACGCCAGCGGCCAGCGCGTGGTCACCGCCCCCACCAACGGCGCGGCCGGCATCATCCCCGCCGTCCTGCACTACTTCCAGAACTTCATCCCCGGCGCCGACGAGGACGGCATCGTCCGCTTCCTGCTCGCCGCCGGCGCGATCGGCATGCTCTTCAAGGAGAACGCCTCCATCTCCGGCGCCGAGGTCGGCTGCCAGGGCGAGGTCGGCTCCGCCTGCTCGATGGCCGCCGGCGGCCTCGCCGAGGTCCTCGGCGGCACCCCCGAGCAGGTCGAGAACGCGGCCGAGATCGGCATCGAGCACAACCTCGGCCTCACCTGCGACCCGGTCGGCGGCCTGGTCCAGATCCCCTGCATCGAGCGCAACGGCATGGCCTCGGTCAAGGCCGTCACCGCCGCCCGGATGGCCCTGCGCGGCGACGGCCGGCACCACGTCTCGCTGGACAAGGCGATCAAGACGATGAAGGAGACCGGCGCCGACATGAAGGTCAAGTACAAGGAGACCTCGCGCGGCGGCCTGGCGGTCAACGTCATCGAGTGCTGAGCAGTCTTCTCGCCAGTCGGGCGTGCCACGCGGTAGCACCGGGTGGCACGCCTGAGTAGCCTGGTGGCATGACAGCGCAACCGGAGATCACCCAGCGGGATCTGCGCAGCAGGTCAAGAGAGATCATGGACGCCGTCGAGGCCGGTCAGTCTTTCACCGTCACTCGTGACGGTCACCGGATCGGGGAGCTGGTCCCGTTGAAGCGCCGCAGGCGCTTCGTTCCCCGAGCCGAGTTCGCCGCGATGTCGCGCAGCGCACCCGACATCTCCCTGGAAGCCTTCCGAACGGATCAGGACGCCACGGCCGCACAGGAGACGGACGACCCCTATGCCCGTTGAGCACGAGCGGGGTCTGCTCGACACCAACATCATGATCCTCCGCCGCTGGGTGGACCCGGCTGAGCTCCCGATTGAGATGGCCATCAGCGCGATCACCTTGGCAGAGCTGTCCGCCGGACCGCACGAGGTCCGGCGGAACGAGGAGCAGGACGACTACGACGAATACGCGGAGCGGGCCCGCCGGCTGGACGTCCTGCAGCGCGCCGAGAACGAGTTCGATCCCATCCCCTTCGACGCCGAGGCCGCACGCGTCTACGGCCGGATCTGCGCCGCCGTGATCGGCGCAGGGCGCAAACCGCGAAGGCGCGTGGCCGACCTGATGATCGCCGCCATCGCCGTCGCCGAGGACCTTCCCCTGTTCACCACCAACCCCGACGACTTCAAGGGCTTGGAGACACTCCTGACCGTCGTACCGGTCACCCGCCCGGCGCTACTGCACGATCGCTGAGCAGGCAGCGGTCAAGAGTCCCTGAAAAGTCCCTGCCGAAGCCCTGGTCCGCGGAACGCTGACCAGGGCTTCGGCAGGTCTGAAGCGACTTCAGAAGCTCTCGGGGTAGTCATCCGTGCGCACAACCCTGGCGTCCGGCGGCGTCACCGCGTAGTCGAACACTTCCTGAACCTGCGGCGACAGAGTGATCGGGTCGTGCTCTTCGTCGCCGTCGTACGGGTCGTCCCAGTCGCTCACCGCGGCCCGAGCTCCCTCAGGACTGCCGACAGGGCCCGCCCAGGGGCCGTCCCCTGCTGGACCGCGGCGTGAACGCGCGGCGTGGCAGGGTCGTTGTAGATCTCCAGCCGCAGCCGCCAGCGACGCAGCACACCCGCGATCTGGTCCTCGTCGGCAGAGCCCATGTCACGGTAGAAAGCCATCCGCTGGGAGGGCGGCAGCGCGGCCCCTATCTCATCCTGCGTCCGGGGATGCATGCGGTAGGGCTCGGTGGGCTGTGTGGTCATCGGCTCCTCCTGCGCTGCGTTGCGACCAGTGACTCCAGCGGGAATTCCTGGTCCGCCGGACTCCACTCTAGCGAGCAGCCCGGCGCCCTCGGGGCAGCCGCGGATCAGGACGCCACGGCCGCCGCCGTCGGTGCGTGGGGGTCGCTCAGTGCTTCCTCGTGAAGGACTTGACGAAGTCCGGGGTGAGCGATCCCAGGCCGGTCACGTCGTCGTAGCCGGGGGTGGCGTGCAGGCTGCTGTCCTGGTCCAGGGTGGTCAGGAAGGTGTCGTAGCTGCCGGGCTGCTGCCAGCTCGGCGAGTACTCCAGTGCGAGCGGCGCCTGGTCTGCCGGGGCGGGCAGGACGTCGTGGATCGCCGGCCTGCCGCGCAGCGAGTAGAGCAGGGGGTTGGCGAAGCCGAGGGGGTGGCCGGCGGCCTGCGCGGCGTCCGCCTCCAGGCCGGCGATCAGCGGGGACGAGCCGCTGGTGCCGCCCTCGGTGACCTCGGTGTAGCTGCCGGTGCCGGGGTCGGTGTAGCCGATCAGCCAGCCGGTGGCGTCGCCGTCGGCGTCGGCGGAGATGTCCGGCACCTCGCGGTGGGCCGGGCCGGTGCCGTTCGCGGTGGCGAGCGCCGCGGGGACCACGCCCTTCTGGTACCAGGGCTGGGCGATGGTGTCGCTGCGCCCGCCGGTGGAGCCCTCCTGGAACGTGCCGGGCGGCGGGGTCAGGTAGCCGGTGCCCTGCGGGTCGAGCTGCGCGTGGTCGAAGCCCCAGCCGTACTCGCCCACCACCGCGTCGTCCTTGCCGATCTCCAGCGTGGTGCCGCCGGCCGCGGTCGCCCACGCGTCGGAGGCGGGGAAGGTCACGGAGGCCGGCTGGCCCGCCCACATTCCGGAGGCGCCGTCGCCGGCGTCGCCCGAGTCGAAGTCGAAGCCGATCCCCTCCAGGGCGCCCTGCTGGAAGGTCAGGTCCCAGGCGGCGGCCATGGCGGGCGAGTACTCCGAGGCCAGCGTGCTGTAGGAGTCGGTGGCGACGTCCGCGAGGTGCTGGTCGACGATCCGGGTCTCGGCGTCCAGGAAGTTGAGCTGCAGGCTGTCGGGGGCGCTGGACTGGCAGTCGACGCCGACGTAGACCACCTTGGCGTCCGGCGCGGTGAGGTGGACGGACTCCACGTCCAGCGGCTCCTCGGGCAGGTCGCTGCTGCCGTCGCAACTGGCCTGGAAGTCCGGCGCGTAGTTCTCGGAGTACTGGCCGGGAGCGAATCCGGCGACGCCGTGGGCGGCGAAGAAGCGGTCGGCGTCGGCCTCCATGGTGGGCAGCGAGCCGTCCAGGACGACCGCGACGGTGCGGCCCTTACCGGTGAACGCGCTGTTGGTCACCCCGTAGGCGTCGCGCATCTGCTGCGGCGTGTAGCCGCAGACCGCGTCCGGGGCGCTGGTGCGGCCGTTGACGGCCGGGATCGGCGAGGACTTCTCGCCCCAGTACGTGGAGCACGGCGGCGTGGCCGCGGCGGCTGGCGCGGCGCTCGGTGCCCCGGTCGTCGCCTGACGGCGCGGGCCGCCCGCCGTGCCCCGCGGAACGGAGTCGGGAGCGGGGGCAGGGGTGGGCGTGGAGGTGGGCGCGGGCGTGGGGGTCACGGCTCCCGGGCCCACCGCCTGGCGGGTGGCGGAGCCGAACGGCGCGTCCAGCCCGACGACGGTGACGATGTCCTTGCCCAGCGCGGCCGGTACCGAGATGCCGGTCACCGGCGTGAACCCGTAGGCCGGGGGAAACGGCTTGCGCGCGACGGCGAAGGTGTGGAACGACGTGTCGAAGGCCTGCTGTGCCTGGTCGACGGTCGCGGTCACCGCGAGGTAGTGGGCGTTGGCGGCGGTGACGTCCATCCCGAGACCGGTCAGCCAGCTCCGCACGGCGTCGACCTGCTGCGGGCTCGCCCCGAAGCGGTCCGAGAACTGGCCCGGGGTCAGGTACCGCGCGTAGGACCCGCTGCCGGGGGTGGAGACGTCCCGGGCGGCCCGGACGAGCTTGGCGTCGTTCCCGGAGAGGTAGACCCGCAGCGACATGCTCTCGGCGCCGGTGGTCGGGCCCAGGTCCGTCACCGGGAACTGGGTGGTGCCGTTGATCCAGCCGGGGGTCGCGGACGGCAGCTCGGTGCGGTCCGTGGTGGCCGCCGACGTGGCGGGCGCGCCGAGGCCGGCGGCGAGCGTGGCGGTGGCCAGGGCGGCCGCGACCACCGCGCCGCGGCGGGCGGCGGCGCGGGATGGCTTGCGTGGTGACAAGGATTCACACTCCAGGGGTGGCAGCCCGGCCCGGACGGCCGTGGCTCGTCGCCTGCTCGGCTCCGCCACCGTAGGAACGGCCCCGCTCGGTCCGCCGTCGGTGAGGTAACAGCGCCCGCGCGAATCGGTAACAGCTCCCCGCCACCCGCCTTCAGGCCACAGAGCCCTGCCACCCGAGCAGTTGACGCCCCCTCACGTCATGCCCTCACACCGCCCGCTCACGCACCTTCAGCTCGAACCAGACGCCCTTGCCGCGCGGCAGCAGGTCGGCACCCCAGCGGTCCGCCAGGGTGTCCACCACCAGCAGCCCGCGCCCGCACTCGGCCATGCCCGGCTCGGCCACGATCAGGCAGGGCAGCGCCCGCGAGGAGTCCCGCACCTCCACCCGCAGCCAGCCGGGCCGGCGCAGCAGCTTCAAGCCGATGGTGCGCCCGCCGGTGTGCCGCACGGCGTTGGCGACCAGCTCGGCCGTGAGTAACTCGCCCACCTCCAGCAGCGCGTGCAGGCCCCAGCTCTGCAGCACCGAGAGCACCAGCCGCCGGGCCAGCGGCCCGGACTCGCCGCGCGAGGGCAGCCGCACCTCCTCCGCGGCGGCGGGGTCGCGCAGCCGGGGCAGCACGGTGCGTTCCAACTCCCAGCTGGAGAGCCGTTCCAGAGCCGCGAGCCCGGCCATGGGCACCGCCCCGCACGGGGCCGCCGCACCCGGCCGCCGCACTCCTGCCGGAGTGTCGGAGGCCAGCTCGGGCCCGAGATGTGATGACTGATCGACTTCGCCCCATCCCGCCATGGGCTCCATCATCGCGGTTCGCAAGCAGCCGCGTACGGACAATGACGAAACGATCACTATTCAATTGGCATATGACGAACGCACACGACCCCGGTACGTCGGGTACTACCAAGTGCTCCACGGCATGTTCCAGCCGCTCAGGCCGTTGTCGGGAGTGACCTGTGCGCCCTTGGAGTTGACGACCTTCACGACATCTCCCACCAGTGAGGCGGCGTAGAACTTGGCCGCCGGCGTGTCGGTGCCGCCCGCGTTGCCCGGGGCGTCCTGCAGGCCGACGCAGCCGTGGCTGACGTTGGCGGTGCCGAAGGTGCCGGCCGAGGACCAGTTGTTGCCGTGCACGTAGGTGCCCGAGTCGGTGAGCCGCATCGCGTGCGGCACCATCAGGTCGTACTCACCCGGTGCGAGGCCCGGCACCGAGGCCGAGGTCATCCGGGTGGTGCCTTCCTTGTCCTCGATCACCATGGTGCCGTTGTAGGTCGGGTGCTCGTCCGAGCCGGAGCTGATCGGGATGGTCTCGATCGTCTGCCCGTTGTCCTGCACGGTCATGGTGTGCGCGGCGGCGTCCACCGTGCTGATCTGGGCCCGGTTGCTGATGGTGAAGGACTCGTCGCGGTCCGAGCCGCCGTAGACGCCGGGCGAGACCTCGACGTTCTTCAGCCGGATGTGGACCTTGACCTGGGTGTTGGGGTTCCAGAAGTTCTGCGGGCGGATGTCCAGGCGGTTGTTGCCCATCCAGTGGCCCTTGACCTGGGTGCCGTCCGAGGTCTCGAAGGTGATCGCGTTGTCGACCGCCTGCTTGTTCTGGATCGGCATGCCGAAGTTGAACGAGACGATCATGCCCACGCCGTAGGTGGAGCCGGTCACCACGTTGTCCTGGCTGCGCGAGGTCTTGGCCGGGGTCAGCGTGGAGAAGCTGCTGGTGGCGGTGGTGGTCACCCCCTTGGCATCGGTGGCCTGCGCCTTCACCTGGTAGGAGTCGGCGACCGACAGGCCGGTGGCCGGCACCCAGCTGGTGCCGTCGGCGGAGATGCTGCCCTGGACCGTCTGGCCGCTCTTGTCGGTGACCGTGACCTGGCTCAGCTTTCCGCTGGAGACGTCGACCTTGAGCGCGTCGGGGGCGGCGTTCTGGGTGCCGTCCTTGGGCTCGATGTCGACCACCGCGGCGGAGGCCGGGGTGGCGCCCGACGAGCCGGAGGAGCCCGCCGAAGCACCCGCCGAAGCGCCCGCCGAGGCGCCGCCGGCGCCGGCGGAGGCACCCGCGGCAGGCGCACCGGCGCCCACGGTCTTCGAACTCGTACTGCCACCGCCGCACGCCGTGACGAGCAGCAGGGTGCCGCCCACAGCCAGTGCCGCTCCCACGCGTATCGAGCGCATGCCTCTACTCCCCATCGGTTCTCTCCGTGGCCGGCTCGCGGCCGACTCGGTCCACCCCGGCCGGCCCGCCGCACGACTCATCGCACGACACGTCGTGGCCAGGCCGCCGGTTCCGCACCGGTCTGACAAATCGGTCGATTGTTACATCCGATTGCTTCACCCGTTCGGCGGGATCCATACCCTCCCCCGGATGTCGGCACCGAACGGTGACCATAACCCGAACGGCCCACCCCGAGAACGCCTCGGGATGGGCCGTTGGTTGCCTTGACCGGCAGGATTCTCAGCGAATTACCAGGAAGCCCACGGCAGCGTCCAGCCGCTCAGCCCGTTGCTGGGGCTGACCGTCTTGCCCTTGGCGTTCTTGATGATCACCACGTCGCCGACCAGCGAGGACGCGTAGAACTTGCCGGCCACCGAGTTGGGGTCGCCGCCCTTGGCATCCTGCAGGCCCACGCAGCCGTGGCTGGAATTGGACTTGCCGAAGGAGTTGCCCCAGTAGTTGCCGTGCACGTACGTGCCCGAATCGGTCAGCCGCATCGCGTGCGGGACATCCGGAACGTCGTACTCCCCGCCGACCACATTGGAGACGGTCGCGGAGTTCATCCGGGTGACCAACTCCTTGCTCTCGATCGTCATCGTCCCGTTCCACGACGGGTTCTGATCGTTGCCGGCGCTGATCGGCAGGGTCTCGACCGTCGAACCGTCGCGGACCACGGTCATCTCGTCGCTGGCGGCGTCGGCGGTGGAGATCTGCGAGCGGCCGATGGTGAACGACTCGTCGCGGTCCGAGCCGCCGTAGACGCCGGGCGAGACCTCGACGCTCTTCAGCTTGTAGTGGACGGTGACCTTGGTACCGGCCTTCCAGTACTGCTGCGGGCGGAAGTCGAGCCGGGTGTCGCCGAACCAGTGGCCCTTGACCTGGGTGCCGTCCGAGGCGTTGAAGGTGATGCCCGCGACGACGGCGTCCTTGTTCTTGATCGGCTTGTTGAAGTTGACCGAGACGATCATGCCGACGCCGTAGGTGGAACCGGTCGCGATGTTGTCGTTGGAGGAGACCGTCTTGCCCGGGGTCAGCGTGGTGAAGCTGCTGTCCACCGCGGCCTGCTGCCCGGCCGAGTCCACCGCCTGGGCGCTCACCTTGTAGAGCATGCCGACGGCCAGCGCGCCGGTCGGCGTCCAGGAGGAGCCGTCGGGGGCGATGGTGCCCTGGACCGCGTTGCCGTCCTTGTCGGCCACCGACACCTGGGTCAGCTTGCCGTTCGCCACCGAGACCTTGACCGCACCGCTGGGCGCCACGTTCTGCGCGCCGTCCGAGGGGGTCACGGTCAGCTGGGCCGCCGAGAGCTTCGGCGAGGGCGCCGCCGCGGGCGAGCCGGCGGCGGCTCCCCCGTTGCCGCCACCGCTGCCCTGGGCACTGGTCTTGGACGAGGTGTCGTCCGGCCCGCAGGCGGACGCCAGCATCAGCACGCCGCCCGCCAGCAGGGCGATCGCCGCCCGGCGGGCCCCCGTTCTGGTCGCCCGTATTCCTCTGGCGGACGCTGCCGCCTGAACCGCCTCCACTGGGCGCTCCCCCTCTTCGTCGGTCGCCGGAACCCCGCACCGGGTCCGCGCTCGCGCCAGGATAACGGGGCCGACCGAGTGAATCTTCGGCGGGAGGGGCGTGACCACGAGGTGAAAGCCGGTCAGCTCCGCCGGTCCTCGGCGCACCGTCGGCGCATGGTCAGCGGGCGGGTGACACGCCGCCCCTGACCCCCCGTCCCGGGCCGCCCGACCGACGTCCGATCGAGTGCCGCTCCAGTCCCGCGTTCAACGATCGGATTCCCCCTGGAACACGAGGGAACGATTCCACTCAGCGGACATCCGTCCGTAACAGAACGCGCCCGGATCGCGGGCGAGCGGCTCGGAGGACATCGGGCATGACGGCATTCCAGGAACTGGAGCACCTGGCGCCCCAGACCGCCCAGCTGCCCCCGGCCGCCCCCTGGCCGGGCAGCTGGCAGCCGCTCGGCGCCCGCTACCGGCACGGCGCGGACGGCAGCCACGGCACCAACTTCGCGCTCTGGGCACCGGGGGCGGAGGCCGTCGAGCTCTGCCTCTTCGACGAAGAAGGCGTCGAGACCCGCCACCCGCTGCCCGAGCAGACCTTCCAGACCTGGCACGGCTACCTGCCCGGCGTCACCCCGGGCCGGCGCTACGGCTACCGGGTGCACGGCCGCTGGGACCCGTGGACCGGCGCCCGCTGGAACCCGGCCAAACTGCTGCTCGACCCGTACGCCCGCGCGGTCGACGGCGTCTTCACCGGCCACGGCGCCTGCTGCGGCTCGGTGCGCGACTGGCCCGAGCCGGACGTCGCCGACACCGTGCGGGACAACCGCGACTCCGCCCCGTACACCGCCCGGGGCGTGGTGGTGCACGACGACGACGACTGGTCGGACGACCGCCGCCCGAAGACCCCGTGGGCCGAGACGGTGATCTACGAGCTGCACGTGCGCGGCTTCACCATGCGCCACCCGGGGATCCCGCCCGAGCTGCGCGGCACCTACGCGGGCCTGGCCCACCCGGCCGCGATCGACTACCTCACCTCGCTCGGGGTCACCGCCGTCGAGCTGCTGCCGGTGCACCAGTTCGCCAGCGAGGACCACCTGCACCAGCGCGGCCTGAGCAACTACTGGGGCTACAACTCGATCGGCTGGTTCGCCCCGCACGGCGGCTACTCCGCCTCCGGCACCCGCGGCCAGCAGGTCGGCGAGTTCAAGCGGATGGTCCGGGCGCTGCACCAGGCGGGCATCGAGGTGATCCTCGACGTGGTCTACAACCACACCGCCGAGGGCGGCGCGGGCGGGCCGACCCTCTCGCTGCGCGGCATCGACAACGCCGGCTACTACCGGCTGGGCCACGGCAGTCGGGGCAGCCGGGGGTACGACGACTACACCGGCTGCGGCAACACGCTCGACACCCGCCAACCGCAGACCGTGCGGCTGATCACCGACTCGCTGCGCTACTGGGCCGCCGAGATGGGCGTGGACGGCTTCCGCTTCGACCTGGCCGCCGCGCTGGCCCGGGGCGACGACGGGGTGGACATGCGCCACCCGTTCCTGGCCGCGGTCTCCCAGGACCCGTTCCTCAGCCGGGTCAAGCTGATCGCCGAGCCGTGGGACGTCGGCCACGGCGGCTACCAGGTGGGCAACTTCCCGCCGCTGTGGGCCGAGTGGAACGACAAGTACCGCGACACCGTGCGCGACTTCTGGCGCGGCGCCCGCCCGGACGTGGCCGAGCTGGGCTACCGCCTCTCCGGCTCCTCCGACCTCTACCAGCGCGGCGGGCGGCGCCCGTACGCCTCGGTCAACTTCATCACCGCGCACGACGGCTTCACGCTGCGCGACCTGGTCTCCTACGACGGCAAGCACAACGAGGCCAACGGCGAGGACGGCCGGGACGGCACCGACGACAACCGGTCCTGGAACTGCGGGGCGGAGGGCGAGACCGAGGACACCGGCGTCAGGGAGCTGAGGCAGCGCCAGACGCGCAACCTGCTGGCCACCCTGCTGCTCGCCTCCGGGGTCCCGATGCTCACCGCTGGCGACGAGTTCGGCCGCACCCAGGGCGGCAACAACAACGCCTACTGCCAGGACAACGAGACCAGTTGGGTGGACTGGTCGCTGCTGGAGCTGCCCGAGTGGCGCACGCTGCACGAGCTGACCGCCGAGCTGATCCGGCTGCGCCGGGCCCATCCGGTGCTTCGCCAGCGCGCCTTCTTCTCCGGGCGGGCGGCGACGCCCGGCGGGCAGCGCGACCTGACCTGGTACACCGCGCGCGGCACCGAGATGACCGAGGCCGACTGGTTCGCGCCCACCGCGCAGTTGGGCATGCTGCTCAACGGTGACGCGATGTCCGAGCGCGACCAGCACGGCTGCCCGCTCACCGACGACAGCTTCCTGCTGCTGCTGAACGCCGCCGACCAGCCGGTGGAGTTCACCCTGCCCGCCGGCGGCTGGGAACTGCTGCTGGACACCGCCCGGCACCCGGCCGACCGGCCGCTGGCCGCGCGCTCCCTGCGACTGCTGCGCCGCCACGGACCGCGGTAACCCGCAGTGACAGCAGGAGTTGTCCCGGACGGGTGGCCGGATCCCGGCGCCGGACCTCGTCAGCTGTGAAAAACCTGATGAGGAATGACGGGGGCTCCGCCTACTCTCGGCCTGATGTCCGAGAACCCCGAACCCCCGCTGCCGCTGCCCGCCGCCGGACCCACCAGGTCCACGGTGCGCTCGCTGCTCAGGCTCAGGTCCTACGCCTACCCGATCCGCTGGTACCTGACCGGCGCGGTGCTCGCCGCCCTGGTCGCCTCCGCCGCGGTGCTGGTGGTGCCGCTGGTGCTGGGCCGGATCGTGGACGGGCCGATCGGCCACCACGACCAGCACGCACTGTGGCCGTTGATCGGCCTGCTCCTGCTGCTCGGCGCCGCCGAGGCCGGGCTGTTCGGCCTGCGCCGGGTGCTGATCGCCCGACCGCTGGCCAGGGTCGAGGCCACCATGCGCCGCGACCTGTACGCCAAGCTCCAGCGGTTGCCGGTCTCCTTCCACGACCGCTGGCCGTCCGGGCAGTTGCTCTCCCGGGCCACCTCGGACATGTACACCCTGCGCCTCTTCCTGGCCTTCCCGCTGGTCTTCCTGATCGTCAACTCGCTGACCTTCCTGGCCGGCTCGGTGCTGATGCTGAGCCTGGACTGGCGGCTCGGACTGATCGCCCTGGTCCCGGCCATCCCGCTGGTACTGCTCTGCGTGCACTTCGAGACCCGCTACTCGGCCGCCGCCCGCACCGCCCAGGACCAGAACGGCGACCTGGCCACCGTGCTCGAGGAGTCGGTGCTCGGCATCCGGATCCTCAAGTCCTTCGGGCGCCGGCGCACCATGGCCCGCCAGTTCGCCGAGCAGGCCGAGCGGTTGCGCGGCACCGAGCTGCGCAAGGCGCGGATGCTGGCCGACCTGTGGGCGCTGATCGTCGGCCTGCCCGAGGCGGCGCTGGGCACCTCGCTGGCGGTGGGCGCGGTGCTGGTCGCGCATGACGAGATGAGCACCGGCACCCTGGTCGCCTTCCTGTCCACCGCGCTGGCGCTGCGCTGGCCGGTCGAGTCGCTGGGCTGGCTGCTCGCCTACAGCAACGAGGCGGGGACGGCCGCCGACCGGTTCTTCGACGTGATGGACACCGCGGAGCAGCCCCCGCTCGCCGCCACCGACAGCGCGCCCGACGGCGACGGCATCCGCTTCACCGGCGTCCGCTTCCGCTACCCGGACGCGCCCGCCGACTCCGCCGACCTGCTGCGCGGCATCGACCTGCACATCCGGCGCGGCGAGACGATGGCGCTGGTCGGCGCCACCGGCAGCGGCAAGACCACGCTGACCGCGCTGCTCCCCCGGCTCTACGAGGCCACCGCCGGCACCATCACGCTGGACGGCCAGGACCTCAGCCGACTGCCGCTGCCACGACTGCGCGAGCTGGTCGCGGTCGCCTTCGAGGAGCCCACCCTGTTCTCCGCCACCGTGCGGGAGAACGTGCTGATGGGCGCGCCCGACGCGGGCCCCGAGCCGCTGGCGCGGGCCCTCGCGGTGGCCCAGGCCGACTTCGTCCAGCAGTTGCCGCAGGGCGTGGACACCGAGGTCGGTGAGCAGGGCCTGAGCCTGTCCGGCGGCCAGCGCCAACGCCTGGCACTGGCCCGCGCGGTGGTCGGCGACCCCGACTTCCTGGTCCTGGACGACCCGCTCTCCGCGCTGGACGTGCACACCGAGGCGCTGGTCGAGCGCGCCCTGCGCGAGGTGCTCACCGGCACCACCGCGCTGGTGGTGGCGCACCGGCCGAGCACCGTACTGCTCGCCGACCGGGTGGCGGTGCTGGCCGAGGGCCGGATCCTGGCCGTCGACACCCACCAGCGGTTGCTGGAGAACTGCCCCGAGTACCGCGAACTGATGTCCGGCGAGAGTGCGCTGGAAGCGAGTGTGCCCCGATGACCGTGCTTGCCGAAGAACTGCCCGACGAGGAACTGCCCGACCGGGAACCGGCCGTGGAGGTCGACGAGGAGATCCCGGTCCCGCCCGGCGCCTCCACCGCGCTGCTGCGCTCGCTGCTGGCTCCGCACCGCGGCCGGGCGGTGGGCGCGATGCTGATGATCCTGCTGCAGCAGGCCGCCCTGCAGTCCGGCCCGCTGCTGGTGGCGCTCGCCATGGACCAGGGCATCCCCGCGCTGCGCCGGCACGACAGCGGCCCGCTGATCGCCGTCACCGCCGGCTACCTGGGCTGCGCGGCGCTGAGCACCCTGCTGCAGCGCGCCTTCATCCGGATCACCGGACGGCTCAACCAGGACGTGCTGCTCGAACTGCGCACCCGGATCTTCCGGCACGCCCAGCGGCTCGGCCTGGACTTCCACGAGCGCTACACCTCGGGCCGGATCATCTCCCGCGGCACCAGCGATGTGGACGCGCTGCGCGAACTGCTCAACGAGGGCCTGCAGGAGCTGCTCGCGGTCTTCCTGTCGGTCTGCTACATCGCGGTCATCCTGCTGGTGATGGACTGGCGGCTGGGGCTGCTGGCGCTCAGCTCGGTGCTGCCGATGGCCCTGCTGGTGCGGATGTTCCGGCGCCGCAGCTCGCGGGTCTACCGCACCTCGCGGACCGCGGTCGCCTCGGTGATCGTGCGCTTCACCGAGACGATGAACGGCATCCGCCCGGTGCAGGCGTTCCGCCGCGAGGAGGCCAACCTGGCCGCGTTCGGCGAGGTCAACCAGCAGTACGCGGACGCCAACGCCAACGGGCTGCTGGAGATGGCGCGTTACGTCGGGTACTCGCGGGCCACCGCGAACCTGTGGGTGACCGTGGTGGTGCTGGTCGGGGCCTATCTGGTCACCGACGGCAGCCTGGAGGTGGGCGTCCTCACCGGCTTCGTGCTCTACCTGCGGCGGCTCTACGACCCGATCGACCAGCTGGCGATGTTCCTGAACAGCTACCAGTCGGCGGCGGCGGCGCTGGAGAAGATCGCCGGCCTGCTCGCCCACGAGCCCTCGGTCGCCGACCCCGCCACCCCGGTGCCGCTGCCCGCCGCCGCCGGAACCGGCCGCACCGTCACCTTCACCGACACCGCGTTCGCCTACCGCACCGGCAAGGTGGTACTGCCCGCCTTCTCGCTCACCCTGCCGGCCGGCCGGACCACCGCGATCGTCGGTGCCACCGGCGCCGGCAAGTCCACCCTGGCCAAGCTGCTCGCCCGGTTCTACGACCCGACCCAGGGCGGGATCGCCCTGGACGGGGTCGACCTGCGCGACCTGTCCTCGGCCGAGCTGCGGCGCGGCATCGTGATGGTCACCCAGGAGTCCTTCCTCTTCTCGGGCACCGTCGCGGAGAACATCGCCGTCGGCCGGCCCGACGCCTCACGCACCGAGATCGAGGCGGCGGCGAAGGCGATCGGCGCCCATGACTTCATCACCGCGCTGCCCGACGGCTACGACACCGACGTGCGCAAGCGCGGCGGCCGGATCTCCGCCGGGCAGCGGCAGTTGGTCGCCTTCGCGCGCGCCCTGCTGGCCGACCCCGCCGTGCTGATCCTGGACGAGGCCACCTCCTCGCTGGACATCCCGGGCGAGCAGGCCGTGCAGCGCGCCATGCGCACGGTGCTCGCGGGCCGCACAGCGGTGATCATCGCGCACCGCCTGTCGACCGTGGAGATCGCCGACCGCGTCCTGGTCATGGAGTCCGGCCGCATCATCGAGGACGGCACCCCGGCCGAACTGATCGCCGGCAGCGGGCGTTTCGCGACCCTGCACACGGCCTGGCGGGAGAGCCTGGTCTAACTCACCCCGCCGGCAGCGGTCCTGGCTGATCGGGCAGCTGGACCGTGTTGCCGCACGGCAGCCGATGCGCCACCGCCTTGGCCATCTTCAGCGCGATCCCGGCGTAGGCCGCCCGCACCTGGGCGGTCGACGCCGTGCTGAGGCCCGCACTGCTGACCACGATCCGCACGTACGGCGAGGCCTTGGCACCGCTCTGGTAGCTGCACGCGAACTGTACGGCCAGCGGTCCGGTGCCCTGCGCGATCCACCCCTGCGCGCCCGGACCGAAGTCCACCGCCCGCAGCATGTCGCCGAGCAGCCGGGGATCGTCCGCGCCGTCGGTGTCGTCCGCCGAACCCACCGACACGGAGAGCATGTTGGAATGCTCCTTGTCGTCCCACACCAGCCGGCAACTGGAGAGCAGCACCCCGTTGGCGACCGGCCCGTCGATGCTCCCCCGCTCGGCGGCCCGGGCCACCCCGTCCGCCCCGGCCAGCACCCGGTAGTCGGGCGGCCCCAACTCCCCCCAGCACGCGCTGGGCGGTAACGACACCGACTGCCAGGGCTTCCACCAGAACCCGGTCACCCCGGCCCCGGCCACCAGCACCGCAGCGGCGGCCCACGCCACGGAACGCCACCTCCGGCGCCCTTCACCGGTCGGAAACTGGTCGTACTCAACGCCCGCCATGGTCCCCCCATGCATACGGTCGGCAACGGATGGCGACATCCTAAACACACGCGGTGAGCGACACGCCAGATTTTGGCGTGTTCCTGACGATCCGATGCCGATCCGGCCGCGCCGCAGGAAGGTGCTCAGGAAGTCGACCCACCCGACTTCCTGAGCACCCGTCACATCACGCGAGCGCCGCTGCTACCGCAGCACCCCCGCGTCCATTCCCGCCGACTCCGCGGGCAGCACCACCAGCCCCAGCTCCGCCGCCGACGCCAGCAGCGGGTGGTTCGGCAGCACCCGCACCGTGTAGCCGAACGGCCCGGTGCGGCCCAACTCCAGGGTGCCCTCGTAGCGTTGGCAGCCGGCCAGGTCGGGACCGCCCACCGGCTTGAGGGTCTGGGTCTGCGCGTCCCGGATCAGGTCGCTCTCGTCCACCGACCCCGAGACCGCCTGGACCTCGACGTCCACCGGGTCCAGGCCGCCCAGCGCCACCTGCACCCGCAGCGCCACCGCGGAGCCGAGCTCGGCGGCCTCCGCCGCGGCGTCGACGTGCTCGACCCGGACGGACGGCCAGGCGGACCGCACCCGGGCCTTCCACTGCGCGAGCTGCCGGGCGCCGTCACCCGCGAGGCCGCGCTGGGCGAGCGCGGCGGGGGTGTAGAGCCGCTCCACGTACTCGCGGACCATCCGGCCGGCCAGCACCTTGGGGCCGAGGGTGATCAGGGTGTGCCGGACCATCGCGATCCAGCGGTGCGGCAGGTTGTCACCGCCCCGGTCGTAGTAGGTGCCCGCGACCTGATGCTCGATCAGGTCGTAGAGGGCGGCGGCCTCGATGTCGTCGCGCTGGTCCTCGTCGAAGCCCGAGCCGTCGGCGGTCGGGATCGCCCAGCCGTTGCGGCCGTCGTACCACTCGTCCCACCAGCCGTCCAGCACCGAGAGGTTGAGGCAGCCGTTCAGCGCGGCCTTCATCCCCGAGGTGCCGCAGGCCTCCAGCGGGCGCAGCGGGTTGTTCAGCCAGACGTCGCAGCCGGGGTAGAGGTGCTTGGCCATCGCCATGTCGTAGTCCGGCAGGAAGACGATCCGGTGGCGCACCGCCGGGTCGTCCGCGAAGGCGACGAGCTGCTGGATCAGCCGCTTGCCGCCGTCGTCCGCCGGGTGGGCCTTGCCCGCGACCACGATCTGCACCGGGCGGGTGGGATGCAGCAGCAGGCCGCGCAGCCGGTCCTGGTCGCGCAGCATCAGGGTGAGGCGCTTGTACGAGGGGACCCGCCGGGCGAAGCCGATGGTCAGCACGTCGGGGTCGAGCACCGCGTCGGTCCAGCCCAGCTCCGCGTGCCCGGCGCCGCGCTGGCGCCAGGCGGCCCGCAGCCGCCGGCGCGCCTCGTCCACCAGCTGCGCGCGCAGCTCGCGGCGGATCGCCCAGATCTCCGCGTCACCGATCTGCTCGACGCCGCTCCAGCGCTCGGCGGTGCCCACCGACATCGCGGCCTCGGCCCGGTCGGCGCCGATCTCCGAAGCGCCCAGCCGCACCACCGCCGGGTCGATCCAGGTGGGCGCGTGCACGCCGTTGGTGATCGAGGTGATCGGCACCTCGGCGGCGTCGAAGCCCGGCCACAGGGCGCCGAACATCGCGCGGCTGACCTCGCCGTGCAGGGTGCTCACGCCGTTCGCGCGCTGGGCCAGCCGCAGGCCCATGGCGGCCATGTTGAAGAGCTTGGGGTCGCCACCCGGCCAGTTCTCCACGCCGAGCGCGAGCACCTGGTCGACCGGGACGCCGCGCAGCGCCGCGTCACCGCTGAAGTGACGGCCCACCAGGTCCCGGTCGAACCGGTCGATGCCGGCCGGGACCGGGGTGTGGGTGGTGAACAGGGTGCCGGCCCGGACGGCCTCCAGCGCGCTGGAGAAGTCGGGTCCGGTGGCGGAGGCCACCAGCTCCCGGATCCGCTCGATCCCGAGGAAGCCGGCATGCCCCTCGTTGGTGTGGAAGACCTCGGGGTCCGGGTGTCCGGTGAGCCGGCAGAACGCCCGCACCGCCCGCACGCCGCCGATCCCCAGCAGCATCTCCTGCAGCAGCCGGTGCTCGCTGCCACCGCCGTACAGGCGGTCGGTGACGTCCCGCTCGGTGGCCGCGTTCGCCTCCAGATCGGAGTCGAGCAGCAGCAGCGGGACCCGGCCGACCTGGGCCCGCCAGATCTGGGCGGCCAGGGTGCGCCCGTTGGGCAGCGTGAGCTCGACCCGGCAGGCGCTCCCGTCCGGCTCGCGCAGCAGGGCGACCGCCAGCTCGTCGGGGTCGAGCACGGGGTAGCGCTCCTGCTGCCAGCCGTCCCGGGAGAGCGACTGGCGGAAGTAGCCGTGGCGGTAGAAGAGCCCGACGCCGATCAGCGGGACGCCCAGGTCACTGGCGGCCTTCAGATGGTCGCCGGCCAGGATGCCCAGGCCCCCGGAGTACTGCGGCAGCGCGGCGGCGATGCCGTACTCGGGCGAGAAGTAGGCGATGGCCGCGGGGCGTCCACCGAGCGGCTCGTAGGACTGGTACCAGCGCGGCCCGCTCAGGTAGTCGTGCAGGTCGTCGGTGAGGTCGCCGAGTCGGCGCAGGAAGCGGCGGTCGGTGGCGAGCGCGGCGAGCCGGGCGGCCGGCACCTCGCCGAGCAGCCGGACCGGGTCCTCGCCGACGGCCTCCCAGACTCCCGGGTCGACCGAGCGGAACAGCTCCCGGGTCTCGGGGTGCCACGACCAGCGCAGATTGAGCGCGAGTTCGTGCAGCGGCTGGAGTTGCTCGGGCAGGACGGTGCGGACGGTGAATCTGCGGATGGCCTTCACGGCCCGAAGCGTAGACCGCCGTTATGGGGTGATGGGGCGTCAACTCTCGTAACACGGCTCCATTCGGGCGACAGATGAGATCACGTGCGGCGCAGTACGCGTCACAGGGGGCGCATACGGCGCACACTGGGGGCCAAGCGCACGCCGGGCGTACGTGGTACCCCCAACCGGGTGGCAGCAGATGGCCGATCTGCTCCCCCGCACCACCCACGCTGGCCTCGGACCGAGTGGTAAGAGCTACGAACAGTGCGAGGATGGGCACAGGCCGCTGCCGCAGCGGGTCGGCATGGGTGGCGATTCCCGTGCGGCACGGTCGGTCCTCTGTGCTCCGCTTCCTTCCCTGACCCTCCGTCAGCTCGTCGACGCCAGTCCCCCGGGCGTTCAGCTGGCGGCCGTTAGCCCTTACGGCTCACCTGGTGTCCTCCCTGGTGGGCCAACGCGTGTCCTCACGCCTGCCCTGGTCGTTTCCGGGGTGGGTCGGAATCGCCCACCGGGCGTGTCGCGAGGCCGCGCGCCGGGACGTGCGCCGTTTCGTAGCTCCGGACCGCCGTGGAGCGCCGGATTTCGGCCACGCACCGGGCACGGTGGTCATGGGCAGGCACCGGTCGTTTGTCAGTCCCCACCCAGCTGTTTTCCCGGCACTCCCCGGTGCTCGAGCCGCCCGCGGGACTGCCGCCGATCTCGGGCAGGAGTTTGGCATGCACGGCGACACACGGAATCAGTCCGCACTGGTGTCCGAGGGGTTGGAGCCAATGAGGATGCCGGTATCGATTCCGGCCATAACGGAACCACCCGCGGTGCGCGCCCCCCGAACGGCCGAAACCGCGTCGGAGAAGTCGCCGAAGGCACCGAAGTCGCCCAGCACGCCGAAGCCCACGGCTGCCCGGACCACATCCACCCGGACCAGCTCCACCCCGCGCAAGGCCACCACCCGCACCACCGGCACCCGCAGCACGACGGCGGCGCGCCGGACGAAAGAGAGCGACCCGATGATCGGCCGGATCCCCGTCCTGGACGTCGCCCCGCTGGTGGACGGCGGCCGTCGCCCGGCCCGCGCGGTGGTCGGCGAGACCTTCCTGGTCACCGCCACCGTCTTCCGCGAGGGCCACGACGCGGTCAACGCCAACGTGGTGCTGCGCGACCCGCGCGGGCGCGGCGGCGCCTGGATCCCGATGCGCGAGCTGGCCCCCGGCACCGACCGCTGGGGCGCCGAGGTCACCCCGACGGCCGAAGGCCGGTGGAGCTACAGCGTGGAGGCCTGGAGCGACCCGGTGGCCACCTGGCAGCACACCGCCGCCGTCAAGCTCCCGGCCGGCCAGGACGTCGAACTCACCCTGGAGGAGGGCGCGCTGCTGCTGGAGCGGGCCGCCGCCGGGGTGCCGAAGCGGGACGGCCGCGCCGAGGTGCTCAGGGCCGTGCAGGCGCTGCGCGACCCGGCGCTGCCACCGCTCTCCCGCCTCGCCGCCGCTCTGGCGCCCGCGGTGACCGAGCCGCTGACCCGCCATCCGCTGCGCGAGCTGGTCACCGCCTCCACCGCGCTGCCGCTGCGGGTCGAGCGGCAGCGGGCGCTGTACGGATCCTGGTACGAGTTCTTCCCGCGCTCCGAGGGCGCCACCCTGGAGCCTCCCTCCTTGCCCGGCACCGGGCAGGAGGGGCCCACGCGATCCGGTACCTTCCGCACGGCGGCGCAGCGGCTGCCGGCGATCGCGGCGATGGGCTTCGACGTGCTCTACCTGCCGCCGGTGCATCCGATCGGCCTGGCCTACCGCAAGGGCCCCAACAACACGCTGACCCCGGGGCCCGAGGACGTCGGCTCGCCGTGGGCGATCGGCTCGCCGGAGGGCGGCCACGACGCGATCCACCCGGACCTGGGCACCATCGAGGACTTCGACGCCTTCGTCGCCCGGGCCACCGAGCTGGGGCTGGAGATCGCGCTCGACTTCGCGCTGCAGGCCTCCCCCGACCACCCCTGGGTCAACAAGCACCCCGAGTGGTTCAGCCACCGGATCGACGGGACCATCGCCTACGCCGAGAACCCGCCGAAGAAGTACCAGGACATCTACCCGATCAACTTCGACCAGGACTTCGACGGCCTGGTGATCGAGACCCTGCGGCTGCTGCGCCACTGGATGGGCCACGGCGTGCGGATCTTCCGGGTCGACAACCCGCACACCAAGCCGGTGCACTTCTGGGAGAAGGTCATCGGCGAGATCAACCGGACCGACCCGGACGTCGTCTTCCTGGCCGAGGCCTTCACCCGGCCGGCCATGATGCACACCCTGGCGAAGATCGGCTTCCAGCAGTCGTACACCTACTTCACCTGGCGCAACAGCAAGCAGGAACTCACCGAGTACCTCACCGAGCTGACCGGCCCGGCGGCGGCCTACATGCGGCCCAACTTCTTCGCCAACACGCCGGACATCCTGCCCCGGCACCTGCAGCACCAGGGGCTGAGCGCCTTCGCCGTGCGCGCGGTGCTGGCCGCCACCCTCTCGCCCAGCTACGGCGTCTACGCCGGCTTCGAGTTCGCCGAGTCCACGCCGGCCGGCCGGGACACCGAGGAGTACCTGGACAGCGAGAAGTACCAGCTGCGCCCGCGCGACTGGACCCGCACCGACACCCTCGCCCCGCTGCTCACCACCCTCAACCGGCTGCGCCGCGAGCACCCCGCCCTCCAGGAGCTGCGCAACCTCAGCTTCCTGCCCACCGACAACGACCGGATCATCGCCTACACCAAGCAGACCGGCACCGACCAGGTGATCGTCGTCGTCAACCTCGATCCGCACCACCCGCAGGAAGCAACCGTCACCCTCCCGAGTGACGAGCAGCTCATCGTGGACGACGAGCTGCTCGGCGCGAGCTACACCTGGCACCGCCACAACTACGTCCGGCTCGATCCCTCAACGGCGCCGGCCCACCTCCTCACGGTTCGGAGGACCTCCCTGTGATTGTGAACGAGCCCGTCCACGACACCTTCGCGGACACCGAGAAGAAGGACTTGGACCCGGAGTGGTTCAAGCGTGCGGTCTTCTACGAGGTGCTGGTGCGGTCCTTCCAGGACAGCAACGGCGACGGTGTGGGTGACCTCAAGGGGCTCACCGCGAAGCTCGACTACCTCCAGTGGCTCGGCATCGACTGCCTCTGGCTGCCGCCGTTCTTCGCCTCCCCGCTGCGCGACGGCGGCTACGACGTGGCCGACTACAAGTCGGTGCTGCCCGAGTTCGGCGACCTGGCCGACTTCGTGGAGTTCGTGGACGCCGCCCACAAGCGCGGCATGCGGGTGATCATCGACTTCGTGATGAACCACACCAGCGACCAGCACCCGTGGTTCCAGGCCTCCCGCAACGACCCCGAGGGCCCCTACGGCGACTTCTACGTCTGGGCGGACGACGACAAGCAGTACCCCGACGCCCGGATCATCTTCGTCGACACCGAGAGCTCCAACTGGACCTACGACCCGGTGCGCAAGCAGTACTTCTGGCACCGGTTCTTCTCCCACCAGCCGGACCTGAACTACGACAACCCGCGGGTCCAGGAGGAGATGATCGCGGGGCTGCGGTTCTGGCTGGACCTCGGGATCGACGGGTTCCGGCTGGACGCGGTGCCGTACCTGTTCGCGCGCGAGGGCACCAACTGCGAGAACCTCCCGGAGACCCACGAGTTCCTCCAGCGGGTCCGCAAGGAGATCGACGCCGACTACCCCGACACCGTGCTGCTCGCCGAGGCCAACCAGTGGCCCGAGGACGTGGTCGACTACTTCGGCGACTTCGGCTCCGGCGGCGACGAGTGCCACATGGCCTTCCACTTCCCGGTGATGCCAAGGATCTTCATGGCGGTGCGCCGCGAGTCGCGCTACCCGGTCTCGGAAATCCTGGCCAAGACGCCGACCATCCCGGGCGGCTGCCAGTGGGGCATCTTCCTGCGCAACCACGACGAGCTGACCCTGGAGATGGTCACCGACGAGGAGCGCGACTACATGTACGCGGAGTACGCGAAGGAACCGCGGATGCGGGCCAACGTGGGCATCCGCCGCCGCCTCGCCCCGCTGCTGGAGAACGACCGCAACCAGATCGAGCTCTTCACCGCGCTGCTGCTCTCGCTGCCCGGCTCCCCGGTGCTCTACTACGGCGACGAGATCGGCATGGGCGACAACATCTGGCTGGGGGATCGCGACGGGGTCCGTACCCCGATGCAGTGGACCCCCGACCGCAACGCGGGTTTCTCCTCCGCCGACCCGGGCAGGCTCAGTCTGCCGCCCATCATGGATCCGGTCTACGGATACCAGGTGACCAACGTCGAAGCGCAGCAGAGCAGTTCTTCGTCGCTGCTGCACTGGACCCGGCGGATGATCGAGATCCGCAAGCTCAATCCGGCCTTCGGGCTGGGAACTTACACCGAACTCCCGTCCAGCAACCCGGCCGTGCTGGCTTTCGTGCGCGAGCACCAGGGCGATCTGGTCATGTGCGTCAACAACTTCTCCCGCTTTCCCCAGCCCACCGAGCTGGATCTGCGGCAGTACGGCGGGCGCTATCCGGTCGAGTTGATCGGCGGGGTGCGGTTCCCGTCGATCGGCGAGTGGCCGTACCTGCTCACCCTGGCTGGGCACGGCTTCTACTGGTTCCAGCTGCGCAGGCCCGGCGCGCAGTAACGATCAACCAGCTTCGCCCGTGCACGGGGCGCGGGGCCGGCCTTCGCGCCCCTCGGCGGGCCGCGCGCCACGCACGTACGGAGAACAGCCCAACGCGTACCCACCCTCAGGCGTGACACCCGAGTCTGTCTCGCGTGCCGCCGCAGCAGCGCCGCCGAAATCCGGAAGACTGGCGGGCCCGGCCAGATCTGTCGGGCCGTCAGCCCGCTTCCGGGGAAAGGGAGTCATGTCGGAAATCTCCCGTTCTCAAGCCCACGCCCACCGCGACGCGGGTACCGCGCCACGCGGTCCGGGCGGTCCGGGCGGACCGCACGGCGCCGGCGGCGCCGGGTGGGGCGCCACAGGGCACTCCCAGGGCGGGCACAGCAGCAGACCGCGGGTCAGCAGTTCGCTGGCGGTCGGCGAACTGGTCGATGCCGCCCTGCCGCTGATCGCCGACTGGCTGCCGGGGCAGCGCTGGTACGCGGGCAAGGGCCAGTCGATCACCGGCCTGCACCCGGTCAACGCGACCCCGCTGCTGACCGGCGACCCGGCGATGCTGCACCTGCTGCTGCGGGTGGAGCACGGCGCGGGGGCCGACCTCTACCAGCTGCTGCTCGGCCTGCGCACCGAGGCGCCGTCCGGCCTGCTGCCGGAGGCGGTGCTGGGCAGCCTCACCCACGGCCTGTACGACGGCGCCACGCTCTACGACGCGGTGCACGATCC
The DNA here is from genome assembly GCF_036242395.1 of Kitasatospora sp. NBC_01266. NCBI lineage: Bacteria > Bacillati > Actinomycetota > Actinomycetes > Kitasatosporales > Streptomycetaceae > Kitasatospora > Kitasatospora sp. NBC_01266. Next base: position 5,505,886 of record NZ_CP108458.1, on the reverse strand, counting down.
CGAGCTGACGGGGCGACTGCTCGGCCACCTGGCCACCGGCGACCGGTTCGGCCCGCTCTCGTTCCGCCGCACCCCGGGCCCCGGGCTGCCCAGTGACCTGCTCGGCCGGGCCGGCACCGCCGAGCAGAGCAACACCTCGGTCATCTACGGCACCTCCTTCATCCTCAAGCTGTTCCGCCGGATCAGTCCGGGCACCAACCCCGACCTGGAACTGTCACTGGCCCTCTCCCGGGCCGGCAGCACCCGGATCCCCCGGGTGGCGGCCTGGTTCGAGAGCCGGCTGACCGGCGCCGAGCCGGCCACCCTGGGGCTGCTGCAACGCTTCCTGCCGGATGCGGAGGACGGCTGGGAGCTGGCGCTCGACCAGGTGGCCCGGCTCAAGGGCGACCCCAGTCCGGGGAACTTCGCGGTGGAGGCGCACCGGCTGGGCCGGGCCACCGCCGAGGTGCACCGGGTCCTGGCCCGCGCACTGCCGGTGGCCAAGCTGGACCGCGAGCAGACCGGCCGACTGGCCACCGCGATGGCCGAGCGGCTGGACGCGGCAGCGGTCGCCGTCCCGGCCCTGCGCCGCTACCGGCCGGCCCTGCACGCCGCCTTCCAGCAGCTGACGGCCGATCACCTGACCGGCCTGACCGTCCAGCGGATCCACGGGGACCTGCACCTCGGGCAGGCGATGCGGACCCCGCACGGCTGGGTGCTGCTGGACTTCGAGGGCGAGCCGGCCAAGTCGGTGGCCGAGCGGCGGGTACCGCAGCCGGCCCTGCGGGACGTGGCGGCGATGCTGCGCTCCTTCGACTACGCGGCGGCCCACCTGCTGGCGGGGGCCGAACCCGACCCACAGCTGGCCCATCTGGCCGCGAGCTGGGCGGCTCGCAACCGCACCGCCTACTGCGCGGGCTACACGGCGGCCGGCGGCACCGATCCGGCGGGCTGCCCGGAGCTGCTGCGGGCACTGGAGATCGACAAGGCGGTCTACGAGGTGGTCTACGAGGCCCGGCACCGGCCGGGCTGGCTGCCGATCCCGCTGACCGCCATCCATCGCCTGGCCACCGCCTCATGACGCATCATCAGGTGTTGGATCACTGAAGCTGTTGGATCCCTGCCCCACACCCCGCCAGGAGGAACCCCGCCGTGGCCCCGCTCGACCGCACCAACCCGACCGTGCCCGCCACCTTCCTGCCGGGCGGCGGGCCGCGGCCCCGCGCGGCCGCACCCGGGCGCGACGTGCCCGCGTCGGAGGCACCGGCCACCACGGCACCCGTCACCACCACCACTCCGGAACCGGGCAGCCCGATCACCAGCCCGGTCGACGCGCCGGCGCTGCGGCTGGCCGAGGCGCCGCTGCCGCCGGCCGAGATCGACCGGCTGGTCGGCGGCACGCACCACGACCCGCACGCCCTGCTCGGCGCCCATCCCACCACCGGCGGCACCGCGATCCGGGTGCTGCGTCCGCTGGCCGAGCGGGTCACCATCGAGACCGTCTACGGTCCGGCCGAACTGACCCACCAGCAGGCCGGCCTCTTCACCGGGCTGCTGCCCGGCTCGGCGATCCCGGCCTACCGGCTGCAGGTCCGCTACCCGGGCGGCGGGCCGCTCGGCCAGGAGGACGGCTACCGGTTCGCGCCCACGCTGGGTGAGTTGGACCTGCACCTGATCCGGGAGGGGCGGCACGAGCAGCTCTGGCGGGTGCTGGGGTCGCACCCGCGGGTGGTGGACGGGGTGGCCGGGGTGGCGTTCGCCGTGTGGGCGCCGAACGCGGCCGGGGTGCGCCTGGTGGGCGACTTCAACTTCTGGGACGGCACCGGGCTGCCGATGCGCTCGCTGGGTGCCAGCGGCGTCTGGGAGTTGTTCGTGCCGGGCCTCGGCGAGGGCACGCTCTACAAGTACGAGATCCGCACCCGGGACGGCCGCCTGCTGCAGAAGGCCGACCCGCTGGCCCGGGCCGCCCAGTGCCCGCCGGGAACGGCCTCGATGGTGCACCGCTCCGAGTACGAGTGGGGCGACGCGGCCTGGCTGGAGCGCCGGGCCCGCGCCCACCACCACCGGGCACCGATGTCGATCTACGAGCTGCATCTTGCTTCCTGGCGGCCCGGCTTGACGTATCGTCAGCTGGCGGCGGAACTGCCGGGGTATCTGCGGGGGTTGAACTTCACGCATGTGGAGTTCATGCCGGTGCTGGAGCATCCGTTCGGTGGTTCCTGGGGCTACCAGGTGTCGGGGTTCTACGCGCCGACCGCGCGGCTGGGCTCGCCGGACGACTTCCGGTTCCTGGTCGACGCGCTGCACCGGGCCGGAATCGGGGTGATCATGGACTGGGTGCCGGCGCACTTCCCCAAGGACGACTTCGCGCTGGCCCGGTTCGACGGCGAGCCGCTCTACGAGCCGGCCGACCCGCGCCGCGCCGAGCACCCGGACTGGGGCACCCTGACCTTCGACTACGGCCGTACCGAGGTGCGCAACTTCCTGGTGGCCAACGCGGTCTACTGGTGCGAGGAGTTCCACATCGACGGCCTGCGGGTGGACGCGGTCGCCTCGATGCTCTACCTCGACTACTCCCGCGAGGACGGGCAGTGGGCCCCCAACCAGTTCGGCGGCCGGGAGAACCTGGACGCGGTCGCCTTCCTCCAGGAGATGAACGCCACCGTCTACCGCCGCTGCCCCGGCGTGGTCACCATCGCCGAGGAGTCCACCGCCTGGGACGGCGTCACCCGCCCCACCGACGGCGGCGGGCTCGGCTTCGGGCTCAAGTGGAACATGGGCTGGATGCACGACTCGCTGGTCTACATCGGCAAGGAGCCCGTGCACCGCAAGTACCACCACAACGAGATCACCTTCTCGATGGTCTACGCCTACTCCGAGAACTACGTGCTGCCGATCTCGCACGACGAGGTGGTGCACGGCAAGCGCGCGCTGGTCGCCAAGATGCCGGGCGACTGGTGGCAGCAGCGGGCCAACCACCGCGCCTACCTCGGCTTCATGTGGGCCCACCCGGGCAAGCAACTGCTCTTCATGGGACAGGAGTTCGCCCAGGGCGCGGAGTGGGACCACGAGCACGGCCCGCAGTGGTGGGTGCTCGACGAGGGCTGGCCGGCCGCCGAGGACCACCAGGGCGTGCGGCGGCTGGTCGGCGAGCTGAACCGGGTCTACCGCGCCACCCCGGCGCTCTGGGAGCAGGACACCAGCCCCGACGGATTCCGCTGGCTGGACGGCGGCGCGGCCGAGGACAACCTGCTCTCCTTCGTCCGGTTCCCGGTCGACGGGCCGCCGCTGGTGGCCGTCTGCAACTTCTCCCCGGTGGTCCGGCACGGCTACCGGGTCGGCCTGCCCCCGCTGGGCGGCGCCGACCAGCTCTGGACCGAGGCGCTGAACACCGATGCCGAGGGCTACGGCGGCAGCGGGGTCGCCAACCCGCCGGTGATCAAGGCCGAGCCGGTGGCCTGGAACGGGCAGTCGCGCAGCGCCGAACTGATCATCCCGCCGCTGGCCACCCTCTGGCTGCGCCCCGCCTGAGCACGACGTCCAGCCGACCGCTCCAGGGCAGGGGCGGTCGGCCCACCCGCGCTCCTGGCGACCGGTGCTGAGCCCTGCTCAGCTCTCTCCCCGATCGCATGCAACCGAACACCCGTGCCCTAGTGTCATAGCTCGCGCCGGGCAGCGGGTCCGGGTGGCACAGGAGCTGGATACCGAAGAGCACGATGGCACTGACAGGCACCCCCTTCTTCATCCTCACGATCGTCCTCTTCGTGGGTTCGATCGCGCTGGCCATGGCGCAGTTCCGGGCGCGGAACAAGGGCACCGCGGTCCGCGGCGGCAGCCGGCGCCGCCAGAGCGGAGGCGGAGGCGGCGGGCCGCTGCGCGCCGTCGGATACCTGGCGACCATCCTGCTCTGCCAGTTCACCGCCGTGACGATGGTCTTCGTGCTGGTCAACAACGACAACCAGCTCTACGACAACTGGGGCGACCTGCTGGGCACCTCCAACCACGTCCACTCGGTGCCCGTCCCACCGAAGGACGCCGGCCTGGCCGGTGATGCCGCGGCCGCCTCCGGCGCGCCGCGGCAGAAGCAGCCGCTCACCTTCAAGCCGGCCAGCTCCGACGCCGTGCCCAAGGACGTCCAGCAGACCGACCTCAAGGGCCCGCTCTCCGGGGTGGAGGGCGAGGTGCTGGTCTGGACCCCGCCGCAGTACAACGACCCGGCTTACAAGGACAAGACCTTCCCGGTGGTCGAGTTGCTGGCCGGCTACCCCGGCAGCTCCAGCACCTGGTTCGGCGACATGGCGGCCAGCAACCAGCTCTCCGCGCTGATGAAGTCCGGCCAGGTGACCCCGTTCATCCTGGTCTCGCCCCGGGTCCAGCTGCTCAACAACGCCGACACCGGCTGCGCCGACGTGCCGGGCAAGGTCAACGCCGAGACCTGGCTCTCCCGCGACGTGCCGCAGATGGTCATCGACAACTTCCGGGCCGACAACACCGCGGCCGGCTGGGCGCTGGCCGGCTTCTCGGCCGGCGCGCACTGCGCCAACCGGCTCGCGATCGGCCACCCCGACCGCTACCGGGCCGCGATCGCCATGTCCGGCTACAACGACCCCACCGGTGAGAAGGCCTCGCTCACCTACCAGGACCCCAAGCTGCGCGTGGTCGACAACCCGCTCTACATGCTGACCCACTCCCAGACGCCGCCGAACGTCGGCCTCTGGGAGACCGGCAAGAAGGGGGACGGGTACGAGGACGCGGAGGCGCTCAAGGCGGCCGCCAAGTCGCCGACCTCGGTGACCACCTTCGAGACCACCGGGTCGCACGTGATCAGCACCTGGAAGCCGCTGGTGGTGCCGGCCTTCGAGTGGCTCTCGACGCTCATCCCGGCACCGTAGCGGCCGTCCGGGCGGGCCCTGCGGCCCGCCCGGACGGGACCTTCGACTCTTGCTCCGGCCGGGCCCGTCGTCCTGCGACAGCGGCTTCGAACTGCGAAGGTATGGTCGAACCGACGACCGACTCCGCAGGTCGTCGCAGCTGGACCCGGAACGGGCCGCAACGGACGGAGTGACACGCGTGGCGCGCAGTGTGTACGTGACCGGCATCGGCCGGGGGGATGGCCGCCAGGCCGTCGAACTCGGGGTCATGGAACTGCTCACCCGCCAGGTGGACCGGGTGGGGGTGTTCCGGCCGCTGGTGCACGCGCAGGCCACCGGGGAGCTCGCCGGCGACCACGTGGTCGAGCTGCTGCGGGCCCGCTACCGCCTGGAGCCGCCGGCCGCCGAACTGTACGGGCTGACCTACGAGCAGGCCGCCGCGCTGCAGGCCGCCCAGGGGCAGGACGAGCTGGTCAGCGCGCTGGTGGACCGGTTCCGCGCGCTGGAGCGCAAGTGCCAGGCGGTCCTGGTGCTCGGCACCGACTTCGCGGACACCAACATCCCCGACGAGCTGGCCTTCAACGCGCGCCTGGCCAACGAGTTCGGCGCCTGGGTGCTGCCGGTGGTCGGCGGGCACGACCAGGACCCGCCGGCCGTGATCGCCGAGGTGCTGGGCGCCCACCGCGCCTACACCGAACTCGGCTGCTCGACCCTGGCGATGATCGCCAACCGGGTGGCGCCCGGCGCCAAGCAGCCGGTGCTGCGCGGACTGACCAGCAAGCTGCCGGTGCCCGCCTACGTGATCCCCGAGGAGCCGGCGCTGGCCGCGCCGACCGTCGCCCAGCTGGTGGAGGCGACCGGCGCCGAGGTGCTGCTCGGTGACGCGCCGGGGCTGGCCCGGGACGTGCGGGGCTTCGTCTTCGGCGGCGCGATGCTGCCCACCTTCCTGGGCGCGCTGACCGAGGGGGCCCTGGTGGTGACCCCCGGCGACCGGGCCGACCTGCTGATCGGCTCGCTCGCCGCGCATGCCGCCGGCGCGCCGCCGATCGCCGGGGTGCTGCTGACGCTGGCTCAGCACCCGGGCCCGGACGTGCTGGCGCTGGCCTCCCGGCTGGCCCCCGGCACCCCGGTCGCGCTGGTCCCGGGCGGCAGCTGGCCGACCGCCGCCGCGCTCACCCACCTGGAGGGCAAGCTCGGCTCGGACAGCCCGCGGAAGGCCGAGATCGCTCTGGGCCTGTTCGAACTGCACGTGGACACCGCCGAGTTGACCAGCCGGATCGAGCTGAGCCGGTCCGACCGGGTGACCCCGATGATGTTCGAGCACGAGCTGCTGGAGCGGGCCCGCGGCTCCCGGCGGCACGTGGTGCTGCCAGAGGGCACCGAGGAGCGGGTGCTGCGGGCCGCCGAGATCCTGCTGCGCCGCAACATCTGCGACCTGACCCTGCTCGGCGAGCCGGACGCGGTCCGCCGCAAGGCCGCGAGCGTGGGCATCACGCTGCCGCAGCCGGACGAGCACGGCGACGGCGGCGACCGGGCCGAGCTGCGGATCGTCGACCCGGCCACCAGCCCGCTGCGCCAGCGCTTCGCCGAGCTCTACGCCGAGCTGCGCGCGCACAAGGGCATGACCGTCGAGCTCGCCCACGACGTGGTCACCGACGTCAGCTACTTCGGCACCCTGATGGTGCAGGAGGGGATCGCCGACGCCATGGTCTCCGGCGCCGTGCACTCCACCGCCGCGACCATCCGGCCGGCCTTCGAGGTGATCAAGACCGCGCCGGGCGCCGCGATCGTCTCCTCGGTCTTCTTCATGTGCCTGGCCGACCGGGTGCTGGTCTACGGCGACTGCGCGGTCAACCCCGACCCCGACGCCCAACAGCTGGCCGACATCGCGATCCAGTCCGCCGAGACCGCCGCCGCCTTCGGCGTCGAGCCGCGGGTGGCGATGCTCTCCTACTCCACCGGCACCTCCGGCACGGGCGCGGACGTGGACAAGGTGCGCAGGGCCACCGAGCTGGTCCGGGCGCTGCGTCCGGAGCTGCTGGTGGAGGGTCCGATCCAGTACGACGCGGCGGTGGACCCGCATGTCGCCGCAACCAAGCTGCCGGGCTCCGCGGTGGCGGGCCGGGCCACCGTGCTGATCTTCCCGGACCTGAACACCGGCAACAACACCTACAAGGCCGTCCAGCGCTCGGCCGGCGCGGTCGCGGTCGGACCGGTGCTGCAGGGACTGCGCAAACCGGTCAACGACCTGTCCCGCGGCGCGCTGGTGCAGGACATCGTCAACACCGTGGCGATCACCGCCATCCAGGCCCAGCGGGAGCAGAGCGCGGGCCAGGACGAGAAGGAGCAGAGCGCATGACCGAGGCGACCCGGATCCTGGTGCTCAACGCCGGCTCCTCGTCGGTCAAGTACCAGCTGATCGACATGGTGGACGGCGAGCGGCTGGCGCTCGGCCTGGTGGAGCGGATCGGCGAGCCCGGCGGCCGGCTGCTGCACACCCCGCACGGCGGCGAGCGGCGCGAGTCGGCGCGGCCGTTCCCCGACCACACCGCCGCGCTGCGGGCGGTGGCCGAGGAGCTGGCCGCCGACGGCCTGGGCCTGGACTCCCCCGAACTCGCCGCGATCGGCCACCGGGTGGTGCACGGCGGCAAGCGCTTCACCGCGCCGACCGTGGTGAACGACGAGGTGCTGACCGAGATCCGCCGCCTGGTGCCGGTGGCCCCGCTGCACAACCCGGCCAACATCGTCGGCATCGAGGTGGCCCGGTCGCTGCGTCCCGACCTGCCGCAGATCGCGGTCTTCGACACCGCCTTCCACACCACGATCCCCGAGTACGCGGCCCGCTACGCGATCGACACCGCCGTCGCCGACGAGCACCGGGTGCGCCGCTACGGCTTCCACGGCACCTCGCACCAGTACGTCGCCCGGGCCACCGCGCGGCTGCTCGGCCGGGACCCCGCCGAACTCAACCTGATCGTGCTGCACCTGGGCAACGGGGCCTCCGCCTCGGCGGTGGCCGGCGGGGTCTGCGTGGACACCTCGATGGGGCTGACCCCGTTGGAGGGCCTGGTGATGGGCACCCGGTCGGGCGATATCGACCCGGGCGTGATCTTCCACCTGCACCGGGTCGGCGGCCTGTCGATCGACGAGATCGACGACCTGCTGAACCGGCGCAGCGGCCTGCTGGGCCTGTGCGGGGACAACGACATGCGCGAGATCGTGCGCCGCGCCGAGGCCGGCGACCAGGCCGCCGCACTGGCCTTCGACGCCTACATCCACCGGCTGCGCAAGTACCTGGGCGGCTACTACGCGGTGCTCGGACGGGTGGACGCGATCGCCTTCACCGCCGGGGTGGGCGAGAACGCGGCGCCGGTGCGCGCGGCGGCGACCGCCGGTCTGGAGGCGCTGGGGATCGCGGTGGACCCGGAGCTGAACTCGGTCCGTTCCGGCCGAGCCCGGGTGATCTCGCCCGCCTTCTCCCGGGTCACCGTGGCCGTGGTGCCCACCGACGAGGAGCTGGAGATCGCCCAGCAGGCGTACGCACTGGTCCGAAACAGTTAACAGCTGTGATCGGAGGTTCGTCCCAATCCCCGGGAATAACTCCTACGGATAGGATCATCGATATGCGCCGAGCGAAAATTGTCTGCACCCTGGGTCCGGCCACGGACTCCTACGAACAGCTGAAGGCCATCGTCGAAGCGGGCATGAACGTCGCCCGTCTGAACATGAGCCACGGCTCCCACGCGGAGCACGAGGAGCGGTACCGCAAGGTCCGCCAGGTGTCCCAGGACACCGGCCGCACCATCGGTGTGCTGGCCGACCTGCAAGGCCCCAAGATCCGTCTGGCGACCTTCGCCAACGGCCCGGTGACCGTTGACAACGGCGACACGTTCACCATCACCACCGAAGACGTCCCCGGTGACCAGTACATCTGCGGCACCACCTACAAGGGCCTGCCCGGCGATGTGAAGCCCGGCGACCCGATCCTGATCAACGATGGCGTCATCGCCCTGGAGGTCGTCAGCGTCGACGGCCCGCGGGTGAAGACCGTGGTGATCGAGGGCGGGGTGCTCTCCAACAACAAGGGCATCAACCTGCCCGGCGCGGCCGTCAACGTGCCCGCGCTCTCCGAGAAGGACAAGGACGACCTGCGCTTCGCGCTCAACCTGGGCGTCGACATGGTCGCCCTCTCCTTCGTGCGCAACGCCGGCGACATCGACGACGTGCACAAGGTGATGGACGAGGTCGGGATCCGGGTCCCGGTCATCGCCAAGATCGAGAAGCCGCAGGCGGTCGAGGCGATGGAGGAGATCGTCCTCGCCTTCGACGCGATCATGGTGGCCCGTGGCGACCTGGCCGTGGAGTACCCGCTGGAGAAGGTGCCGCTGGTCCAGAAGAAGCTGATCACGCTGGCCCGCCGCAACGCCAAGCCGGTCATCGTCGCCACCCAGATGATGGAGTCGATGATCCACGCCTCGCGCCCGACCCGCGCCGAGGTCTCCGACGTGGCCAACGCGATCCTGGACGGCACGGACGCGGTGATGCTCTCCGCCGAGTCCAGCGTCGGTAAGTTCCCGGTCGAGACGGTCAAGACGATGAGTCGGATCGCCGAGCAGGCCGAGGAGGAGCTGCTGGCCCAGGGCCTGCAGCCGCTCAACCCGGGCCGCAAGCCCCGCACCCAGGGCGGCTCGGTCGCCCGCGCGGCCTGCGAGCTGGGCGACTTCCTGGACGCCAAGGCGCTGGTGGCCTTCACCAAGTCCGGTGACACCGCCCGCCGCCTGTCCCGCTACCGCTCGCCGATCCCGGTGATCGCCTTCACCCCGGACGCGGCCACCCGCAACCAGCTCTCGCTGAGCTGGGGCGTGGAGGCGTACGTGACCGAGCAGGTGGCCACCACCGACGAGATGGTGCTGCAGGTCGACCGCGAGCTGCTGTCGATGAAGCGGCTGAACGAGGGCGACACCGCCATCGTCACGGCCGGCTCGCCCCCCGGCATCCCCGGCAACACCAACATGGTCCAGGTGCACCACCTGGGCTCGCGCCACCACGGCAACTGAGTCCGCGTCAGCGGCACGACGGGCCCCCTGCGAAGCTTCGCAGGGGGCCCGTCGGCTTGCCGCCGGGGCGTCAGTGCCCGTACGGGTAGGGCGCGGTGTCGTTGTAGAGCTGCATGCCCGGGATGTGCAGGGTGCCGCCGAACTGGCCGGCCTGGATCGCGGTGACCCCGGTCATGGTGATGTCGAGCGGGATCGGGACCGCGCCGATCAGGTCGTAGAGCCAGGTCGGCAGCGTGTCGGGGGTCAGCGTGATGGTGCCCAGGGGCGGCAGCGGGATGCCGTAGAGCGCGGACAGCTCGCCGCTGAGGCTCTCCACGTACATCGTGATCGGGCCGTCGACCATGGTCGAGGTGCTGCCGGGAGCGCCCTTGACGTGGAAGGTCTCGGGCGGGGTGCTGCCGTGCCCGGTGTCCTCGATTGTCGACATGTCGAGGTTGTCGATGTCCACCGAGCTGACGGTGAACTTGAGCACCCGCTTGGTGGTGGTCGGGGTGTTCACCTCGTAGACCCCGCCGAAGACCGCACCGTGCAGCGCGAGCCGGGTGGTGTTCAGGGTCCAGTTCTGGTCCGGCACCACCTGCCCGCCGGGCACGGCCGCGGCCGCCACGTTGCTGGTGTCCACCGGGCAGAGCGGGCGGGTGTCGCCCTTCGCGAGGGCGGAGGCGACCGCGGCGGGAGCGGTGGGGGCGGCAGCGGTCGGGCTGGGAGTGCTCGAGGCGCTGGGGGTGCTCGAGGCACTGGGGGTGCTCGAGGCACTGGAGGCCGGGGCGCTGGGCGAGCCGCTCGGGGCCGTGCCGGGGGCACCGGCGGGCGCGCTGCTCGGCGCGGACGGGGTGGCGCCGCCGGCCGCCGGGGCGCTCGAGGTGCCGGCGGCCGTGCTGGGCTGGGCGGCGTTCGGCGCCGGGGTGCTCGGGGTGACCGGGGTGACCGGGGCGCCGACCCGGGGGGCGGCGGGCGGGGTGACCGGGGTCGGCTTCGGCTGCTGCTGGTCCTGGTGGTTCGGGTCGAAGATCCCGGCGATGCCGTTGATGATGTCGCCGATCAGGCCGCCGCCGCCACTGCCGCCACTGTCGTCCGCCTGCACCACGTGACTGGTGACGGCGGCGGCGGCCTGCTGCTGCGCCGCCGGGCCCGCGTTCGGCGAGACGAAGGCGGCACTGACCGTCTGGCCGGCGCCGGTCGTCGAGGCCTTGGTCTTCCCGGCGGTCGGGTCCGGGACCGGGGTCAGCTGGCTCTTGGGAACCTGGGTGATGGTCACCGGGGCGTTCGCGGCGGGCGCGCAGGAGCTGCCGGCGGCGGTGGTCGCGGCGGAGGCCAGCTCGGGCAGCACGGTGGTGCCCATCAGCAGCGCGGTCGGCACCGCGGTGAAGGCCAGCAGCTTGGCCCGCTTGCGGCCGCTCACCCGGGGCGCGGCGTGCCGGGGCCCCTCGGCCGGTTCCGCTGCCCGCTCTCCCCCGGTGCCGCTCACTCCACGTCTCCCGCCTGCTCGATCACCGCGGGCTGGTCGACGGCGGCGGCCTGCCCGGGGAGCTGGACGGTCTCGGCAGCGGGCTCGGCGACGGCTTCCGCCGCTGTCGCCTGCGCCGGGACGGACATCGCCACGCCCGGGTCAACTGCCGTGTCGGCCACCGGCTTCGGCTCCTTGAGCGGCGCCCAGGCGCAGAGCAGACCGCCGCCGAGCAGGCCGAGGATCAGCCCCATCCCGAAGCCGCCGAGGTTGGAGACCGGGATCGAGATCAGCGACAGGATGGTGACCGCGATGCCGCAGAAGACCCTGGTGGCCGGCTGGAACCAGGCCGAGACGCCGAGCGCGATCATCAGCAGCCCGATCACCAGCGAGCCGGCGCCGGCCGTGGTGGCCATCGCGATCGTCACGCCCGACAGGGTCAGGTGCGCATACGGGAAGTACAGGATCGGCACCCCACCGACCACCGAGATCAGGCCGCCCCAGAACGGCCGGGTCCGGCGCCAGGCCCGGAACCTCAGCCGCGCCCGGGTGGGCAGGCCGGCACCGTCGGGCCAGAGGGGGGCAGTTGCGCTGGTCACGATGGAACTCCTCGTGGATCTGTCCGAGGGGAAGAGCTGGGGGTGTGCGGCCAGGGGACGGCTCGATTCGCGCCGCCCCCTGGTCGCCGGGGCCGCTCGGGCGGCCTCGGGTCATCCGTTCATCCGTACCGGGTGCCCGGCTGGGCCGGACACACCGTCAAGGACGGATTAGTAGCACTCCTGGTCACCCGACACGATGTTCAGGTTCAGGCCCGGCAGCGAGAAGGTGCCCGCCGAGGTCGCCCAGGCGGTCTGCTTGACGTTGTTCAGGTCGGCCACCGGGGCGGACTGGGCGAAGCCCAGGGCGCCGGTCGGCTTGGAGCTGCCGTCCGCCGCCTTCCAGTTCTGGGTGGCGGAGCCGGTCAGGGTGGAGGCGTCCTGGCCGATGTTGATCTGCTGGAAGGTCGCGTCGGCCTGAAGGCTGTTCAGGTCGATCAGCAGGTCCTTGGCCTGGACCTGGTTCGGGTCGGTGGCCAGACCACTGCTCGCGACCGCCGCGGTGCCGGCGTGCAGCTGCAGGGTGTAGGTGCCCAGCGGGCCCAGGTTGTAGACCACGGACTGGCACAGGTTGTGGATGCTGGCCGTGTCGAACGCGGAGATCGCGACCACGTGCGTGCTCTTGTCGGCACCCACGTCGACCGAGCCGAACTGCGCGAAGTTGGTGCCGTGCAGCTGGTCGGCGGTCACCTTGAACTGCTGACCGGAGACGCTGAACGAGGCGGCCAGCGCGCTCTGCGCGATGCTGACACCGACGACGGCGGTGGCGGCGATGCTGGGCACCATGACGAGGGCGAAGCGCTTCCAGCGGGTCTTGCCATAAGTCTGGGACATGCGTGTCCTCCTTCTCGGACGTACATCTCCGGTCGGGTCCGACACGCTGCGCGGATCCCGTCCTGGGATGGGAGAAGAGCTACGTCCTCGGTAGCCGATAGCGCCGCCGTCGAGCAGGACAACCTGACGACGGGCGATCACCCCCGAGCGACAACCAACCGACCGCGCGGGGCCGCGCGGCCGACAAAGGACAGGAACCGCGGTGGGACGCGGACACCCCCCTGTCCTTCAACCGCCGATCAGCGCCGGCGGTTACCCGGTGGGGATCCCGCACCGCACATGTCCGGCAGACTGCCGGTGAGTGAAGTGAGGGACCAGGCGTGGCCGATCGTGCTGGAATCCCGGCCGAAGCACAAGGGGTGCGTTACTGACGGGTAATCCAATATGGAGGCTCGATGATCATGGCACGTCCATGACATCAACGCAGTGTGACGAAATCCGGCCGCGGCTTCGCAGAAATCTCCTGGAAACAGGAAGGAAACACCGGCGCGCGGTCACCTCTGGTGACCGCGCGCCGGTGTTGTCAAGATTTGATAAACCCTCACGGGGTTGACACGAATGTCGCCTTATCACCGCTGATCACTGACGACACCGCAGGTCACCCGCCGTGCCATCGGCGACACCCGAGGCCGCGTCAGCAAAGCCCGGTCAGCGCAGGCCAGGCCGGCGCAGGCCGGGTCAGAACAGGACCCGCGCCAGCGCGCTCCGTGCCGCGGTGACCCGCGGGTCGTCCGCGCCGATCACCTCGAAGAGCTCCAGCAGGCGGACCCGCGCGATGTTCCGATCGGCTCCGGCAGTCCGGCCCACGGTGTCCACCAACCGCCCGAAGGCGTCCTCGACGTGGCCGCCCACCAGGTCCAGATCGGCCGCGTCCAGCTGGGCCTGGATGTCCTTGGGGTCGGCCGCGGCGGCGGTGCGCACCGCCTGCGGGTCCAACTCCTGCACCCGGCGCAGCAACTCGGCCTGGGCCAGGCCCAGCTGTGCCTCGACATTGCCCGGCTGCTCGCTCAGCACGTTCTGGTAGGCCTGAACCGCACCGCCCAGGTCACCGCGGTCCAGCGCCTCGTGCGCGGCGGCCAGCGCCGGGTCCTCGGGCGCGCCCGGCAGGTCGGCCGCAGCCTCGGCGGGCACGCCGGTGCCGCCCACGATGCCGAAGCGCTGCTCGGCCACCGCGATCAGCTGGTCGAGCACCTTGCGGACATTGCTCTCGTTCTCGGCCCCCTGGAAGAGCGGCACCAACTGCCCCGCCACCACGGCCATCACGGCCGGGATGCTCTGGATGCCGAACTGCTGGGCGATCAGCTGGTTCTGGTCGACGTCGATCTTGGCCAGCACGATCTGGCCGGCGTACTCCTCGGCCAGGCGCTCCAGGATCGGGCTCAGCTGCTTGCAGGGGCCGCACCACTCGGCCCAGAAGTCGACCACCACCGGAACCTCGGTGGAGCGCTGGACGACCTCCTCCTCGAAGGTGTCCTCGGTGACGTCGATGACCAACTGGTAGCCGACGCCCGGGGCCGCCATCGCGCCGGCCTCGCCGGACTCGGCCTGGCGGGCGCGTTCGGCCCGGGCCTGCTCGGCCTTCTGCGCGGCCTCGCCGGCCGCCTTCACCGCGGCGAGGTCGACCACACCGCGCATGGAGGCGGAGCTGTTCAGATGCGTGTTCCGTGGCTGCATGGAACCATCCTCCCCCGTCCGCGCGATTGCCGGGCACCATCCGCCGGGAAAGCCCGCATCGAACCGTGCCCGGAGCGCCCTTGCGCCGGCTCCGCTCCCCTACAGTGCGGAGCCGGCTACCTGGTAGCCGTCTTTCGTCAGCGGCGCGGATCCCCACCCGCGCCCCGCACCCGCCCCTCCCACAGGGCCGGCACGTGGTTGCCGCTCTATTCGCTACAGGTCGTAGCGTATCTGTGCCCCGCCCCCGGAACGCAAGTCCCACTCAAGTGTCAAGTGCGTGATGTGGGCCACTTTCCTTGCCGACCAACTGTCGATACGGTTGCAACCCCCACCCAAGCTACTCGTCAGTACATGCAAGGAGGCCCGGTGGCCCCCACCCCGCAGCCGGCCCAGTCCCGCGCCCCGTCCCGCAGCAAGGGCCGCCCGCGCAGCGCCGCCGCGGATCAGGCGATCCTCGACGCGACCCGGGAGGCGCTGGCCGAACTCGGCTGGGGCGGACTGACCATGGGCCACGTCGCGCTGCGGGCCGGCGTCGCCAAGACCACCCTGTACCGCCGCTGGCCGTCCAAGAACGAGCTGGTGGTGGACGCCGTGGCCAGCCTCTTCGACGAGCTGGCGGTGGCCGATCTGGGCAGCCTGCAGGCCGACATCGAGGACGTGGTCGCGCAGTTCGCATCCGTGCTGGCCCGCCCGGAGAGCCAGGCCGCGCTGCTCGCCGTCTTCGCCGAGGGCAGCCGCGACCCGCAGCTGCGCCAGCGGATCCGCGAGCACATCGTCGATCCGCAGAAGGTGCTGGTGCACCAGGGGCTGGCGCACGCGCTGGCCCGCGGCGAACTGGCCGCCGAGCCCGACCCGCTGGCGGCGGCCGAGCAGATCGACATCATCTTCGACACCATCGCGGGCGCGGTCGAGCACCGGATGCTGGTGATCGGTGAGCCGGTCACCCCGCAGTGGATCCGCCGGTTCACCGAGCTGCTGCTCAACCCCGGGCTCTACCAGAGCTGCTGAGGCCCGCCGCGGGGCCGCCGGCACGACGAGGCCGCCGGAGGGGAGCAGCTGCTCCCCTCCGGCGGCCTCGTCGTGCCACGGACTCAGAAGCCGGCCGGCTCCCGGTAGATCCCCCACTCCGCGCGCAGCGCGTCGCAGATCTCGCCCAGCGTGGCCTCGGCCCGCACCGCCTGCAGCATCGGCGGGATCATGTTCGCCCCGTCCCGCGCCGCCGCCAGCATCGCGTCCAGACCGGCCCGCACCGCCGCCTCGTCCCGGGCGGCCTTGCGCGCGCCCAGCACCCGCACCTGCTCGCGCTCCACCTCGTGGCTGACCCGCAGGATCTCCAGCTCCGGGGTCACCGACTTCGGGAAGCAGTTGACCCCGACCACCCGCTTCTCGCCCTTCTCCACCGCCTGCTGGTACTGGAAGGCGGCCTCGGCGATCTCACCGGTGAAGAAGCCGTCCTCGATCCCGCGCAGGATGCCGGCCGTCATCGGGCCGATCGCGTGGTCCGGGCTGCCCTTGGCGAGGATCCTGGCGAAGATCTCCTCGGCCTGCGCCTCGATCCGGTCGGTCAGCGCCTCGACGTACCAGGAGCCGCCCAGCGGGTCGGCCACGTTGGCCACCCCGGTCTCCTCCATCAGCACCTGCTGGGTGCGCAGCGCGATCTCGGCGGCCTGCTCGGAGGGCAGCGCGAGGGTCTCGTCCAGCGCGTTGGTGTGCAGCGAGTTGGTGCCGCCGAGCACCGCCGAGAGCGCCTCGACGGCGGTGCGCACCACGTTGTTGTACGGCTGCTGCGCGGTCAGCGAGACACCCGCGGTCTGGGTGTGGAAGCGCAGCCACTGCGCCTTGTCGGTCTTGGCGCCGTACGCCTCGCGCAGCCAGCGGGCCCAGATCCGGCGCGCGGCACGGAACTTGGCGATCTCCTCGAAGAAGTCCAGGTGGGCGTCGAAGAAGAAGGACAGGCCGGGGGCGAACACGTCCACGTCCATGCCCCGGGACAGGCCCAGCTCCACGTAGGCGAAGCCGTCGGCCAGCGTGTAGGCGAGCTCCTGCGCGGCCGTGGCTCCGGCCTCGCGGATGTGGTAGCCGGAGACCGAGAGCGGCTTGTAGGCGGGGATGCCCTCGGCGCAGTACTCCATCAGGTCGCCGATCAGGCGCAGGTGCGGCTCGGGCGAGAAGAGCCACTCCTTCTGCGCGATGTACTCCTTGAAGATGTCCGTCTGCAGGGTGCCGTTGAGCACCGAGGGGTCCACGCCCTGCCGCTCGGCGGCCACCAGGTACATGCAGAAGATCGGCACGGCCGGGCCGCTGATCGTCATCGAGGTGGTCACGTCGCCCAGCGGGATGCCCTTGAAGAGCACCTCCATGTCGGCGGCCGAGTCGATCGCGACCCCGCAGTGGCCGACCTCGCCCAGCGAGCGGGCGTCGTCGGAGTCGTACCCCATCAGGGTCGGCATGTCGAAGGCCACCGAGAGGCCGCCGCCGCCGGCCTCCAGGATCATCCGGTAGCGCTCGTTGGTCTGCTCGGCGTTGCCGAAGCCGGCGAACTGCCGGATGGTCCAGGTCCGGCCGCGGTAGCCGGTGGGGTGCAGGCCGCGGGTGTACGGGTACTCGCCCGGCCAACCGATCCGCTCGAAGCCCTCGTGGGCCTGGCCGGCCGGCGGGCCGTAGACCGGCTCCACCGTGTCGCCGGACAGGGTGGTGAAGTCGGCGTCCCGCTTGCGGGCGCTGTCGTAGCGCTGCTGCCAACGCTGCCTGCCGCGCTCGATGTCCTCGGCGTCCATGGGGCTCAGCTCCCGCTCGGTCTCTCGATGGTGGGACTCCCTGGAAATTTACTCGGACGTCCTAGTACTTGTCGATGCCGACCCGACGCCAAGCGCCCGCGAATACGCCGAAGGCCCCCACCGTCGCGATGGGGGCCTTCGGCGACGACCACGGGTCAGGCGCCGACCGGCTGCTTGCCCTCGGCCGGTGCGAAGAGCGGCGCGAGCTCACGCGAGACCTTGCGCTCCACGAAGAAGGCGGCGGTCGGCACGGTGCCGGCGAGCAGCATCCAGGCCAGCTTGCCGAGCGGCATCTTGGCCTTGCTGCCGAGGTCGAAGGCGAAGACCAGGTAGACCACGTAGAGCCAGCCGTGCGCGATACCCACGGCGGTGACGAAGCCGTCCGCCCCGTCGATCTTGAGCAGGTACTTGGCGATCACGCCGATGGTCAGCAGGATCAGCAGCACACCGGTCAGATAAGCCATGGCCCGGTAGCGGGTCAGCACGCTCTGCTTCATGTTCGGGCCAGCCTTCGTTCTGTCACGGGGGTAGGACGGCTCATCCGAGGGTAACCGCAGTTTTCACCCGGACTGCGCGGGGGGCTCGGCGAAGTCGCCCGCCGCCACCCGCAGCGGCCTGAGCAGCTCGAACACCTGTCGGCACTGGTCCTCGTCGTAGGACTCCAGCCCGAAGTCGATCGCCATCAGCTCCCGGGTGGCCTGCTCGACCACCTCCCGGCCGTGCGCGGTGATCGCGGCCAGCACGCCGCGGCCGTCCAGCGGGTTGGGACGCCGGGAGACCAGGCCGGCCTTCTCCAGCCGGTCCACCGTGTTGGTGACGCTGGTCGGGTGGACCATCAGCCGCTCGCCGATCTTGGAGAGCGACAGTTCACCGGTGCGACTGAAGGTGAGCAGCACCAGCGCCTCGTAGCGGGCGAAGGTCAGCCCGTACGGCTTGACCACCGCGTCGAGGCGGCCCAGCAGGATCTGTTGGGCCCGCATCACCGACGTGATCGCGGCCATCGCCGGCGCCCCGCCCCAGCGACGGGCCCACAGTTCGTCGGCACGGGCGATCGGGTCGAAGTCGAGCGCGAGGGGTTTGGCCACGCCCCACACCGTACCGGCGGGCCGCCCGGCACTCGCCGGACGGCCCGCATGGTGGGACCACCGGATCAGGCGGTGGCCGGCACCAGCTCGCCGCGCTCCTCCTTGGCCAGCATCCGCTCGGCGAAGAAGCCGCCGGTCGGCAGCACCGAGAGGACGAAGAGCAGCGCCACCCGCTTGACGCCCCAGCCCTGCTTCTGCCAGGCCAGGCCGAGGAAGGCCACGTAGGCGAGGAAGAGCATCCCGTGGATCATGCCGAGCACCGGGACCGGGTTGAAGCTGGTGTTGTACTTGAAGATCATCCCGACCAGCAGAAGGATGAAGGACAGGCCTTCGGGGCCGGAGACGAGACGCAGGCGGTGGGCGGCGCTGTGCTGCATGACGGAGGACCTCACAGGTGACGGTGTCGCTTGTGAACGGGGGCACAAGCCAACGCCCATTATGAGCAGAGCGCCCGGCCCGGACCGCCCCGGGGTGCCCGAGCTCACACCGCTGACGGGCCGTCGCCGCCGCTCGCTATCCTGCTGCCGCGCGCCCGGGCCCAAGGGACGCGCTCGTACCGATCGGGGGAGCTCCACCACCATGGCGAAGCGGGACTGGAACCGGCGCGTCTGCGCCAAGCGCGGCCACATCACCTACGCGCCCGACGAGCAGGCCCCGCGCGAGCGGCTGCGGGCCGCCACCGCGACCGGCGAGGCCTGGCGGTGCCTGCGCTGCGGCGACTTCACGCTCGGCGCGCCGCACGGCACCGGCCCGGCCGCGAACGCCCCGCTGGTGGCGCGCGGCAAGGCACTGCGCGAGCTGTTCGTGCTGCGGCTGCTGGCCGTCGAGCGCGGCCTGCGCGGGGTGCTGGGCGTCCTGGTCGCCTGGGCGGTGTGGAAGTTCTCCAACAGCCAGGACGCCCTGCACCAACTCTTCGACCAGGACCTGACGGTCTTCAGGCCGGTGGCCGACCACTTCCACTGGGACCTGGAACACGCCTCGGTGATCGACACCATCCGCAAGACCTTCGACTACAAGCGCAGCACCCTGGTCTACGTGGCCGGCGGCGTGCTGGCGTACTCGCTGATCGAGGCGGTGGAGGGGGTGGGCCTGTGGCTGGGCAGGCGCTGGGCGGAGTACCTCGCGGTGATCGCCACCGCCGCCTTCCTCCCGCTGGAGGGGTACGAGCTGCACGAGCATGCGAGCGCCATCAAGATCGCCACCACCGTGGTCAACGTGCTCGCGGTGCTCTGGATCCTGCTCTCCAAGCGGCTGTTCGGGCTGCGCGGCGGGGTCGCGGCGTTCGAGGCGGAGCGGCACTCGGCCTCGCTCCTGGAGGTCGAGCAGGCGGCCGGACTGCTGCCCGCTCATGCCTAGTCAGCCCTGCTCCCGGCCGGCCCTGCCCACTGGTCGGTCCTACAATATTGTAGAAAGTTGAACTATATCGGGTACCATGGTCGGTATGGACACCAACGCCACGGAGCCGACCGAGGTCCCGGCCGAGCCCGCCCCCGATGACACTCCCTGGCTGACGGCCCGGGAGCAGCGGCTCTGGCGTGCCCACCTGGAGGTCACCAGGCTGCTGGACTACCAGCTCGGCCGCGAGCTGCAGCAGCACGACCTGGCGATCAACGACTACGAGATCCTGGTGGTGCTCTCCGAGGCGCCCGACCACCGGATGCGGATGACCGACCTGGCCACCGCGACCCTGCAGTCCAAGAGCCGGCTCTCGCACCAGATCACCCGGATGGAGAGCGCCGGCCTGGTGCTGCGTCAGGAGTGCCCGGGCGACCGCCGCGGCCTGTACGCCCACCTCACCGAGGCGGGCTGGCAGACGCTGCGCCGGGCCGCGCCGGACCACGTGCGCAGCGTCCGCGCCCACTTCATCGACCGCTTCGACGACCAGCAGCTCGACGCCATGTACCAGGCGCTGGGCCCGATCGCCGAGCACCTGCGGACGCTGCGCGGCCGGGCCTGACGAACCGGCTCAGCCGCCCTGGCGGTCGGTCAGCCCGGCCACCAGCCGATCGGCCGCGCCGTACGGGTCCAGCCGGCCGGCCGCGACCTGCTCGGCCAGCGCGCCCAGGTGGCGGTCGCCGTGCAGGTCCCCGATCCGGGCCCGCAACTGGGCCAGCGCGATCGACTCGATCTCCTGCGCCGCCCGGACGCGCCGACGGGCCGCCAGCTCGCCGCGCTCCTCCAGCCAGGCGCGGTGCTTCTCCAGCGCCTCGACCACCTCGTCGACGCCCTCACCGCGGGCGGCCACCGTCTTGACGATCGGCGGGCGCCAGTCGCCCGGCTCGCGCGCCTCGCCGAGCCCGAGCATGTGGCTCAGCTCCCGGGCGGTGGCGTCCGCGCCGTCCCGGTCGGCCTTGTTGACCACGAAGAGGTCGCCGATCTCCAGGATCCCGGCCTTGGCGGCCTGGATCCCGTCCCCCATCCCGGGCGCGAGCAGCACCACCGTGGTGTCCGCCTGCGCGGCCACCTCCACCTCGGACTGCCCGACCCCGACCGTCTCCACCAGGATCACCTCGCAGCCCGCCGCGTCCAGCACCCGCAGCGCCTGCGGGGCCGCCCAGGAGAGCCCGCCCAGGTGTCCGCGGGTGGCCATCGAGCGGATGAAGACGTCCGGGTCGGTCGCGTGGTCCTGCATCCGCACCCGGTCGCCGAGCAGCGCGCCGCCGGAGAACGGCGAGGAGGGGTCCACGGCGAGCACCGCGACGCGCTTGCCGAGCCGCCGGTAGGCGGTCACCAGCGCCGAGGTGGAGGTCGACTTACCGACCCCGGGCGAGCCGGTCAGGCCCACCGTGTACGCCCGCCCGGTGTACGGCGCCAGCGCGGCCATCACCTCGCGCAGCTCGGGGGCGGCGTTCTCGACCAGCGAGATCAGCCGGGCCACCGCGCGCGGACGGCCCGCGCGGGCCTGCTCGACCAGGGTCGGCACGTCGATCATGGAGTCTCCTCTCGAAACCCGAACGACCGGCGCCCCCTCCACCGGAGGGGGCGCCGGCACTGACGCCTGGTCAGACCTTGGGCACCCGGACGATCAGCGCGTCGCCCTGGCCGCCGCCGCCGCACAGCGCGGCGGCGCCGATGCCGCCACCGCGCCGGCCCAGCTCCAGCGCCAGGTGCAGCACCAGGCGGGCGCCGGACATCCCGATCGGGTGGCCGAGCGCGATCGCGCCGCCGTTGACGTTGACCTTCTCCTCGGTGACGCCGAGGTCCAGCATCGACTGGTGGGCGACGGCGGCGAAGGCCTCGTTGATCTCGATCAGGTCGAGGTCCTCGACCGCGATGCCCTCCTTGGCGACGGCGTGCTTGATCGCGTTGGACGGCTGCGACTGCAGCGAGTTGTCCGGGCCCGCCACGTTGCCGTGCGCGCCGATCTCGGCGATCCAGCTCAGGCCCAGCTCCTCGGCCTTGGCCTTGCTCATCACGACCACGGCGGCGGCACCGTCGGAGATCTGCGAAGCGCTGCCGGCGGTGATGGTGCCGTCTTTGGTGAAGGCGGGACGCAGCTTGGCCAGGCCCTCAGCCGTGGTGTCGGCCCGGATGCCCTCGTCCTGGCCGAACAGCACCGGCTCGCCCTTGCGCTGCGGGATCGCCACCGGCACGATCTCCGCCTCGAAGACGCCGTTCTTCTGCGCGGCGGCGGCCCGCTGGTGCGAGCGCGCGGCGATCTCGTCCTGCACCTCGCGGCCGATGCCCAGCCGGGTGTTGTGCTTCTCGGTGGACTCACCCATCGGGATGTTCTCGTAGGCGTCGGTCAGCCCGTCGTGGGCCATCGCGTCGAGCAGCTCGATCGCGCCGTACTTGTAGCCCTCGCGGGACTTCGGCAGCAGGTGCGGGGCGTTGGTCATCGACTCCTGGCCGCCGGCCACCACGATGTCGAACTCGCCGGCCCGGATCAGCTGGTCGGCCAGCGCGATCGCGTCCAGGCCGGAGAGGCAGACCTTGTTGATGGTCAGCGCGGGCACGCTCATCGGGATGCCCGCCTTGACGGCGGCCTGGCGGGCCGGGATCTGGCCGGCGCCGGCCTGCAGCACCTGGCCCATGATCACGTACTGCACCTGGTCTCCGGTCACGCCGGCCCGCTCGAGCGCGGCCTTGATCGCGAAGCCGCCCAGGTCGGCGCCGGAGAATCCCTTGAGCGAGCCGAGCAGCCGACCCATCGGGGTACGGGCGCCCGCAACGATCACGGAGGTGGTAGCGGTGGAAGCGGTAGGCATGGAACGAGCCCCTTCGCACGTCTTGGCCAGCGAGTCCTGCCGGGATTGAGCACGGCGACAGGGCCCGGGGGGAGGATGCAGCTCAATGTACTGACCCGTAACCCGGGCGTCACCGGAGCGACGGTGTGATCAGGCTCGCACGCGACCCGGTGGCGCGGCGCCCGGCATCTGCGCTGCACTGGTCCGAACCCAGCCTCAGGAGGCCCACCGTGTTGACCCGGATCGACCACATCGGCATCGCCTGCTTCGACCTCGACAAGACCGTCGAGTTCTACCGTGCCACGTACGGCTTCGAGGTGTTCCACAGCGAGGTGAACGAGGAGCAGGGCGTCCGCGAGGCGATGCTCAAGATCAACGAGACCGGTGACGGCGGCGCCTCCTACCTGCAGCTGCTGGAGCCGACCCGGGAGGACTCCACGGTCGCCAAGTGGCTGGCGAAGAACGGCGAGGGCGTGCACCACATCGCCTTCGGCACCGCGGACGTCGACACCGACGCCGCCGAGATCAAGGGCAAGGGCGTCCGGGTGCTCTACGAGCAGCCGCGGCTGGGCTCGATGGGGTCGCGGATCACCTTCCTGCACCCCAAGGACTGCGGCGGGGTGCTGACCGAGCTGGTCACCTCCGCGAAGCCGGGCGAGGAGCACTGACCGAGGCCCCGCGAAGGCCCCCGCCGACCCCGCGACCCGCCGGTAACCTGCGCCAGTGACGACCTCGGCGGTTACAGGTTCACCCTGGCCCACTACACTGCCCAGGGTCGCGGGGAGTCCATAGCCAGGGCACGGCTGAACAGACGCTGTTCTGATCTGTCACCATTCTCCAGAAGGCAAGAGTTCGCCCAGGAGTCCACCCGGTCGGCGGAGCGCGGTCCACCGCGCACCCGACCGGACCACGACTCCGACCCGTGGCGGGCGACCCCAGGAACCCCTGGGGCACCCACCGGCCGCGGATGCAAGGACCGTTGCTGCCGGCCGACCCGACGGGGTCGGCCCGGCCGCTTGGGTCGAGGACGCGACCAGGAGATGGATGGGACCGCGCAGTGCGGGGCAACGACCGCTACGAGGTTGATGATCACCTCTCCCAGTTCGAGGCCGAGATGGAGCGGCTTCGCAAGGAGCGGGACAAGACCGTCGAGCATGCCGAGGACCTCGCCTACCAGGTGGAGGTGCTCCGGGCCAAGCTGCACGAATCCCGTCGGCAGCTGGCTCAGCCGCGCGCTTTCGACGCCGTCTCCGGCCAGGCCGAGCAGCTGCTGCGCACCGCGGAGCTGCAGGCCCAGCAGCTGCGCGCGGACGCCGAGCGCCAGCTGCGCGAGTCCCAGGCGGCCACCCAGCGGCTGATGGCCGAGGCCGCCGAGCGGACCGCCCGGCTGGAAGCCGAGCTGCAGGCCCGCCGCCGCCAGCTCGAAGAAGAAATGGTCGAGCTGCGCCGCGCGGCCGAGAAGCACGTCAACGAGAACGTCAACTGGGCCGAGCAGACCCGGGCCGGCACCGAGCAGGAGGCCCAGCGCCTGCTGCAGGAGGCCCGCGCCGAGGCCGACCGCCTGATGGCCGCCGCCCGTGCCGAGGCCGAGGCGCTGGCCGACCAGGCCCGGGCCCGGACCGCCGCCGACGTGGACGCCGCCCGCGGCGAGGCCCAGGCCGCCGCCGAGGCCGCCCTGCTGCGCGCCCAGAGCGACGCCGAGCGGCTGCTGCGCGCCGCCTCCGAGCAGGCCCAGCAGACCGTGGGCCAGGCCGAGGAACTGCGTGGCAGCGCCGCCAACGAGGCCCAGCAGCAGCTCGCCGGCGCCCAGGCCGCCGCCGCCCAGCTGCAGGCCGAGGCGCTGGCCGCCGCCGAGCAGCGGGTCGCCGCCGCCCAGGCCGAGATCACCGAACTCAAGCTGCGCGCCGAGGAGGACCAGCGGCAGGCCCAGGCCGCCGCCGCCCGGGCCCAGGCCGAGATCGAGCGGCTGCGCACGGAGGCCGAGGCCGAGGCCGAGCGGGCCCGCCAGGAGGCCGCCGAGCTGCGCCTGCACTCCACCCGGGCTGCCGAGCAGCTGCAGGCCGAGGCGCTGGCCACCGCCGAACAGCGGGTCGCCGACGGCGAGGCCGCCAGCGAGCAGCGCTCGCAGACCGCCAAGGCCGAGGTCGCCCGGATGGTCGCCAAGGCCACCGAGGAGGCCGAGCGGATCAAGACCGCCGCGGCCGAGCTGCTCACCCGGGCACAGACCGCGATGGCCGAGGCCGGCGCCGCCAAGGCCGCCGCCGATGACGAGAACGACCGGCTGCGCACGGCCGGCGAGACCGTCGCCAACCAGCTGCGGTCCGAGGCCGAGGCCGCCATCGCCGAGCTGCGCGCCGCCGCGCTGGCCGAGGCCGGCGAGCTGCGGGCGCAGGC
The DNA here is from genome assembly GCF_036242395.1 of Kitasatospora sp. NBC_01266. Taxonomy (NCBI): domain Bacteria; kingdom Bacillati; phylum Actinomycetota; class Actinomycetes; order Kitasatosporales; family Streptomycetaceae; genus Kitasatospora; species Kitasatospora sp. NBC_01266. Next base: position 5,480,985 of record NZ_CP108458.1, on the reverse strand, counting down.
CGAGGCAGCCGCCGAAGCGCTGCGCAACGACGCCCGCGAGCAGGGCCGGGCCGAGGGCGCCAAGGACGCCACCGTGCACCTGGCCAAGGCCGCCAAGAGCGCCGAGGAGTCGCTCGCCCGGGCCACCCAGGACGCCCACGCCACCCTCGCCGAGGCCGCCGCCGAGGCCGAGCGGGTGCGCGCCGAGGCCGCCGCCGAGGCCGAGCGGCTGCGTGAGCAGGCGCAGGCCGCCGTCGAGCAGGCGCAGAACGCCGCACTCGACGACGCCGCCGGCATCCGGGCCCGGATGGAGGCCATGCAGGACGAGGCGGCCCGGCTGCGCGCCGAGGCCGAGGAGCTGCGCACCGGCGCGGCCGCCGAGGCCGAGAAGGTGCGCGGCGAGGCGCGCCGGCAGGCCGTGGCGCAGATAGAGGAATCCGCGAAGAGCGCCGAGGAACTGCTCACCAAGGCCAAGGCCGACTCGGACGAGCTGCGCGCGGGCGCGGCTGCCGAGGTCGAGCGGCTGCGCACGGAGGCCAAGGAGCAGGCCGCCCAGATGCAGGCGCGGGCCGAGCAGACGCTGGCCCGGGCCCGTGGCGAGGCCGAGAAGCTGGTCACCGCCACCCAGCAGCAGTCCAAGGACACGCTGGCCTCCGCCAAGGCCGCCGCCGCCGAGAACCGGGCCGCCGCCGAGCGGGAGACCTCCGAGCTGCGCCGGCAGGCGGTCGAGTACGACCAGCGGGTGCGCGCCGAGGCCGAGGAGCAGGCCGGTGCGATCCAGGCGGCGGCCCAGCAGGCCGCCGAGGAGCGCGAGGCGCAGGCCCTGGCCGAGGCCGAGCGGCTGCTGGCCGAGGCCGACGCGACCGCGACCGCGCTGCGCGAGGAGGCCCGCCGGGCCGCCGAGCAGGCAGCCGCCGAGCTGCACCGCGAGCGCGAGGAGAGCACCGCCCGGCTGACGGCGGCTCAGCAGGCCCAGGAGCAGGCCCAGGCGGCCGCCACCGAGCTGACCGAGCGCACCGAGGCCGAGCTGACCGCGCTGCGCGAGCAGGTCCAGCAGGAGACCACCGGGCTGCGCGAGCAGACCGACCGGGACGTCACCGAGCTGCGGGCCACCGCCGAGCGCGAGACCGGCGAACTGCGCGAGCGCACCGACGCCGAGGTCGCCGCACTGCGCGAGCAGGTCCAGCAGGAGACCGGTGAGCTGCGCGAGCAGGCCGCCGAGTTCGACCAGCGGGTGCGGGCCGAGGCCACCGCCTACGACGAGCGGCTGCGCGCCGAGGCCGAGGAGTTCGACCAGCGGCTGCGGGCCGAGAGCCAGGAGCAGGCCGGCCGAGTGCGGGCCGAGGCCGAGGCCGCCGCCGAGGCGCTGCGGCTGCGGGCCGCCGAGGCGCTGGAGCAGGCCGAGGCCGTCGCCGAGACGACCGTGGCCCGGGCCGACGAGGAGGCGACCGGCCTGCGCGCCGCCGCCGCCGAGGAGGCCGCCGCGCTGCGCGTCGAGCTCGCCGAGGCACTGGAGCAGGCCAAGCTGGAGGCGGCCGGCGTCACGGCCGCTGCCACCGCCCGGGCGACCGAGCTGGTGTCCACCGCCGAGGACGAGGCGGCCGCCGTCCGCCAGTCGGTGGCGGGGATGCACGAGAGCGCCGCCCAGCAGGTGGCCGAGCTGACCGAGCGCGCCGAGCAGGCCGCCGCCGAGCTGCGCTCGCTCGCCGAGCGCGAGACCGGCGAACTGCGCGAGCAGACCGACCTGGACGTCACCGAGCTGCGGGCCACCGCCGAGCGCGAAACCGGCGAGTTGCGCGAACGCACCGACGCCGAGGTCGCCGAGCTGCGGGCGCAGGCCCAGGCCGAGACCGACGAGCTCCGCGAGCGCACCGACCAGGAGACCGCCGAGCTGCGCTCCCTCGCCGAGCGGGACACCGCCGAGCTGCGCGAGCAGGCCGCCGCCGCGGCGGCGGCCGAGCGGGAGGCCGCCGAGCGCGAGGCCGCCCGGATCGCCGCCGACGCGGAGACCTACCACGACCGGCTGCGGGCCGAGGCGGACGCCTACGACAGCGGCCTGCGCGCCGAGGCCGAGCAGTACTCGGCCCAGCTGCGGGCCGACACCGAGGCCGAAGCCGCCCGGATCGCCGCCGACGCCCGCGACTACGACGCCGCGCTGCGCACCGAGGCCGAGGCCCACCTCGCCGAGGCGCAGCAGGAGGCCCACCGGCAGCACGCCGAGGCACAGGCCCAGGCCCAGCAGACGGTGGCCGAGGCCGAGGAGCGCGGCGCCGCGATCCTGGCCGAGGCCGAGCAGTACGCGGCTCGGCTGCGCACCGAGGCGGAGGAGTACGCCTCGGCCACCCGCACGCTGGCCGAGGAGTACGAGGTCGCCACCCGGTCCCGGGCCGACGCCTACGACTCGAGCACCCGCGAGCAGGCCGAGCAGTTCGACACCGCCACCCGGGCCCAGGCGACCTCGGTGCTGGAGAAGGCCTTCGCCGACGCCGAGTCGCTGGGCGAGGAGGCCCAGACCACCGCGCTGGCCACCACGGCCGCCGCCGAGGAGCAGGCCGACGCCATGGTGGCCGCCGCCCGCAAGGAGGCCGAGCGACTGGTCGCGGCCGGCGAGGCGGCCGGACAGGCCGAGGTCGAGCGGGCCAGGGCCGACGCCGACGCGCTGCTCTCCGAGGCCCGCCGGGACGCCACCGCGATCCGCGACCGCGCCGAGGAGCTGCGCGAGCGCACCGAGGCCGAGGTCGAGGCCCTGCACGAGCGCGCCCGCAAGGAGAACGCGCAGGCCATGAAGTCGGCCGGCGAGCGGGTGGACGCGCTGGTGACGGCGGCTCAGGAGCAGCTCACCGAAGCCGAGGAGCAGGCGGTGGCCGCCGTCGCCGAGGCCGAGGACCGGGCGGCTGCACTGGTCGCGGCGGCCGAGGAGCGGGCCACCGAGCTCACCTCCCAGGCGTCGGCGGAGGCCAGCAAGGTCCGGATCGCCGCCGTGCGCAAGGCCGAAGGCCTGCTCAAGGAGGCCGAGCAGAAGCTCGCCGCGTCCACCACCAAGGCCGAGAAGCTGGCCGCCGAGGCCGACCGGAAGCTCAAGTCGGCCCAGGACGAGGCCGAGGAGCAGCTGGAGGCCGCCGCCGCGGAGGCCGCCAAGCGGCTGCGGGCCGCCGAGGAGACCGCGGCCGAGCAGCTGCGGCTCGCCGAGGAGGAGGCGGACCGGGTGGCGGACAACGCCCGGACCGAGGCCCAGCGGGTCACCGACGAAGGCCGGCGCGAGCTGGACGAACTGGTGCGCCGGCGCAAGGACATCAACACCGAGATCTCGCGCGTGCAGGACGTCCTGTCCGCGCTGGAAGCCTTCGAGGCGCCGTCCCCTGTGCAGCAGGCGACGGCCCGGGAGGCGGCCGACTCGTCCGGGGGCAACAAGCGCGGCGGGGGAGCCAACGGGGGCTCGAACGGGGGATCCAAGGCGGGCGCTGGAGTGGGCGCCCCCCGATCGGGTGGCGGCAGGTCCGCAGGGACACCACCCGATTGAGCGGACATTGTCCGTGCGCCCTAGGCTTTTCGCCTACGACACTCCGGTAACGTGTCAGGATTCCCTCAACCTCATCAGCGGTTTGACGACAGGAAGCCCAGAACCCCATGAGCGACAGTCACTCCCCTCACGGCTTCGACCTGGTGCGACGTGGGTACGAGCGCGCCCAGGTCGACGAGCGGATCACCAAGCTGGTGGCCGACCGTGACAGCGCGTTGACCCGGATCAGCGCGCTGGAGAAGCGGATCGAGGAACTCCACCTGGAGACGCAGAGCGCCCAGGCCCAGGTGGCGGACGCCGAGCCCTCCTACGCCGGTCTCGGCGCACGGGTCGAGAAGATCCTGCGGCTGGCCGAGGAGGAGGCGAAGGACCTGCGCGAGGAGGCGCACCGCGCCGCCGAGCAGCACCGCGAGCTGGCCGAGGCCGCCGCGCAGCAGGTCCGCTCCGAGGCGGAGAACTACGCCAAGGACCGCAAGGCGAAGGCCGAGGACGAGGGTCTGCGGATCGTCGACAAGGCCAAGAGCGACTCCGCCCAGCTGCGCGCCGAGGCCAACAAGGACGCGGTCAACAAGCGCGAGGAGGCGGAGGCCCTCTTCGAGGAGACCCGCACCAAGGCCGCCCAGGCCGCGCTGGAGTTCGAGACCAACCTGGCCAAGCGCCGCGAGCAGTCCGAGCGCGACCTGGCGGCCCGTCAGGCCAAGGCCGAGAAGCGGCTGGCCGAGATCGAGCACCGGGCCGAGCAGCTGCGCCTGGAGGCCGAGAAGCTGCGCACCGACGCCGAGCGCCGCGCCCGCCAGACGGTGGAGACGGCCCAGCGCCAGTCCGAGGACATCGTGGCCGACGCCAATGCCAAGGCCGACCGGATCCGCAGCGAATCCGAGCGCGAGCTGGCGGCGCTGACCAACCGCCGCGACTCGATCAACGCCCAGCTGACCAACGTCCGCGAGATGCTGGCCACGCTGACCGGCGCGGCCGTCGCCGCCGCCTCGCTGCCCACCGACGACGCGCTCGGCGTCCCGGCGCAGCAGTCCCGCTGACCCGGCTTCACCGCTGAGGCGGTAGCTGTCCGCTGATGCAGCGCCAGAACGGCGCCTGACCCCACCGAGGGGTCAGGCGCCGTTCTGCATGGCGCAGGCCGCCCGGGGTCCGCTAGACCCGCCGCAGCAGCGCCGTCACGGCCGCGTTGAAGGCCGCCGGGGCCTCCAGCGCGCTCAGGTGCCCCACCCCCGGAATCACCGTCAGCTCGGCGTCCGGCAGCGCCATCGCCATCGCCTCCGCGTCCGCCACCGGGGTCAGCCCGTCGTGCTCCCCCACCACCACCGCGGCCGGCACCGCCAGTTGCTCCAGGGTCGCGAAGGAGTCGGCCCGCGCCGCCATCGCGCGCTGCGCCCAGGCCACCCCGGCCGGACTGGCGGCGCCGATCAGCGCCCGCACCTCGGCGGTCAGTTCGCCGGTGGAGTCCGGGCCGAGCAGCGAGGCCTCGGTCTTCTCCTCCAGCAGCAGCGCCACGCTGTCCCGGGCCAGCACGGCCGAGGCGATCCGCTCCCGGTTGGCCAGCGCGGCCGGCTGGTCGGCGCTCGCCTTGGTGTCGGCCAGCAGCAGCCCGGCCAGCCGGTCCGGGTGGCGGCGGGCGAAGGCCATCGCCAGGTAGCCGCCCATCGAGACCCCGCCGACCACCGCCGTGGCCACCCCCGCCCTGTCCAGCAGTCCGGCCAGCTCGTCCGCCCAGTGCTCCAACGAGGGCTCGCCGACCGGCGCCGGGGAGTCCCCGAAGCCCGGCAGATCGGGTGCCAGCACCCGGGCCGTGCCCAGCGCACCATCGAGCTGGGCGCGGTACATCCCGGCGTTGAGCGGGAATGCGTGCAGCAGGAGCAGCGCGGTGCCCGCGCCGCGGTCACGAAGAGCGAGATCGGTCATGGCGCCCACCGTAGGCGGCATCCCGAAGGGCCGCACAATCCGGTCCCGTAAGTCTGATTTGTCATAACCTGACGATGTATGAGAATCAGGAAGCAGGAGCGCCGATGATCGAGCTGCACGACCTGACCAAGCGGTACGGCGACAAGCTCGCCGTGAACGGACTCACCTTTCAGGTGCCCCGGGGGGTCGTCACCGGCTTCCTCGGCCCCAACGGCGCCGGCAAGTCGACGACCATGCGGCTGATCCTCGACCTGGACCGCCCCAGCAGCGGCCGGGTCACCATCGACGGCAAGGGCTACGGCCACCTCAGCGAGCCGCTCAAGTACATCGGCGCGCTGCTGGAGGCCCAGGCCGTGCACCCGGGGCGGACCGCCCACAACCACCTGCTCTGGCTGGCCCAGAGCAACCGGATCCCGGTCGGCCGGGTGGACGAGGTGCTCGCCCTGGTCGGCCTGACCGAGGTGGCGCACAAGCGGGCCCGCGGCTTCTCGCTCGGCATGCGCCAGCGGCTGGGCATCGCCTCGGCGCTGCTCGGCGACCCGGAGATCCTGATGTTCGACGAGCCGGTCAACGGGCTCGACCCCGAAGGCATCCTGTGGATCCGCAATCTGATGAAGCGGCTGGCCGCCGAGGGCCGGACCGTCTTCGTCTCCTCCCACCTGATGAGCGAGATGGCGCTGACCGCCGAGCACCTGGTGGTGATCGGCCGGGGCCGGCTGCTGGCCGACCTGCCGATGGCCGAGTTCATCGAGCGCAACTCGCGTTCGCTGGTCCGGCTGCGCACCCCGCACCCCGAGCAGTTGCTGGACGCGCTGGCCCAGCAGTCGATCACCGCCGAGCCCGGCCCCGACGGCTCCTTCGAGGTCTCCGGCGGCGACCCGGCCCAGCTCGGCGACCTGGCCGCCGCGCACGGCGTCACCCTGCACGAACTGAGCCTGCAGCGGGCCTCCCTCGAGGAGGCGTTCATGCAGATGACGGCCGACTCGGTGGAGTACCACGCCGGCAACGGCAGTGTCCCGGGTGCCCTGCCCACGAGCAGCCGGCCCCCGGACGGCCCGACCCCGACCGACGCCCCGGGCGCCCCGGCCACGGGCCCGGGCACCGGCTGGGGCGAGCAGTGGCAGCCGGCCCCCGGACGCAGATCCAAGAAGCAGCAGAAGGGTGCGAACTGAGATGGCCTCCTTCCCCGCGATCCTCCGCTCGGAGTGGACGAAGATCCGCACCGTCCGCTCCACGGTCTGGACCCTGCTCCTGGTCTTCCTGGTGACGGCCGCGCTCGGCGCGCTGATCTCGCTGCTCACCAAGAACAACTTCGCCGACTTCCGCAAGGGCGTCACCACCCCGTTCGACGCCACCGCGACCAGCCTCTCCGGCATCATGCTCGGCGAGATCGCGATGATCGTCTTCGGCGTGCTGGCCATCGGCAACGAGTACAGCAGCGGGATGATCCGGGTCTCGCTGGCCGCGGTGCCGCAGCGCGGCACCCTGCTGACCGGCAAGACCATCGTGCTGGGCGTGCTGGCCCTGCTGGTCTCGCTGCTGACGGCCTTCGTCACCTTCTTCCTCGGCCAGGCGCTGCTCGGCGACCACCACACCACGCTGGGCGCGCCGCACGTGCTGCGCGCGGTCCTCGGAGCCGCGATCTACCTGACCCTGCTCTGCCTCTTCTCGGCCGGCGTGACCGCCATGCTGCACAACCAGACGCTGGCGTTGGGCATCCTGGTGCCGTTCTTCTTCCTGCTCTCGCCGATCCTCGCGGCCGTGCCGAAGGTCAAGAACGTGGCGCACTACTTCCCCGACTACGCCGGCCGGCAGCTGCTGACGGTCTTCCCGGCGGCGGACACGCCCTACGGCTGGGTGGGCGGCCTGCTGGTCTGCGGCGCCTGGACGCTGGCGGCGCTGCTGGGCGGCGCCGCGGTGCTCAAGGGCCGGGACGCCTGACGGCGGCTCAGCGGCGGGGCGCCGCGGCTCAGTAGCGGGGCGCCCCGCGACCGCGCTGGATCGCGGAACCGCGCCGCTCGCGGGCGCTCCAGCAGGCCCGGTGCCAGTGCCGGCGGTCCTCCACCCCGGCGCCGTGGTCCGGCCAGGCCACCACGTGGCCCGTCCCGGGCGGGATCTCCTGGTCGCACCCCGGGCAGCGGTAGTGCCGGCCGGCGGTGCCGGCCACCGTCTGCACCACCCACTCCTCGCCCCGGAAGCTCTCCGTCCGACGCAGCGAGCCGCCGATCGGGGCCGGCTGCTCGGCGCTCCGATCGGCGGAGCCGCTGATCCGGTTGCGACGCGGAGACACGATGTTCACCTCTCGGTGGGGGCACGGTTCGCTCTCCAGGTTACGGTCGGCGAGCCCAGGTCGGCAGCGAGTCGCGCTCGGGTGCACAGCGACCTTTATCACGCCTTGGTCGGCCCCTGACGGGTTTTCGGTGATATCCACCCGTTCTTCCGGGAAATCGGTCGACCCGGGTGCCTATGGCACATGACATGGGTTACTCACGTGGTGACAGAGCGGGGCTCGCACAGCCTGCGCGCACCCGAGGAGGGTAATTTTCCGTGACCCAGACCAGCGCCGCCGCCGGCGTCCACCGCGGCCCTGACGCCGACCACGCGCCACGCGCCGACCGGACGGGTCGCGGCGGCCGAGCGCCCCTGGCCGACCGACCGCTCGCGCTGCCCCCGGCACCCGCCACGGAGCGCGGCGGCAGCCATCCGGCGGCCCAGGACACCATCCGGGTCGGCGCGTTCCTGCTCTCCGCCCAGTTTCCCGGCCAGCGCCACGCCCAGGCCCTGGAGCGGACGGTGGCGGCCACCATGGCCGCCGAACGGGCCGGGCTGGACGCCGTCTGGCTGGCCGAGCACCACTTCGTGCCGTACGGGGTCTGCCCGAACGCCGCCACCCTGGCCGCGCTGCTGCTCGGCCGGACCCGGCGGATCCAGCTCGGCACCGCCGTCAGCGTGCTCTCCACCACGCACCCGGTCGCGCTCGGCGAGCAGGCGGCGCTGCTGCACCTCACCTCGGGCGGGCGGTTCACGCTGGGCGTCGGACGCGGCGGCCCCTGGATCGATCTGGCGGTCTTCGGCGGCGGGGTGGCCGCCTACGAGCAGGGCTTCGCCGAGCGCCTCGACCTGCTGCTGAGCTTCCTGCGCGGCTCCCGGGTGCGCGGGGACGGACCGCAGTTCAGCTTCCCCGAGGTCGCGGTGGTCCCGCGGGCGGTGGAGCCGGCCCGGCTGAGCGGCACCGAGCTGGCGGACTGGCTCGGTCTGCGCGCCGAGCCGGCGCTGCGCTTCCCGCGCCAGCGCACCGAGCCGGGCACTGCCCCGCCGACCGGTGACCCGAGCGCCGCCGGGCCGCCCGTGGTGGTCGCCTGCACCTCGCCCGCCAGCGTGGAGCTGGCCGCCCGGCGCGGGCTGCCGATGCTGCTCGGGATGCACTCGGGCGACGAGGACAAGCAGCTGATGCTCGCCGCCTACCGCAGCGCCTGGCGGGCCTGCGGGCGCGGCGAGGAGCAGTTGGCGCGAGTGGAGCGCGAGCACGTGGCGGCCGGGGTGGCGCAGGTGGCCGACCGGACCCCGGCGGCCCGGTCCACCCTGCTGCGGGCGATGCCCGGCTGGTTCGAGTACGGGCTCGGCGCGCACCGCACGGTGGACGGCCGGGAGCGCAAGATGCGCGATCCGTACGCGTACACCGAACTGCTCTGCGACCTGCACGCGGTGGGCACCCCGCGGCAGTGCTCGGACCGGCTGCTCAGCACCGCCGAGCGGACCGGGATCCGGCGCTTCGCGCTGCTCGCCGAGGGCTCGGGCGACCACGCGGGCACCCTGGAGAACATCGCCCGGCTCGGCGCCGAGGTGCTGCCCCAGCTGAGCTGAGCGGCACCGGCCGGTCCCGGCCGGGCAGTGCACTGGTTCCGGCGATCCGTCAGGACGGTCGGTCGCCACCGAGGGAAGTGGCGGCCGACCGAGCTGACGGCTCAACAGTCGCGCATCTCCGGCGACTGGTTCAGCAGCTGGGCCCGGACCGAGGTGAACCGCTGGTGGCGCTCCTCGGCCTCGGTGCCCGGACCGAAGACCGCCACGCGGTGGCAGTTCTGGAAGGCCAGCTTGACCCCGAAGTGCCGCTGCAGGGCACCGCGGATGGCATCGCTCGCCATCGCACGCAGCAACTGGCCGCGTGCCTGCTCGCTCGGCGGCGGGACCTGGTTGTCCGCGAAGCCGGTGCCGTCGACCCCCATCTGGGCGACGAGCGAGCTGATCAGGTCCCAGGCGTAGGGCAGGGACGTACGGACGCAGTCGACGAACTCCCGCTCGTCGACCTCGCCTCGCTCGGCCTTCTCCAGAAGAGCCGGTGAGACGTCGAGCGACATGGGTTCTCCTCTCGGGGTCCACCACGCGCACCTCGCGCGGGTGGTCGTGCCAAGTGCGGATGGTGCCAGGTGCGATTGGTGCGATTTGTTCGTTTGATGCCGTTGGTTCTGTTCGTTCTGTTGGTGCGGATTGTGCTGATCCGGTGCGAATGGTTCCGTGCCGTGCTCTGTCGGTGGACCCCGGTCGGGGTGCGCCGGTCGGACCCGGCGTGCGGTGGTGCCGCCATGGTCGGCACCCCTGGCGGGGCGGAAGCGGCTGCGACCAGGGTGGCAGCCAAAGCCTGACAAAACTCGCGATTGTCGCTATTGCCGCCGAACCAGGTGCCAACGCGGCCAGAATGGCCGAAACCAGTCCGGTGGCGCCAGTACCGGCCCATCTCCCCACTCCATCCCCGTTTGGCTACGCGGGCGTTCGAAGGCGTCACCCAACGTAGCGGTCTGCGCGCGCACGCGCCAGACCGCGGGAGCCACGGACTCCCGGGTTCCCATGGTTCGCCCCCTTCTACTCCCCGGCGCGCCCCTCGGATCGACTTGCTTCAATTGGCTCCGCCAGCCCTGATCCCCCGACCGCGCGTCTCGCCGAAACGCTTCTCAGCGCCGCACATCCCGTCCGCAGTCGAACGCCGGCCGAGGGCATTGACGCACCGAGCGTCGTTCTCCGGTCACCTCGCGTGATCGCGCTCAAGCGCCGCTCAGGACCGCCTAGGCTTGCCCCCATGCGTCTTGTCATCGCCCGCTGTTCCGTCGACTACGCCGGTCGACTCTCCGCCCACCTGCCCTCCGCCACCCGGCTGATCCTGGTCAAGGCCGACGGAAGCGTGAGCATCCACGCCGACGACCGCGCCTACAAGCCGCTCAACTGGATGTCCCCGCCGTGCAGCCTCAAGGAGGGCGACGGCTCGTGGACGGTGCTGAACAAGGCGGGCGAGAAGCTGATCATCACGCTCGAGGAGGTCCTGCACGACTCCTCGCACGAGCTGGGCGTCGACCCCGGACTGATCAAGGACGGTGTCGAGGCACACCTTCAGGAGCTGCTGGCGGACCGGATGGAGGTGCTCGGCGCCGGCTGGTCGCTGGTCCGCCGCGAGTACCCGACCGCCATCGGCCCGGTCGACATCCTGTGCCGGGACGAGGCCGGCGGCACCGTCGCGGTGGAGATCAAGCGCCGGGGCGAGATCGACGGCGTCGAGCAGCTGACCCGCTACCTGGAGCTGCTCAACCGCGATCCGCTGCTCGCCCCGGTCAAGGGCATCTTCGCCGCCCAGGAGATCAAGCCCCAGGCCCGGGTGCTGGCCACGGACCGGGGGATCGACTGCGTGGTGCTGGACTACGACGCGCTGCGCGGCATCGAGGACGACAAGCTGAAGCTGTTCTGATCCGCCCTCAGGTCGGCCGCCCGCTCAGGGCGAACTGACCGGCGCGGCCGGGGACGAGCCGGTCGAGCTGGCCGACGCCGAGGCGGACCCGCTGGCCGTCGGGCTGCTCGGCGAGGGCGGCGCGCTGGGCGCCTTGCTGGGCGTCGTCGGCGGCGCCGAGGGCGGCTGCACCGGCGGCGGGGCCGTGGTGGTGGTCGGGGCCGGCTGCGCCGGCTGGCCCGGAGCCGGCTGCGTCGGCGTGCTCGTCGCCGAACCGCTCGCGCTCGGACGCGCCGTCGGTGTCGCCGTCCGTCCGCGCGAGGCGCCGGCGGACGGCGACACCGAGACCGTCGCGCTGGCGGAGGCCGACCCGGACGCGGTGGCCGAGGCGCTGTCGGAGGCGGACGCGGCGGCCGGGGCCGACGCGCTGCCCGAAGCCGAGGCGGTGGCCCCGGTGTTGCCCGAGCCCCCCACGTTCAGCAGGCTCCCGTTCACCCCCGTGCCGCCGCCGGCCGGAGCCGTGCCGCCGGAGCCCCCGGAGACGCCGATCGCCACCGCCGTGCCCACCGCGCTCAACGCGACCAGGCCGCCCACGGCCAGCAGCGCGTTCCGCCGCGACCAGCCGCGCAGCAGCCCGGCCGGCGGCCAGGAGCGCTGGGCCAGCACCCGGATCACCGGGCGCCGGATCGCCTGGGTCTCGGCCTCCGGCTCCACCGGGACCCGCTCGGTCTCCTGAAGCAGTGTCAGCAGCCGACGCGAGGCCAGCAGTTGCCGGCTGTCCCCGGCCGCACCGCGCAGCCCGCAGGCCGCCTCCAGCGCGCTCCTGGCCGCGGTCCGCCCCGCCGGGGCGCCCTCCGCCAGACAGAGCCAGTACGCCCCCAGCTCGTGCCGGAACCACGCCTCCTCGCGCGAGCGCCCGCTCTGCCGGGCCACCTCGAGCCCCAGCTCCAGCACCTGCCGCCAGGCACCCCAACGCAGCGTCAGGGCGAGCGCCGGGGCCGCCGCCCGGGCCAGGTGCAGCACCGCGTCGGTGCGACCGGCGCTCCGGTCGGCATGCAGCGCGCCCAGCACCACCTCCGCCTCGGCGGCGATCTGCTCGGTGCTCACCGAGCCGTGGCCGACCCACCAGGAGAAGTGCTGCGCCGCGCCCTCGGTGCTCCGCTCATCGGGGCCCCAGTGCGCCGTGAGCGCCTTCAGCACGCCCTCGGTGAGCCGGTGGTGGCCGCCGATGGACTCGGCCAGGCCGCACTCGACCAGTTCGCGCAGGGCGCTCTCGCCGTGGTCGACGTCGATCAGCGCGGGCAGGTGCGGCGCGGTCGGGCACTCGCCGCCGAGCGTGACGGCCAGCCGCAGCACCACCTCGGCCGCCTCGCCGAGGCCCTCGATCAGCAGCAGCGTGGGAGCGGCGGCCTGCGCCACCGAGGGCAGCGGCACCGAGGCCCGCAGTTCGGCCTCCCGCACCGCCGGGTCCTGGTCCGCCGCCTCCTCCTGCTCGCCGCCGCCGAACAGGCTCTGCCGGTCCTCCTCGGCGGCCAGCAGGGTGTCCACCGCCAGGTCGCGACGGCGCAGCAGCGCGGCGGCCTGGACGAAGCGCAGCGGCAGGCCCTGCGACTCGAACCAGAGGTCGACCGCCCAGGACCGCTCGGCCTCGTCCAGCAGCCGTCCGGCCAGCCGCGCGGTCAGCGCCAGGCAGGCGGGCCTGGTCAGCCCGCCGATCGCGTGGTCCTCCAGCCGGGAGCCGGCCGGCAGGGCGCCGGCCGCGTCAGCCGCCGGGGCGATCAGGAAGGCGCACTCGGGGGCGCGGGCCAGCAGCTCCTCCAGCTCGGTGCCGCCCTGCGCGACCTCGTCGATCACCACGACCGCGCCCACCGTGGCCAGCAGCTCGGGCAGTTGGGTGTGGTCGGGCCGGAAGCCCGGTGCCTGGAAAGCGGCCGTGAAGAGGTCCTGCGCCAGGTCGTCGGCGTCCCGCCGGTGACCGCAGAGCTGGATCACGCCGTGCGGGGCGAGTTCGCCCGCACCCTCGGCGACGGCGGCCAGCAGCGCGCTGCGGCCGGACCCGGGCTTCCCGAGCAGCCGGATCGAGCGGCCTTCGGCGAGCTTGCCGAGCAGCTGGGCGACCTCGGCCTCCCGGTCCAGCAGCGGCAGGTCGCCGGGGCCCGAGCCGAGGGCCAGCGGACCGACCGCCGGGGTCGGCCCCGCGCCAGGGCGGCGGCCCCGCCGCCCTGGCGCTGCACCCCGGTCGGCCGGCGACGCGGCTCGGGGCGGTACTCGGGCGGGCAGGGCTGGACGTCCGTGCCGTCCACACCGCCCACGGTCACCAGGTAGCGTCCGGCGACCAGGTCGCCCGATCGCACGCGCAGATTCTCCTGCCCGACATCACCGGATGGCTGTGCCACGATGCGCTCCGCCTGTGCTCCGCCGGGCGGCCGCCGGCCGCCGGCCGCTGTGAGGGACCGGACCGCCGCCGCACGGATGAGTGCGCGTACGACGGCCGACGGACCGTCACACCGCTCGCGGCGGTACCGCCCCGGCGGGGCCGGCGGCGATTCGAACGGTCCTGTCGAGCGCAGACTCTCGCACATCCGGGCCCCGCCGTGCAGCGCCGACCCCGGTCGGCGGCCCGACCGGGACTCAGCGCGAGGGGGCGATCACCGAGGGCAGCGCCGACTGGCCCGGCGCGCCGCCCGGCACGGTGGCCCCGCACGGGTCGGCCACCATGCCCTCCACCGCGAGGATCCGGTGCAGCCTGGTGGCCACCAGCAGCCGCTGCAGCTGCGGCGGCACCTCGCGCAGCACCAGGCGGCGGCCGAGCCGGCCGGCCCGCCGGTGGGTGCCCATGATGACGCCCAGCCCGGTGGCGTCCCAGGAGTCCAGCGCCCGCAGGTCGAGCACCAGGTCACCGGTGCCGCCCTCGTCGACCGCCTGGTGCAGCCGGGCCCGCGCGTCGGCCGCGCCCCGCACGTCCAGTCGACCCTCCAGGGCCAGGACAGTGCGGCCGCCGAGCCCGGGGTACTCCACGATGCGCACGCTGTCCTCCTTCAGGTCTTCCAGGTCCGAGAGCCCCACCATCTGACGCCGGACCAGCGGTCCAGGTTGCTGCTCCCCCGGCCGATCTGAAGCAACTTCACTCGTCCGAGGGAATATACGCAGCCGTCCATGGGGTGCACGCTCGATTACCGCGCAAATCACCCATCTGCGGCAGTGCCGTGAGCAAACTCACCCCCCGTTAAAAGGGGGCTCAGCCCTTGTGGTTGTAGAAGCCCTGGCCGCTCTTGCGCCCCAGGTCGCCGGCGGTGACCATGCGGGCCATGATCTCCGGCGCGGCGAACTTCTCGTCCTGGGTCTCCTCGTAGATGTTCCGCGCGGCGTGCAGCAGGATGTCCACGCCGGTCAGGTCGGCGGTCTGCAGCGGGCCCATCGGGTGGCCGAAGCCCAGGCGGCAGGCGGTGTCGATGTCCTCGGCGGTGGCCACGCCGGACTCGTACAGCTTGGCGGCCTCCACCACCAGGGCGGTGATCAGGCGGGTGGTGATGAAGCCGGCCACGTCGCGGTTGACCACGACCACCTCCTTGCCCACCCCCTCGGCGAAGGCACGCGCGGTGGCCAGCGCGGCGTCGCTGGTCTTGTAGCCCCGGACCAGCTCGACCAGGCGCATCAGCGGCACCGGCGAGAAGAAGTGCACGCCGACCACGGACTCCGGGCGCTCGGTGACGGCGGCGATCCGGGTGATCGGGATGGCGGAGGTGTTGCTGCCCAGCACCGCACCGTCCTTGGCCAGCTTGTCGAGCTCGCGGAAGACGGCCTCCTTGACCTCCAGCTGCTCGAAGACGGCCTCGATCACGATGTCCGCCTCGCCGATCGCGCCGAGGTCGGTGGTGGTGGTGATCCGGCCGAGCGCGGCGGTGGCCTCGTCGGCGGTCAGCTTGCCCTTGCCGACGAACTTCTCGTAGGAGGCCTCGATGGCGTCCAGGCCGCGCCGCAGCGCCTGCTCGGTGACGTCCCGCAGCACCACGGGGTGGCCGGCCTGCGCGGACACCTGCGCGATGCCCGCGCCCATGAGTCCGGCGCCGATCACGGCGATCTGCTGACGCTGCGTGGGTACGTTGCTCATGGCTGCTTCTCCCGAAGTCCCGTCCAGGCGCTCTCCGAGGCAGGGGTCTCCATCGGCTTTTGGCCAGGAGTACCCCCATGCCGGGAGCAGCGCCGCTCACGGCTCGGACTGTAGTGCCCAGCGCCCGGCCGTGGGGCGATTGTCGGGTGTGATCTGCGTCAGCGCGGCAGCTGTGGTAGCCGTGGCAGCGCCAGGACCAAGTCCTGCGCCAGGATCGCCGCCTGGACCCGGCTGCGCAGCTCCAGCTTGGCCAGGATCCGGCTCACATGGGTCTTGGTGGTGGCCTGCGCCATGGCGAGCCGACGGGATATCTGGTCGTTGCTCAGGCCCTCGCCGATCGCCGCCAGCACCTCGCGCTCGCGCTGGGTCAGCCTCTCCACGGCTGTCGGGTCGCCGCCTTCGGGCCGGGCGAAGGTGCTGATCAGCCGTCGGGTGACGGACGGCGCCAGCATGCCGTCGCCGCGGGCCACCGTGCGGATGCCGTCGACCAGGGCCGCCGCCTCCAGGTCCTTGAGCAGGAAGCCGGCCGCCCCGGCGCGCAGCGCGCCGTGCACGTACTCGTCGAGGTCGAAGGTGGTCAGCACCAGCACCCGGGCGGCCCCGGCCTCGGTGATCCGCCGGGTGGCCGCGACGCCGTCCAGCCGGGGCATCTGAACGTCCATCAGGACCACGTCGGGGCGCAGCTCCAGTGCCAGCTCCACGGCCCGCTCGCCGTCGGCCGCCTCGCCGACCACCGCGAAGTCCGGTTCGGCCCGCAGGATCATCACCAGCCCGGCCCGGACGGCCGCCTGATCCTCCGCCACCAGCACCCGGATCGTCATACCCGCTCCCCCTCGCTCTCGGCCGCTGCCCGCACCGGCAGCATCGCCCGTACCCGCCACAGCCCGCCGTCCGGGCCCGCCTCGAAACTGCCGCCGAGCAGCTGCGCCCGCTCCCGCATGCCGACCAGGCCTGCCTTGGCGCCGGGCAGCGCCGGGCCCGCCTGCGGCCGGTACGGGCTCTCCACGGCGATCTCCACCCGCTCCTGGCCGCTGTGCAGCCGCAGCCGCACGATGCCGCGCCCGGCGTGCTTGAGCGCGTTGGTGAGCGACTCCTGGACGATCCGGTAGGCGGCCAGCTCGACCGGCACGGGCAGGTGCTCCCCGCTCCCCAGCTGCTCCACCTCGACGCTCAGCCCGGCGTCCCGGCCGGCCGCCCTGACCTGGGCGAGCAGGCTGTCCAGCGCGTCCAGCCGGGGCGCCCGGTAGTCGGCCGGCTGACCGCTGTCGGCCCGCAGCACGCCGATCATCTGCCGCATCTCGGCCAGGCCCTGCACGCTGTTCTCCCGGATCACGGCGAGCGCGGCCACCACCGGGTCCTCGACGCCGCGCTGCTGGCGCCCGGCCAGCGCCTGCGCGCCGGTGGCCTGGATGGCGATCGCCGACAGGTGGTTGGCCACCATGTCGTGCAGCTCGCGGGCCATCCGGGCACGCTCGGCGGCCACCGCGGCCCGCCGGTCCAGCTCGGCCAGCAGCGTGATCCGCTCGGCGCGCAGCCGCTCGGCCCCGGCCTGCTCCCGGTACCTGCGGACCAGCAGCGCGGTCCAGACCGGGGCCAGGAAGATCAGCGCCACCCAGATCGCCGCCCCCAGCGCGTTGCCGATCGTGTGGTGGCTCCCGATGACGCCGGCGATCACCAGGCTGGAGCCCGCCCCGGTCAGCTGCAGAACCAGCGGCATCCGGCGCGGCCCGTAGAGGGTCCCGGCGTAGAGCAGGTCGGTGTACATGATCACGGTGATCGTCAGGATCCCGGTGAACGTACCGGCCAGGAAGACCAGGCCGCCGATCGTGACCGTCAGGATCGGCCGGCGGCGCCGGAACAGCTCCAGCACCGCCATCGCCACCAGGGAGGCCAGCCGCAGCCAGAGCGTGATGTGCGGAGCCTCGTCGTAGGCGTGGCAGGCGAGCATCAGCAGCCCGCCGCCGAGTCCGGCGGTGGCGATCGCCAGGTCGACCCGGCGCGGGGAGAGGCGGAACGGCAGCACGGCTCCATCCCATCACTCGGCGCGCCCGTTGGCTGTACATCGAAGGTTGCAGCCCGCACTCCACCATTGCGACGAGCAGACGACGCCGCGAGCCTGGCAGCGGCCGGGTCCTAGCGGTTCTCCCCCGGCACCCAGAGCACGTCGCCGCGCTCCTTGTTGGCCGTCCTGGCCAGGATGAAGAGCAGGTCGGAGAGCCGGTTGAGGTACTTCGCGGTCAGCGGGTTGACGCTCTCGCCGTGCTCCTCGATCGCCGCCCAGGTCGTCCGCTCCGCGCGGCGCACCACCGTGCAGGCCAGGTGCAGGTAGGCGGCGCCGGGGGTGCCGCCCGGCAGGATGAAGCTGCGCAGCTTCTCCAACTCGGCGTTGTACCGGTCGCAGTCGGCCTCGAGCCGGTCGATGTAGGTCTGCTCGACCCGCAGCGGCGGGTATTTCGGGTCCTCGACCACCGGCGTGGCGAGGTCCGCCCCGACGTCGAAGAGGTCGTTCTGAACCCGCGTCAGCACCGCGACCAGGTCCTCGGCCAGCGCCCCGGCGGCGATCGCCATCCCGAGCGCCGCGTTGGCCTCGTTGGCGTCCGCGTAGGCGAGCAGGCGCGGGTCGGTCTTGGTGGTGCGGCTCATGTCACCGAGCGCGGTGGTGCCGTCGTCGCCGGTACGGGTGTAGATGCGCGTGAGGTTGACCATGGGGCGAAGCCTACTCAGGCTTGCGCGGCTCACCGGTGACGGCGGTGTCGATCACGAAGCCCTTGGCGGGGCCTTCGAGGATGGTGACGTCGGTGCCGTAGGGAACGCGGCTGGACGCCTCGTAGGTGCCCGCCTCGGGATTGGGCTGCGTGTGCACCGTGACGTGGCCCGTCCCGTCCTGGTCGTCGATGATGACGTAGACGGGGATACCGGCCTGCGCGTACGCCCTGTGCTTTCGGACCAGGTCGCGCTGCCGCGCATCCCGCCCCGGTGAGACCACCTCGGCGACCAAGGCGACCTTCGTCGCGTCGGCACCCCAGCCGTTGGGGTCGGGAATGCTGTCCAGGTCCTCCGCAGCGATCACCAGGGCGGGGATGTAGACCTTGTGACCGTGGAGCAGGTTGAGGTCCTGATAGGCGTCACTGCTGCTCTCCGCGAGATGGCGTTCCAACGCCTTCCGCAGCTTGTTGGCAGTGATCGCGTGGCTTCGACGCCCGGTGGGTGACACCTCGATGAGCCCCTCGATGATCTCGGCGTGATAGCCCTCGGGGAGATCGAGCGCGAGCCATGCCTGCCATAGGACCTCGTCCAGGCCGGGGGTTTCATCCATGTCGAGGTCGAGATCGGGTTCGGCTGCCATGGCGGTCATCGAGAACACACCTCCTCCGTACAGTCTGGGCGGTCGCAACCAGCCTGCACAACAGGCTCGCGCCGTCGCACGGAATCCCGCACCGACCACTCGAACGAGCGTCCGTCGCTACGCGACGTTGACGCTCCCCCACCCTCCGGGCGGGGGGACCCCCATCCCTGCACGTCCCGTCGCTACGCGACGTTGACGCTCCCCCACCCTCCGGGCGGGGGGACCCCCATCCCTGCACGTCCCGTCGCTACGCGACGTTGACGCTCCCCCACCCTCCGGGCGGGGGGACCCCCATCCCTGCACGTCCCGTCGCTACGCGACGTTGACGCTCCCCCACCCTCCGGGCGGGGGGACCCCCATCCCTGCACGTCCCGTCGCTACGCGACGTTGACGCGCTGTCCCGGTGGGGCCGCCTCCAGCCAGGCGAGGAAGCCGGTGAGGGCGTCGTCGCTCATCGCCAGTTCCAGCGGGGCGCCGTTGTGCAGGCAGCGCAGCACCACGGAGCCGGAGAGCAGGGCGAGTTCCTCCTGGCCCTCGGGGTAGCGGCGGCCGAGGACCTCGATCTCGCGGCGGGGCAGCACCTTGCGGGGGCGGGGCGCGTAGGAGAAGACCCGGAACCACTCGATGTGGTCGCCGCTGTAGCGCCCGATACCGAAAACCCACCCCTTGCCGTCGGTCGCGGGGACCGGGGCTGAGGTGGGCTGTCCGTTCTCGTCGAGATCCGGGAGCGTTGAGGCGTCGGCCGGCATTTTCAGGCGGTAGCTGCAGTCGAAGGTGCCGCCGACCCGCTGGATGAGGCGGCGGCGTACCGCGAACGCCACCAGGCCGACCACCCCCAGGGCCACGACCGCCGCGCACACCACAAGGGCGAGGACCATGCTCACCGACCTCCTCGCTACCCGCATCCCCGTTTTGCCGGTCGTATCAACGAAACAACGGCACTGTCCCTACCAACCGATACGACAGTCCCGGGGTCACGCTCGCGCGTCCCCGGGACCGTCGGTCAAACCTCAGTACGAAACGAACCGCAGCACGAAACTCAGGCGGCCTTGCGGCCGGCCGCGACGAGGCGGACCTCGGCGCGACGCTCGGCGTGCGCGTCGCTCTCGCTCTTGGCGGTCTCCAGCGCCCGCTCCGCGCGGTTCACATCGATCTCGTCCGCCAGCTCGGCGATCTCCGCGAGCAGAGACAGCTTGTTGTCGGCGAACGAGATGAAGCCACCGTGCACGGCGGCGATGACGGTGCCGCCATCGGTCGTGCGGATGGTGACCGGGCCGGACTCCAGCACGCTCAGCACCGGGGTGTGGCCCGGCATGATGCCGGTGTCACCGGAAGCCGTGCGGGCGACAACGATGGTGGCCGCACCGGACCACACCTTGCGGTCGGCTGCGACCAGCTCGACGTGCAGCTCAGCCAACGTGGGCTCCTAGGCTCTTGCAACGCCCGATTTCTCGGGAGTTTCGGTAAGAATAACGGGCTCGCGCCCCTGGCATGAAACGAGAAGCGCGGAGATGACCGGAATCACAGCCGTGGTGCCACGAGGGGTGGTCCCCAGGATGCGGGAACCACCCCTCATGGTCACTCACGGCGCAGCGGCCGGTTACTTCTTGGCCAGCTCGGCGGCGTTCTTCTCGAGGTCCTCGATGCCACCGCACATGAAGAAGGCCTGCTCCGGGATGGAGTCGTACTTGCCGTCCGCGATGCGGTTGAAGGCCTCGATGGTCTCCGACAGCGGCACGGTCGAACCCTCGACACCGGTGAACTGCTTCGCCACGTAGGTGTTCTGCGACAGGAAGCGCTCGATCCGGCGGGCCCGGTGCACCGTGATCTTGTCGTCCTCGGACAGCTCGTCGATCCCGAGGATCGCGATGATGTCCTGCAGGTCCTTGTACTTCTGCAGGATGCCCTTGACGCGCATGGCCGTGTCGTAGTGGTCCTGCGCGATGTAGCGCGGGTCCAGGATGCGGGACGTGGAGTCCAGCGGGTCGACGGC
This sequence comes from Kitasatospora sp. NBC_01266, assembly GCF_036242395.1. NCBI lineage: Bacteria > Bacillati > Actinomycetota > Actinomycetes > Kitasatosporales > Streptomycetaceae > Kitasatospora > Kitasatospora sp. NBC_01266. The sequence continues at coordinate 5,460,406 of NZ_CP108458.1, read as the reverse complement.
CGGGTAGATGCCCTTCTCCGAGATCGGGCGCGACAGAACCGTGGTCGCGTCCAGGTGGGCGAAGGTGGTGGCCGGGGCCGGGTCGGTCAGGTCGTCCGCGGGGACGTAGATCGCCTGCATCGAGGTGATCGAGTGACCGCGGGTCGAGGTGATGCGCTCCTGCAGGAGGCCCATCTCGTCGGCCAGGTTCGGCTGGTAACCCACCGCGGAGGGCATCCGGCCGAGCAGGGTCGACACCTCGGAACCGGCCTGGGTGAACCGGAAGATGTTGTCGATGAAGAGCAGCACGTCCTGGCTCATCACATCGCGGAAGTACTCCGCCATGGTCAGCGCGGACAGGGCGACCCGCAGACGGGTGCCCGGCGGCTCGTCCATCTGGCCGAAGACCAGGGCGGTCTTGTCCAGAACGTTGGAGTCGATCATCTCCTGGATCAGGTCGTTGCCCTCACGGGTACGCTCCCCGACGCCGGCGAAGACCGAGACACCACCGAAGTTGGCGGCGACGCGGTAGATCATCTCCTGGATGAGGACGGTCTTACCGACACCGGCACCACCGAACAGGCCGATCTTGCCACCACGCACGTACGGGGTGAGCAGGTCGACGACCTTGATGCCGGTCTCGAACATCTCGGTCTTCGACTCGAGGTCCGCGAAGTTCGGCGCCTTGCGGTGGATCGGCCAGCGCTCGGTGACCTGGGCGTTGAACTCGACCGGGTCGGTGTTGAGCACGTCGCCGAGGGCGTTGAAGACCTTGCCCTTGGTGATGTCGCCGACCGGGACGGAGATCGCCGCACCGGTGTCGGAGACGGCAGCGCCACGGACCAGGCCGTCGGTCGGCTGCATCGAGATGGCCTTGACCAGGCCGTCGCCCAGGTGCTGGGCGACCTCCAGAGTCAGGGTCTTCTTGCCCGTGCCGGCCGGGTCGTCGACCTCGACGTGCAGGGCGTTGAACATGTCCGGAATGGCGTCGACGGGGAACTCCACGTCGACGACCGGGCCGATGACCCGCGCGACGCGGCCCGTCGCCGTGGTCGGCTCAACAGTGGTGGTCATTCTCATTCGCTCCCCGCGCTAGCGTCGGCCAGCGCGTTGGCGCCACCGACGATCTCGCTGATTTCCTGGGTGATCTCGGCCTGACGGGCCGAGTTGGCAAGCCGCGTCAGCGACTTGATGAGCTCGCCGGCGTTGTCGGTCGCGCTCTTCATGGCGCGCCGGCGGGCGGCGTGCTCGGAGGCGGCCGACTGCAGCAGCGCGTTGTAGATCCGGCTCTCGACGTACCGCGGCAGCAGCGCGTCCAGGACGCCCTCCGCCGACGGCTCGAAGTCGTACAGCGGGAAGATCTCCGTCTTGGCCGGCTTGTCGTCGCTGAGCTGGACCTCGTCCAGGTGCAGCGGCAGCAGCCGGGCGTCGACGGCGGTCTGCGTCAGCATCGAGATGAACTTGGTCGAGACCAGGTGCAGCTCGTCCACCCCGCCGGTCTCGGCCGTGAAGGCCTCGATCAGCGTGGCGGCCACCGTCTTGGCGTCGCCGTAGGTCGGCTTGTCCGAGAAGCCCGTCCACGAGTCCGCGACCGGCAGGTCACGGAAGCCGTAGTACTGGACACCCTTGCGACCCGCGATGTAGGTGACCACCTCCTTGCCCTCCGCCTTCAGGCGGGCGGTCAGTGCGACCGCCTGCTTGATGGCGTTGCTGGAGTAGCCGCCGGCCAGACCGCGGTCGGCCGTCACCAGCAGGACCGCGGCCCGGCTGGCGTTCGGCTTCTCGTGGGTGAGCGGGTGCTTGGCGTTGGACCGGGTGGCCACCGCCGTCACCGCCCGGGTCAGCTCATCGGCGTACGGAGTGGAGGCGGCCACCGCGCGCTGCGCCTTGACGATGCGCGACGCGGAGATCATCTCCATCGCCTTGGTGATCTTCTTCGTCGCGGTGACAGAGCGGATCCGGCGCTTGTAGACCCGAAGCTGTGCTCCCATGGGTCGTTACGTCCTTTCCCTCGCTACCGGACTCAGGCCTGCTCGCTGAGCAGCTTGCCGTCGGCGGTGGTGAAGCCCAGCTTGAAGGCGGCGATCGCGCTGGTCAGCGCGTCGATGGTGCCGTCCTCGAGCTTGGAGGTCTCGACGATCCCGGCGAGCAGCTTCTTGTGCTCGACCCGCAGGAAGTCGAGGAACTCGCGCTCGAAGCGGCGGATGTCGGCGACCGGGACGTCGTCCAGCTTGCCGGTGGTACCGGCCCAGATGGAGACGACCTGCTCCTCGACCGGGAACGGCTGGTACTGGCCCTGCTTCAGCAGCTCGACCATGCGGGCGCCGCGCTCCAGCTGGGACTTCGAGGCCGCGTCCAGGTCGGAACCGAAGGCGGCGAACGCCTCCAGCTCGCGGTACTGGGCCAGGTCCAGGCGCAGCCGGCCGGCGACCGACTTCATGGCCTTGATCTGGGCCGAGCCACCGACGCGGGAGACCGAGATACCGACGTTCACGGCCGGGCGGATGCCGGCGTTGAACAGGTCGGACTCCAGGAAGCACTGGCCGTCGGTGATCGAGATGACGTTGGTCGGGATGTACGCCGAGACGTCGTTGGCCTTGGTCTCGATGATCGGCAGACCGGTCATCGAGCCGGCGCCCAGCTCGTCGGAGAGCTTGGCGCAACGCTCCAGCAGGCGGGAGTGCAGGTAGAAGACGTCACCCGGGTAGGCCTCGCGGCCCGGCGGGCGGCGCAGCAGCAGGGAGACGGAACGGTAGGCCTCGGCCTGCTTCGACAGGTCGTCGAAGATGATCAGGACGTGCTTGCCGTCGTACATCCACTCCTGGCCGATGGCCGAACCGGTGTACGGGGCGAGGTACTTGAAGCCGGCCGGGTCGGAGGCGGGAGCGGCCACGATCGTGGTGTACTCCAGCGCGCCGGCCTCCTCCAGGGCGCCGCGGACGGCGGCGATGGTGGAGCCCTTCTGGCCGACGGCGACGTAGATGCAGCGGACCTGCTTCTTCGGGTCGCCGGAGCGCCAGTTGTCCTTCTGGTTGATGATCGTGTCGATCGCCACCGCGGTCTTGCCGGTCTGGCGGTCGCCGATGATCAGCTGGCGCTGGCCGCGGCCGATCGGGGTCATCGCGTCGATGGCCTTGATGCCGGTCTGCATCGGCTCGTGCACCGACTTGCGGACCATGACACCGGGGGCCTGCAGCTCCAGGGCGCGGCGGCCGGTGGAGGCGATCTCGCCCAGACCGTCGATCGGGGCACCCAGCGGGTCCACGACGCGGCCGAGGTAGCCGTCGCCGACCGGCACGGAGAGGATCTCGCCGGTGCGGTGCACCGTCTGACCCTCCTCGATCCCGCCGAACTCACCGAGGATGACGACACCGATCTCGCGGGTGTCGAGGTTCAGCGCGAGGCCGAGGGTCCCGTCCTCGAACTTCAGCAGCTCGTTGGCCATGACCGAGGGCAGGCCCTCGACATGGGCGATACCGTCCGCCGCGCCAGTGACCGTGCCGACCTCTTCACGCGAGGCGGCGTCCGGCTGGTACGACTGGACGAAGTCGGCCAGCGCGGACCGGATCTCCTCCGGCCGGATCGTAAGCTCCGCCATCAGGCTTCCCTGCTCTCCTAGGTTGCGATCCTCGGCCCGCCCAAGGAGGGCCGCAAGTATTCGATCCTCGGCCGGTGCTGTTGGACCGGCCGTTCGTATGTGCCGGCTGCCCCGTGGGATGGGACCGGCGCCCGACCGAGGGTCGGATGTGCTGTGCGGGTGGCTCAGCCTTCGAGGGCCTGGCGAGCGCCTTCGAGGCGGCTCGTCACGGTGCCGTCGATGATCTCGTCACCGATCTGCACCCGGACACCGCCGACGACCGAGGGGTCGACGTCGATGTTCAGGAGCACCGCGCGCCCGTACAGCTTGGCCAGCGCGCCGGACAGGCGCTGCTTCTGGCCGTCGCTGAGCGGAACGGCGGTGGTGACCAGGGCCACCACACGGTCGCGGCGGTCGGCGGCGAGCTTGGCGTAGGACTCCAGGCCCTGCTCCAGGCTACGGCCACGCGGGTGGGTGACCAGCGCGGTGACCAGGCGGACGGTGCCCGGCAGGGCGCGGCCGCCGAGCAGCTTCTGCACCAGCTCCGCCTTGGCGGCGGCGGTGGCCTTCGGCTCGGTCAGCCCGGCGCGCAGCGCGTGCGAACCGGCCACCACGCGGCCGAACCGGAAGAGCTCGTCCTCCAGGTCGTCCAGCTTGCCGGCCTGCTCCGCCGCGATGACCTCGGCGTAGGCGGCCAGCTGCTCGGTCGCGTCGACCAGGTCGCGCGAGCCGGACCAGCGGGACCGGACCAGGCCGGAGACCAGGTCGACGGTCTCACCGGAGACCTGGCCACCGAGCAGCGAGCCGACCAGCTCGGCCTTGTCCTGACCGGACCGCGAAGGGTCGGTCAGGACCCGGCGCAGCGAGACCTCGCGGTCCAGCAGCACCGTGACGGAGCTGAGCTCCTCCGCGAGCTTGGCCGAGTCCACCGCGGTGTTGTCGGTCAGGCCGTTGAGGTTCTCGCGGCCGGCGGCGAAGGCTTCGCGGCTGGCGCCGATCACTTGGCGACCGCCGCGCTCGCGTCGGCCTTGGCCTCCAGGTCGTCCAGGAAGCGGTCGATCACGCCGCTCTGCCGGGCGTGGTCCTCCAGGGACTCACCCACGATGCGGGAAGCCAGCTGCGAAGCGAGCGAACCCACGTCCTGGCGCAGGGCGGCAGTCGCCTGCTTCTTGTCGGCCTCGATCTGCGCGTGGCCGGCGGCGACGATGGCCTCGCGCTGACGCTGGCCCTCCTCGCGCATCTCGCCGATCAGGGCGGCGCCCTGCTCGCGAGCGTGCTCGGTGATCCGAGCGGCCTCGTGACGCGCCTCGGCGAGCTCGGCACGGTACTGCTCGAGCAGGGCCTGCGCCTCGGCCTGTGCGGCCTCGGCCCGCTCCATGCCGCCCTCGATCTGGTCCCGGCGCTCCGCCAGCACCTTCTCGATGCTGGGGAGGAGCTTCATGCCGAGCAGACCGAAGACCACGAAGAAGCAGATCAGGCCGATAATGAGCTCAGGCGTCTTGGGGATCAGAGGATTGAAGTCCTCCGAAGCCAGCTGCATCGCGATGAGCGACATATCTGGACCTTCCGTCCGGTGGAGTTACGGCAGGATTACTTGACGCCGTAGACGAACGGCATGACGATGCCGATCAGGGCGAGCGCCTCGGTCAGCGCGAAACCGATGAACATGTTCGAGCGGATCAGGTTGGCAGCCTCGGGCTGGCGGGCCATGGCCTGCACGCCGTTGCCGAAGATCAGACCAACGCCGATGCCGGGGCCGATCGCGGCGAGACCGTAGCCGACCGACGCGATGGAGCCGTTGACCGCAGCGAGGTGCTCGACGATTGCCATCTCTTTGTGTCCTTTGCAGGGTGGTGAGGCCGGTGGTGGTTGGCCACCGGACGATCAGAGGGGGGTGTGGCCTGGGGCCGCAACCGGGTCAGTGCGCTTCTTCCAGCGCACCGGCGATGTAGCTGCTGGCCAGCGTCACGAAGATGTAGGCCTGCAGGAACTGGACCAGCAACTCGAACGCGGTCAGACCCAGGGTCACCACGAAGGAGGTGGTCCCGTACAGCGCGCCCAGGCTCGGGCTCAGCAGGTACCAGGTCGCCACCGAGAAGACGACGATCAGCAGGTGACCGGCGAACATGTTGGCGAAGGCACGGACGGCGAGCGTGAACGGCCGCACGAAGATGTTCGAGAAGAACTCGATCGGGACCAGGATGAACATGACCCAGCCCGGGACGCCCGAGGGCCAGCAGAGGTTCTTCAGACCGCCGACGAAACCGTGCTTCTTGAAGGTCAGGCTCATGTAGGTGAGCCAGCAGACCAGCGCCAGACCGGCCGGCCAGGCGATCACCGCGGTGACCGGGAACTGGGCGAACGGGATCACGGACATGATGTTCATGATCCACACGAAGAAGAAGATCGAGACCATCATCGGGACGTACTTCTCGCCCTTTTTACCGATGTTCTCGAAGACGATCGCGCGCTTGACGAAGTCGTAGCCGATCTCACCGACCAGCTGCAGCTTGCCCGGCAGCACCTTGGGCTTGGCGAACGCGGCCCAGAAGAAGCCGATCACCAGCAGGGCGCAGATGATCGACAGCAGCATCGGCTTGTTGAAGCCGAAGCCCGCGACCGTGAAGATCGGGTTGAACTGGAACTCATTCAGGCCGGGGGCCGGGAAGCCACAGCCGGAGAACAGGTGGCAGCCCCCAGAGGCAAGCTGCTGGTGGAGCTGGTCAGCACTCACCACGGACTCCTTCGTCGTGACGCATGGTTACGGCAACCTCGGTGTGTCGGCGCGGCCTGCGGCCACGGAGCGGCACTGGAACTTGATGGGTTTCTCGGGGACCCGGCGCACCGGCACTAGATGCCGGCGCGGGATCTTTCAAGACTGCGCGGGTCCGGGGGGCGATCCGTCCGGTCGGTGTGCACGCACCGCTCGGCGGGACCTGGCCGCTTCCCGTACTCCGTTGTTGCGACGGACGATAGCAGCCTGTCAGGACCGCATAAACACCGCCCCCCTCGCGAGGGGGACAGCAACCGCTGGTCACTGTTGACGTCCAGACTTCGTCGAGTCGTCGGACTTCCGCAGGGCGGAATCGTTCTCGACATAGAAGATCTTGGCCTTGAGCGAGGCGCGCACCGAACCGGCGGTCCAGATCAGGGCGCAGCCGAGCAGCGTGAAGCCGAAGACCTTGGTGTCGAAGAGTGTCGTATCCCTGAACAGGGCGAGGACGACGGCCACCGCCATGATCTGGGTCATGTACACCAGGAGTGCGGCGGCCATCATGAGCTGCGGGTTGTTCCGGGTCAGGCGATCCAGGGCCCACTGGCCGAAGCTGAAGAAGGCCATCACCAGCAGGGTCGCGGCCAGGGCGCCGATCAGGCCCTTGCTCCCCACCACCGCGGCGGAGATCGCGACAGCGAGCACACCGGCGACCGCAGTGGGGATTGCGGCGCCGCGGATGATCCGGGCGTCGTGGGACGGCATGTCGGCAACTCCGGCGGCATGTCGAGGACGGGGGATTGCTCAGCAGAAAGACGAGAACAAGGGTGGCGCACCGGTGCGGGGACACCGGACCGAGTGGGACAGCCGCGAGACCGGTCGGCGAGCGGCCGGGACCGGTCGAGTCTGACCCACTGGGGACGGAAGTCCTTCACCACTGGGTCTTTCGGCGTGTTCTCGGTACTCGTGAACGGTATCACAAACTATTTGATGAGAGCTTTACCATGAACGTGTGGCTCCTGTCACACCGATGGCCCAGTAGTGCCGCCAATCGGGTGAGGCAGATGGAGCAAAGAAGTTGAGACTACGTCAGTTCGATGTCAGGGGCACCGGAGACGGGTTTCGCGGTGCCGCCGCGGTCGGTGCCGTCACGGTCAGTGCCCCGCGATCAGTGCCGTCGCGGTCAGTGCTGGGGGTGCTCGCCGACCGCGCTCGCGCCGGTGCCCAGCTGCCCGAGCAGCTCCTGGTCCTTCGCCGAGAGCTCGGCCATCGCGGGCAGCTCCTCGTGCAGCGGGCCGACCGGACCCCGGTCGGCCGGCTGCGCGGGGCTGGGCGCCTGCGACCGCTCGGCCACCGGCGCCACCGCCCGGCCCTGGGCGGCGGCCCGGGCGCCCTTGCGGTAGCGCGGCGGCACGAAGGACTGCACCGCGGCCGGCGCCTTGGGCCGGAACCACGGCAGCAGCAGCACCACGATGCCGACCAGGCAGAGCCCGGCACAGGTGAGCACCACGGTCCGGCCGGTGTCGGTGAACGAGAAGGCCACCGTGCCGAAGGCGATCAGCGCGGCCCAGAAGTACATGATCAGCACCGCGCGGCTGTGCGAGTGGCCGATCTCCAGCAGCCGGTGGTGCAGGTGCTGCTTGTCGGCGGCGAACGGCGAACGCCCGGCCCAGGTGCGCCGCACCACGGCGAGCAGCAGGTCGGCCAGCGGCAGCGCGATGACCGCCAGCGGCAGCAGCAGCGGGATGTAGATCGGCACCAGGATGTGGGTGGTGGCGGTCTGCGAACCGGCCTGCGCGGTGATCAGGTCCGGGTCGACCCGGCCGGTGACCGAGATCGCGGCGACCGCGAGCATCAGCCCGAGCATCATCGAGCCCGAGTCGCCCATGAAGATCCGGGCCGGGTGCACGTTGTGCGGCAGGAAGCCCAGGCACATGCCGATCAGCAGCGCGCTGAACAGCACGGCGGGCGCCGCCTCGCTGATCGAGTAGACGTACCAGAGCCGGTAGGAGTACAGGAAGAAGGCCATCGCGGCGATGCACACCATGCCGCCCGCCAGGCCGTCCAGGCCGTCGATGAAGTTCACCGCGTTGACCATGACGACCACCAGGGCCACCGAGATGACCATGCCCAGCGTGGGGCTGAGCGACACCGTGCCGACCCCGGGGACCGGGATCGAGATGACCGTGATGCCCTGGTAGACCATCACGCCGGCGGCGATCATCTGGCCGCCCAGCTTCACCAGCGCGTCCACGCCCCACTTGTCGTCCAGTACGCCGATCACCCACATGATGCCGACGCCGGAGAGCAGGGCCTTGATGTCTGAGGAGTCCTGGTGGAACACCTTGCCGAGGTTGCTCAGCTGGAAGGCCACCAGCAGCCCGGCGCAGAGGCCGCCGAACATGGCGATGCCGCCCAGTCGCGGGACCGGCTCGCGGTGCACGTCGCGGGCGCGGACCGGCGGCATCGCACCGGCGATGATCGCGAACTTGCGGACGGGGCCGACCAGCAGGTAGGTGACGGCAGCCGTGCAGAAGACCACGAGCAGGTACTCACGCACCGTCGGCCTCCTTCCGCACGCGCGGCCGAGTGCGCACGGAAGGTACTTCCGCACGGCTGAGGGGTTCGAGGTGCGTCGCCACGGCACCCACCTTATTGAGTCGGACGAGCGCGGTGTGCATCGCGGTTCGCCCTAGCGGCCTTCAGTTGCCCCGAACTCGCGCACCAGCTCCCGCACCCGGGCCGCCACCGCGGTCGGCGCACCCCCGCTGAGCAGGGCGGCGAGCAGTTCGCCGACCTCCGCGAGCTGCTCGACGCCCAATCCGAGCGCCGCCGCCGCGCCGGTGCCGAGTCGGATTCCCGAGGTCTGCGCGGCCGGCGCCGGGTCGAACGGCACCGCGCACTTGCCCAGCAGCAGACCGGCCGCCGCGCAGCGCCGCTCGGCCTGCGCTCCGGTGAGCCGCAGCGGGGCCACGTCGGCGGTCACCAGGTGGGTGTCGGTGCCGCCGGTCAGCGGACGGGCGCCGACCCGCTCGAGAGCCGCCGCCAGGGCGCGTGCACCGTCCACCGCGCGCCGGATGTAGGCGCCGAACTCCGGCGTGGCCGCCTGCGCGAAGGCCACCGCCTTGGCCGCCACCTCGTTCATCGCCGCGCCGCCCTGGGTGAACGGGAAGACCGCCCGGTCCACCCGCTCGGCCAACTCCCCGCCGCAGAGCAGCAGCCCGCCGCGCGGGCCGCGCAGCAGCTTGTGGGTGGCCGCCACCACGATGTCGGCGTACGGCACCGGGGAGGCCGCGACACCGGCCGCCACCAGTCCGGTGATCTGCGCGGCGGTGGCGATCAGGTAGGCGTCCACCTCGTCGGCGATCTCCCGGAAGGCCGCCCAGTCCAGCTGCCGGGGGTAGGAGATCGAACCGGCGATGATCGCCTTGGGCCGGTGCGCCTTGGCCAGCTCGCGCACCTGGTCGAGATCGACAAGCCCGTCCTCCTCGCGCACCCCGTAACCGACCACGTCGAACCAGCGACCGGAGAAGTTGGACCGCGAACCGCAGGACAGGTGCCCGCCGTGCTCCAGTGACATCGCGAGCACCGTGTCGCCCGGCCGCAGCAGCGCCGCGAACGCCGCCAGCATCGCCGAAGTCCCGGACCTCGGCTGGACGTTGGCGTGCTCGGCGGCGAACAGCGCGCGGGCCCGGGAGATCGCCAGCAGCTCGGTGGCGTCCGCCACGGCGCAGCCGGTGTGGTGGCGGTGGCCGGGATAGCCCTCGGCGTACTTGTCGATCAGCGGGCCGGCCAGGGCCGCGCGGACGGCCTCGGTGGCGAGGTTCTCCCCCGCCAGCAGTTGCAGGCTGCCGGCCCGTCGCTCGGCCTCCGCCGAGAGCAGGTCGGCCAGTTCGGGATCGGCCACGCGCAGGGCCGTCGGCGGCTGCCAGCGGCTGCCTGCTTCCAGTCCGTGCGCGGCATCAGCGAGGGTCATGGCGGCGCTCCGGGGCCGTTCGGGCGGTGGAGTCCAGCCTAGGACCGCGCGGGCCGCTGGGCCTGATGGCGCGGGGCCGGTACGCCCGTCAGGGCGGTCACCACCGGGTCGAGCGCGTGGAATATCTCCTCGCCGCAGTTGCGGAACATGCCGATCGGGGCGCCGTAGGGGTCGTCCACCTCGTCCGCCTCCGGGGAGGCGGCCAGCAGCCAGCCGCGCAGTGCGGCGGCCGCCCGCACCAGGGCGCGGGCCCGCTCGGTCACCTCGGCGCCGGTACCCAGCTCGGGCAGGGTGGCCGGGTCTATCGAGCGGACCAGCCGGGTGAACTCCTTGAGCGTGAAGGTGCGCAGGCCCGCCGCGTGCCCCATCGAGATCACCTGCGCGCGGTGGTCCAGGGTCGCGGTGAGCACCAGGTCGGCCTCGACCACGTGCTCGTCCAGCAGCTCGCGGCCGGCGAAGTTGCGGCTGTCCACGCCGTACTCGCCCAGCACGGTGGCCGCGTGCGCCTCCATCGGCGCGCCCTCGTGCCCCCAGGTCCCGGCGCTCTCCACCACGATCCGCCCGGCCGCCCGCTCGCTGAGCCGGGTGTCCAGCTCATGGCGGGTCAGCCGCTCGGCGATCGGCGAGCGGCAGACGTTCCCGGTGCAGACGAAGAGGATCCGGAAGTAGTCCGACGGGCGTGGGGCGACGGCGACGTAGGAGGGCAGCCGGTCGTGGAGCGAGGCCGTCAACTGCCGGCCTCCAGGTCGGGGACGACCTCCCTCAGCTGCTCGATGCTCACGGCACCCGCGCGCAGCAGGACCGGCACCTTGCCGGTGACGTCGACGATGCTGGAGGCCAGGCCGTGCTCGGCCGTGCCGCCGTCCAGGTAGATCGCCACCGAGTCGCCCAGCTGCTGCTCGGCGTCCGCGCAGTCGGCGGGGGCCGGCTGGCCCGACTTGTTGGCGCTGGAGACGGCCAGCGGGCCGGTGGCGTTCAGCAGCTCGATGGCGACCGGGTGCAGCGGCATCCGCACCGCGACGGTGCCACGGGTCTCCCCCAGGTCCCAGCGCAGCGAGGGCTGGTGCTTGGCCACCAGGGTCAGGCCGCCGGGCCAGAAGGCGTCGACCAGCTCCCAGGCCTGCTCGGAGAAGTCGGTGACCAGGCCGTGCAGCGTGGTGGGCGAGCCGACCAGCACCGGGGAGGGCATGTTGCGGCCCCGGCCCTTGGCGGCCAGCAGGCCCGCCACGGCCTCCGGGTTGAAGGCGTCCGCGCCGAGCCCGTAGACGGTGTCGGTCGGCAGCACCACCAGCTCGCCCCGGCGGATCGCCGAGGCGGCCTCGCGCAGCCCGGTGGCACGGTCGCCTGCGTCGGCACAGTCGTAACGGCGGCTCATCGGAACGATCCCCTTCGAAGACGGTTGGTGGTCACAGCTGGATCTTGCGAGCGGTGGTGAACCTCGGGCGGCCGTTGAGATCCCGGTGGTCGGCCGTGTCCGTCCAGCCGCCCTCCTCGTTGAAGATCCACGGCACCTGCCCGCCCTGGGTGTCCGCGTGCTCGATCACCACCGCGCCACCGGGCCGCAGCAGCCGGGCGGCCACCCGCTCGATGCCGCGGATGGTGTCCAAGCCGTCCTCGCCGGAGAAGAGCGAGAGCTCGGGGTCGTGGTCCCTGGCCTCGGGCGCGACGTACTCCCACTCGGTCAGCGGGATGTACGGCGGGTTGCTGATCACCAGGTCGAAGCGGCCGTCCCAGGAGTGGTCGCCGGCGAAGGCCAGAGTGGCATCACCCGCGTGCAGGGTGACCCGGTCACGGTCGGGACTGGCCTCGATGTTGCGGCGGGTGTAGCGCAGCGCGCCCTCGTCCAGCTCGAAGGCGTGCACCATCGAACGGGGCAGCTCCTGGGCCAGGGCGAGCGCGATGGCGCCGGAGCCGGAGCACAGGTCGACCACCAGCGGCTCGGCCACGTCCATCTCGCGGACGGCCTCTATGGCCCACTCCACCACCGTCTCGGTCTCCGGACGCGGCACGAAGACACCGGGGCCCACCTCGAGCTCCAGGTAGCGGAAGAAGGCGCGCCCGGTGATGTGCTGCAGCGGCTCGCGGGCCTCGCGGCGCGAGATCGCCTCCCAGTACCGGGCGTCGAAGTCGGCGTCCGGCACGGTGTGCAGCTGGCTGCGCTTGACGTGGTGGATGTGTGCGGCGAGCTCCTCCGCGTCGAAGCGCGGCGACGGCACGCCGGCCGCGGCCAACCGCTGGGTGGCCTGGGCCACCTCGGCGAGCAGCAGGTTCATCCGTACGTACCCCTCTGCGGTGGTTACTGCTCTTGCGCCGCGGCGAGCTTCGCGGCGGCGTCGGCGTCCACGGCGGACTGGATCAGCGCGTTCAGGTCGCCGTCGAGGACCTGGTCCAGGTTGTACGCCTTGAAGCCGGTGCGGTGGTCCGAGATGCGGTTCTCGGGGAAGTTGTAGGTCCGGATCCGCTCGGAGCGGTCGACCGTGCGGACCTGGCTGCGCCGGGCGTCGGAGGCCTCCTGCTCGGCGGCCTCCACCGCTGCGGCCAGCAGTCGCGACCGCAGGATGCGCATCGCCGACTCCTTGTTCTGCAGCTGGCTCTTCTCGTTCTGGCAGGAGGCCACGATACCGGTCGGCAGGTGGGTGATCCGGACCGCGGAGTCGGTGGTGTTGACCGACTGGCCGCCAGGGCCCGAGGAGCGGTAGACGTCGATCCGCAGGTCGTTCTGGTGGATCTCGACCTCGACCTCCTCGGCCTCCGGGGTGACCAGCACGCCGGCGGCGGAGGTGTGGATCCGGCCCTGCGACTCGGTGGCGGGCACCCGCTGCACCCGGTGCACGCCGCCCTCGTACTTCAGGCGCGCCCAGACGCCCTGGCCGGGCTCGGTCATCCCCTTGGTCTTCACGGCCACCGAGACGTCCTTGTAGCCGCCGAGGTCGGACTCGTTGGCGTCGATGATCTCGGTCTTCCAGCCCACCCGCTCGGCGAACCGCAGGTACATCCGCAGCAGGTCGCCGGCGAACAGCGCGGACTCCTCGCCGCCCTCGCCCGCCTTGACCTCCAGGATGACGTCCTTGTCGTCGTTGGGGTCACGCGGGACCAGCAGCAGCCGCAGTTCCTCGGTCAGCTCCGCCTGGCGCTGCTCGGCGGCCTTCGCCTCGGCCAGGAACCCGGGGTCCTCGGCGGCGAACTCGCGGGCCGCGGCGATGTCCTCGCCGGCCTGCCGCCAGGCCCGGTAGGTGCGGGTGATCGGGGTCAGCTCGGCGTAGCGCTTGGACAGCTTGCGGGCGTTCGCCTGGTCAGCGTGCACCGACGGGTCGGCCAGCCGCTCTTCGAGGGCGGCGTGCTCGATGAGGAGCTCTTCGACTGCCTCGAACATGGGGGTGGTCCTACTTCCCGTGGGTGCCGATGGGGGTGGGGGGAACTGCTGGAACTGCCCGGGGACTGCCCGGAGCTGCCGGAACCGCTGGAGACGCCAACGGCGCCGACCCGGACGCCCCCGTGAACCGGGGACGCCAGAGGTCGGCGCCGCGTGAGCGCTAGGACCGGTTGCCGCTGAGGCCCTTGCCGAAGCGCGCCTCGAAGCGGGCCACGCGGCCACCGGTGTCGAGGATCTTCTGCTTGCCGGTGTAGAACGGGTGGCAGGCCGAGCAGACCTCGGCGCGGATCACGCCGGAGGGCTCGGTGGAGCGGGTGGTGAACTCGTTGCCACAGGTGCAGGTCACCGAGGTGACCACGTACGTGGGGTGAACGTCGCGCTTCAAGGGATTCTCCTAGGTATCGGGAGGGCACCGGGTCGGCTGCGGGTGCAGCACGTGAACCGGGACCGACGGACCAGTGTGCCAGCACTGGCCGCTTCTTCCCAAACCGGCGCCGACCCGCGGATATTCCGTCGCCTCCGGTCGGCTCAGGAGTGCGGTGCCGACGGCGGTGCCGACCCGGTCGCGGCCGGACTCGTCGCCCCGGTCGCGGCCCCACCCGTGGGATCGGCCGGGTTGACCGGCCCGCTGCCGGCGCCCGGCTGCGGCACGCCCTCATCGGCCCGCAGCGCGGCCCAGAGCTGCCCGGCCTGCGGCTGCTGGGCCACCACCCGGTTCGGATCGCCGGGCGCGCCGACCACCGGCATGGTGACCATGGTCAGGTGGGCGGTGCCGATCCCCTCGAGCGCCTCGCCGAGCCCGGTCAGCGCGCTCACCGAGGCCAGCTGGGAGTCGGTGGTGATGGACCTGGTCAGCGTGGAGCCGACGGTGTAGAGCTTGGCCGGGTTGCCGAACATCCCGATCGAGCCGACCTGGGTGATGATCGACTTCACCATCTCCTTCTGCAGCTCGATCCGGCCCAGGTCGCTGCCATCCCCCACGCCGTGCCGGGTGCGCACGAAGGCCAGCGCCTGGTCGCCGCCCAGGTGGTGGGTGCCCGCCGGGAGGTCCAGGCCGCTGTCCTGGTCGTGGATGTCCACCGAGGTGGTGACGGTGACCCCGCCGATCGCGTTGATGAAGCCCGCGAAGCCGGCGAAGTCGACCTCGATGAAGTGGTTCATCCGCAGCCCGGTGAGCTGCTCGGTGGTCCTCACCGCGCAGGCCGCGCCGCCGGCCTCGAAGGCGCTGTTGTACATCGCACCGGCCAGCGCGGGCACCGGGGTGCCGCCGGGGGCGGTGCAGGCGGGCCGGTTCACCAGGGTGTCACGCGGGATGGAGACCACGGTGGCGGCCGAGTGGCTCTGGTTGACGTGCACCAGCATCGCGGTGTCCGAGCGGGCGGTGCCGTCGGTCGTCCCGCCCGCCAGCGTGCCGTTCGCACCGGACCGCGAGTCGGAGCCGAGCACCAGCACGTTGAACGAGCCGTTGGCGGGGACCGAGGGGCGACCGCTGCCGAGCTGGGAGTCGATGTCGACGCTTCGGATGTTCGAGTCCCAGGTCCAGTACACGTAGCCGGCCGTACCGACGCCGGCCAGCACCAGGGCCAGGGCCGTGAGGCCCGCCGCCCGCAGCACTCTGGCCCTGCGGGTGCGGGTCCCGCGGCGCCCGCCCGGAGTGGGGTTCTGCTCTGCCTCGGCCATCGGTCCCGGTCCTCACGTCGGTCGGCACACTGGCTGACCTTTTGAGGATAGATGAGGCATTAGAACCTTATGTCCGTTTAGCCCCGCCGCCCCTGCCCGCTCCCCCGCACCGGTGCGGCGACGCCGAACGCCGCGGGCGGCCACTGGAACCCAGTGGCCGCCCGCGGCGCTGATCCGAGGAACCGTCAGTCGCCCGACCCCGGCGTGGTCTTGGCGATCTGCATCAGGAACTCGGCGTTGGACTTGGTCTGCTTCATCTTGTCCAGCAGCAGCTCGATCGCCTGCTGCGAGTCGAGCGCGTGCAGCACCCGACGCAGCTTCCAGGTGATCGCCAGCTCCTCGCTGCCGAGCAGGATCTCCTCCTTGCGGGTGCTGGACGCGTCCACGTCCACCGCCGGGAAGATGCGCTTGTCGGCGAGCTTGCGGTCCAGCCGCAGCTCCATGTTGCCGGTGCCCTTGAACTCCTCGAAGACCACCTCGTCGGCCCGCGAGCCGGTCTCCACCAGCGCGGTGGCCAGGATGGTCAGCGAGCCGCCGTTCTCGATGTTGCGCGCGGCACCGAAGAACTTCTTCGGCGGGTAGAGCGCGGTCGAGTCGACACCACCGGACAGGATGCGGCCGGAGGCGGGGGCCGCCAGGTTGTAGGCACGGCCCAGACGGGTGATCGAGTCGAGCAGGATCACCACGTCGTGGCCCAGCTCCACCAGGCGCTTGGCGCGCTCGATGGCCAGCTCCGCGACCGTGGTGTGGTCCTCGGCCGGGCGGTCGAAGGTCGAGGAGATGACCTCGCCCTTGACCGAGCGCTGCATGTCGGTGACCTCTTCCGGACGCTCGTCGACCAGGACGACCATCAGGTGGCACTCGGGGTTGTTGCGGGTGATCGCGTTGGCGATCGCCTGCATGATCATCGTCTTGCCGGTCTTCGGCGGGGCGACGATCAGACCGCGCTGGCCCTTGCCGATCGGCGACACCAGGTCGATGATCCGGGTGGTCAGCACGCCTGGGTCGGTCTCCAGGCGCAGCCGCTCCTGCGGGTAGAGCGGGGTGAGCTTGCCGAACTCGGGGCGGTTGCGACCGCTCTCCGGGTCCATGCCGTTCACCGAGTCCAGCCGCACCATGGCGTTGAACTTCTCGCGGCGCTCGCCGTCGCGCGGCTGGCGCACCGCACCGGTGATCGCGTCACCCTTGCGCAGGCCGTTCTTGCGGACCTGGGCGAGCGAGACGTAGACGTCGTTCGAGCCCGGCAGGTAGCCGGAGGTGCGCACGAAGGCGTAGTTGTCCAGGATGTCCAGGATGCCCGCGACGGGGATCAGCACATCGTCGTCGCCCACCTGCGGCTCGGCCACGGCGCCCTCGAAGCCGTCGCGGCGCCCGCGCCGGTTGCGGTCGCGGTAGCGGCCCCGGCGGCCGCGCCGACCGTCGCCGAACTCGTCGTCGTCGTAGCCGCCTTGCTGCGCGGCGGGCTGCTGCTGCTGGGCGGCGGCGGGCTGCTGCGCGGCCGGCTGCTGGGCACCCTGCTGGCCGCCGTCCCGGCGGTCGGCGCGGTCCCGGCGGTTGCGCCGGTCACGACGCGACTCGCGGCCGTCGCCGCCCTCGCCCTCAACGGTCTCGGTGCGCTGCTCACCGCGCTCGCGGCGCTCACGGCGGTCGCGGCGGCCCTCGCGCTGGTCCTCGCGGCCCTCGGAGGTGCGGGTCTGCTCGGTGCGGACCTCGGTCCTGGCCTCGGCCGGCTCGGCGGCGGTCTCCACCGCGGTGGCGGTGGGGGCCTCGGCGGCAGCGGCGGCGACCGGAGCCGTGGGGGCACCGGCGGCGGCGGTGGCCCGGCGACGGCCGCGCTCGGCCCGCGCCGGAGCGGCGGTCTCGGGGGCCGCCTGGCCCGGGATCTCGATCTGGGCCGGCGCCTCGGCGGCGGCCGCGGGGGCGGCTGCGGCCCGGGTCCGGCGAGCCGGCTTCTCGGCCGGCTCGGTGGCGGCGGGGGCACTCTCCTTGGCCGCCTTGGCCGGCGCCGCAGCGCCGGCGGAGGCGAGCAGCGGGTCGCCGCCGCTCTTCTCCTTGATGGCCTCGATGAGCTGGCTCTTGCGCATCCGCCCGGTACCGCTGATGCCGAGCGTCGAGGCGAGCTTCTGCAGCTCGGCCAGGACCAGACCGTCAAGGCCTGCGGCAGCGGTACGGCGGCGCTTGGCCGGCGCCGCGGGGGCGGCGGGCGCGTCCGTCGCGTCGGCGTCCGGGCGCGCGCCCATCAGATCGGTGGTGTCGCTCACTAAGGGTCCTTCCCTGGAGCGGACGTCGGCCTGTCTGGCTCGGCGACCGGTTGTGCTGTCTGACCTGGGCTCTGCTGTGCACAGGTCCGATGCGGTAGTCCCTCCACCACGGCGGGGCCGGCTGGGGGGAGAGGTGCGAAGTGCGGTGCACGAGGCACGGTGGAGCGAAAAGGCACGGCGGCGGCCAGTCGAAACAGCACCGCATGCCGCCCGCGCTGCCTGCGAAACCCGGGCCCCCGTCGCGTGACGGTCTCCCGCGCTCCGGCCGCCCGGCCTCAGCTGGAGGCCGGCCCAGGCGGGTGGGGGTCAGGATCCGACACGGCTTCGGGATGCGACCGCAATCGCGCAGGCAGGCTGCGTACGCGCTGTGGCGGGCTCCCGGAGAATCGTGGTCCCCGACAACGCCGTGACCCCGCGAAAGCGGGCTCAGAGGAGGGGGACGCGGTGCACCGGGCCCCGCGGGGCGCCTGATGCAGCATTGAGGTTAACACTACCGACCCCCTCACACATTCCCCAGCCTGCTGCTTGCCAATCGTGTCCGTCGCGCCGACCGGTTGGGCGCACGGCCGTGCGGTAGCCGACCGCGCCGGTAGCGCACGGTCCGGCCTGCCGCAACGGTCATCCGTCCAACGGCAGGACGCCCGCTCCGTCACGGTCGAGCCGAAGCCGGTGGGCGGCGAACGACTCTCCCGCGAACTGCAGCAGTTTGTCGGCGCCGGCCTCGTCGGTCAGCGCGAGCACGGTGGGACCCGCGCCGGAGATCACCGCGGGCACGCCCTCCGAGCGCAGCGCGGCCACCAGGGCGGCGCTGTCCGGCATCGCGGCGGCGCGGTAGTCCTGGTGCAGCCGGTCCTCGGTGGCGGCGAGCAGCAGCTCGGGGCGCCTGGTCAGCGCCTCCACGAGCAGTGCGGAGCGGCCGGCGTTGGCAGCCGCGTCGGCCAGCGGGACGGTCTTCGGCAGCAGGCCGCGCGCGGTCTCGGTGAGCACCTCGGTGGCCGGGACGAAGACCACCGGGACCACCTCGGCGGCCGGGTCGAGGCGGACCGCCCTGGCCCGGTCCTCATCGGTCCAGGCGATGGTGAACCCACCCGCCAGACAGGCGGCGACGTTGTCCGGGTGACCCTCCAACTCGGAGGCGAGGGCCAGCATCGCGGCATCGTCGAGGGCGGCGGGGCCGCCGATGGTGACGGCGCGGGCGGCGACGATGCCCGCGCAGATCGCGGCCGAGGAGGAGCCCAGGCCGCGCCCGTGCGGTATCCGGTTGGCGCAGACCACTTCGAGGCCGCGCGGCTGCCCGCCCAGCCGGTCGAAGGCCGCGCGCATCGCGCGGACCACCAGGTGGCGCTCGTCGCGGGCGAGTGTCTCGGCGCCCTCCCCCGCGATGTCCACGGTCAGCCCGGAGTCGGCGACCCGGACCACGATGTCGTCGTACAGGCCCAGGGCGAGTCCGAAGGCGTCGAAGCCCGGACCCAGGTTGGCGCTGGTCGCGGGGACCCGTACCCGGACGGCGGCGGCACGGAACGCGGGAGGGGCCATGCGGTGGACTCTCCTGAGGAGTGAGGCAGGCCCGTCGTGGGGCCCTGCGGTGGTACGGCGGCGAGGGTCAATACGCTGCGTGCGGCGGGGGCCCGCCCCGCGGGGCAACGGCCGAGTCATTGGCATGTGCCACACCGCCATGGTCCAGCGTATCGAAGAGAGGTTCCACAGCGGTACACCCCGCTCCCTCTCGATCTACCGTGTTGCAGGTTATGGCCGGAATCCAGCCGGAATTGGCAACACAAACGGACATCATCAGTGCGTCAAAGGACAACGCAAACAACAACGAAAGCGACAGCGGGGCAGTTACTCATCCACTTCGGGGCAGTGGACCGCACACCCCCTTTCGGGGCACCCCCGGCGCGCCGGATGGGCCGATCCCGCAGGACCGGCCCATCCGGGTCGAACGCGCTCGACGGAGCGTCAGTCCAGCAGCCCCAGCCGTACCGCGGCCGCCTCGGCGCTGACCGGGACCACCTGCGGCTGCGGCGCACCGGCCACCGCCCAGTCCGGGTCCTTGAGGCCGTTGCCGGTCACCGTGCAGACGATCCGCTGGCCCGGGTCGACCAGTCCGGCCTCCACCTTGGCCAGCAGGCCGGCCACGCTGGCGGCCGAGGACGGCTCCACGAAGACGCCCTCGCGCGCCGCCAACAGCCGGTAGGCGGACAGGATCTGACGGTCGGTCACCTTGTCGATCAGACCGCCCGACTCGTCCCGGGCCGCCTCGGCGAAGCCCCAGGAGGCCGGGTTGCCGATCCGGATCGCGGTGGCGATGGTCTGCGGCTTGAGCACCGGGGCGCCGTCCACGATCGGGGCCGAGCCGGAGGCCTGGAAGCCCCACATCCGGGGCTTGCGGGTGGCCAGACCGTCCGCCGCGTACTCGCGGTAGCCCTTCCAGTAGGCGGTGATGTTGCCCGCGTTGCCGACCGGCAGCACGTGGATGTCGGGGGCGTCGCCGAGCATGTCGACGATCTCGAAGGCGGCCGTCTTCTGACCCTCGATCCGCACCGGGTTCACCGAGTTCACCAGCGCGACGGGGTAGTTCTCGGACAGTTCACGCGCCAGGGTGAGGCAGTCGTCGAAGTTTCCGTCCACCTGGAGGATCTTCGAGCCGTGCACCAGCGCCTGGCCCATCTTGCCCAGCGCGATCTTGCCCTGCGGCACCAGCACCGCGCAGACCAGGCCGGCCCGGACCGCGTAGGCGGCGGCCGAGGCCGAGGTGTTGCCGGTGGAGGCGCAGATCACGGCCTGGGCGCCGTCGGCCTTCGCCTTGGAGATCGCCATCGTCATGCCCCGGTCCTTGAAGGAACCGGTCGGGTTGGCGCCCTCGACCTTGAGGTAGACGTCACAGCCGGTCTTCTCGGAGAGCACCTGGGCGCGGACCAGGGGCGTGCCGCCCTCCAGCAGGGTGACCACCGGCGTGCTCGCGTCCACCGGCAGGCGGTCGCGGTACTCCTCGATGATTCCGCGCCACTGGTGGGTCCGGCCACCGACCTTGTCGATCACGGCGTTCATGGCTGTCATTCCCCTTCAACCCGCATGATGCTGGCCACATCCCGCACGCTGTCCAGCGCACGGAGCTTGTCCACGGTCGCCGACAGCGCGGCGTCGGTGGCCCGGTGGGTCACCACGACCAGCGAGGCGTCGCCGTCGCGGCCCTGCTGGCGCACCGTGTCGATGGAGACCCCGTGCTCGGCGAAGACCGAGGCCACCTGGGCCAGCACGCCCGCGCGGTCGTCCACGTCCAGGCTGACGTGGTAGCGGGTGATGACCTGGTCCATCGGCTTGGCCGGCAGCTGGGTGTAGACCGAGTGGCCGGGGCCGGTGGCGCCGCCGAGCCTGTTGCGGCAGACCGCGACCAGGTCGCCGAGCACCGCGGAGGCGGTCGGCGCGCCGCCCGCGCCCGGCCCGTAGAACATCAGCCGGCCGGCCGCCTCGGCCTCGACGAAGACCGCGTTGTAGGCCTCGCGGACCGAGGCCAGCGGGTGGCTGAGCGGGATCATCGCCGGGTGCACCCGGGCGGTGACCGACTCGCCGTCGGCGGCCCGCTCGCAGATCGCCAGCAGCTTGACCACGCAGCCCATCGCCTTGGCGCTGGCGATGTCGGCGGCGGTCACCTCGGTGAGGCCCTCGCGGTAGACGTCCGCGGCGGTGACCTTGGTGTGGAAGGCGATGCCGGCCAGGATCGCGGCCTTGGCGGCCGCGTCGAAGCCCTCCACGTCGGCGGTCGGGTCGGCCTCGGCGTAACCGAGCGCGGTGGCCTCCTCCAGCGCCTCCGAGTAGCCGGCGCCGGTGGTGTCCATCTTGTCGAGGATGAAGTTGGTGGTCCCGTTGACGATGCCGAGCACCCGGTTGACCCGGTCGCCGGCCAGCGACTCGCGCAGCGGGCGGATCAGCGGGATCGCGCCGGCCACCGCGGCCTCGTAGTACAGGTCCACCCCGGCCTCGGCGGCGGCGGCGTGCAGCTGGGCACCGTCCTTGGCGAGCAGCGCCTTGTTGGCGCTGACCACCGAGGCACCGTGCCCGAACGCGGCGAGGATGAGGTGCTTGGACGGCTCGATGCCGCCGACCACCTCGATCACCACGTCGATGTCACCGCGCTTGACCAGCGCCTCGGCGTCGGTGGTGATCAGGTGCTCGGGGACGCCCGGACGGGGACGGCCGGCCCGGCGGACCGCGATGCCGGCGAGCTCGACCGGCGCGCCGATCCGCGCGGCGAGGTCGGCGGCGTCTGTCGTCATGATGCGCGCCACCTCGGAGCCCACCACACCACAGCCCAGCAACGCCACCTTCAGCGGCCGCGTACGCATCATCCGACTCCGCTCATCCATCTCGTTTCCGACGGCATTTCGGCGAGCCGCCGGATTTGGCTGGTTCCAGTCTCGGGGACAATGCGGAAAGATCTACGGGTGTCTCAAGATCCGAGACAGGATTTCCGTCATCCGATATCGAGACGCAGGAGATCCTCTTCCGTCTCGCGCCGTACGATCACCCGCGCCGCGCCGTCCGCGACCGCCAGCACCGGCGGCCGCAGGGCGTGGTTGTAGTTGCTCGCCATCGAGCGGCAGTAGGCGCCGGTGGCCGGCACCGCGATCAGGTCACCGGGCGTCAGATCGGCGGGCAGGAAGGCGTCCCGGACCACGATGTCACCCGATTCGCAGTGCTTGCCGACCACCCGCACCAGCATCGGCTCGGCCTGGCTGGTCCGGGAGACCAGCGCCACCGAGTAGTCGGCGTCGTAGAGCGCGGTGCGGATGTTGTCCGACATCCCGCCGTCCACGCTGACGTAGGTGCGCAGCCCCGGCAGCGGCTTGACCGTGCCGACCCGGTAGAGCGTGAAGGCGGTCGGACCCACGATCGCCCGGCCCGGCTCCACGCTCAGGCGCGGGGTGGCGAGCTCCTTGGCCGCGCACTCGCGGCGAACGATCTCGGCCAGCGCGGTGGCGATCTCCCCCGGCTCGCGCGGGTCGTCCTCGCTGGTGTACGCGATGCCCAGGCCCCCACCGAGGTCGATCTCCGGCAGCTCGACGCCGTGCTCGTCGCGGATCCGGGCGAGCAGCGCGACCACCCGGTGGGCGGCGACCTCGAAGGCGGCGGTGTCGAAGATCTGCGAGCCGATGTGCGAGTGCAGGCCGCGCAGTTCCAGGCTGTCGCGGCCCAGCACGTCCCGGACCGCCCGCGCGGCCGAGCCCTGGGCGAGCGAGAAGCCGAACTTCTGGTCCTCGTGCGCGGTGGCGATGAACTCGTGGGTGTGCGCCTCGACGCCCACCGTCACCCGGATCAGCACCGGCTGGCGGACTCCCTGCCGCTCGGCGATCTCGGCCAGCCGCTCGATCTCCAGCGTGGAGTCGATCACGATGTGGCCGACCCCGGCCTTGACCGCCTGCTCCAGCTCGGCGACCGACTTGTTGTTGCCGTGCAGCGCGATCCGCTCCGGCGGCATCCCGGCGGCCAGCGCCACCGCCAGCTCGCCGGGGCTGCACACGTCGACGCTCAGCCCCTCCTCGTGCAGCCAGCGGACCACGGCCTTGGAGAGGAAGGCCTTGCCCGCGTAGTAGACGTCGGCCGCCACGCCCTCGGCCCCGAACGCGCGGTGCCAGGCCCGGGCCCGGGCCCGGAAGTCGGCCTCGTCCAGCACGTAGGCCGGGGTGCCGAACTCGGCGGCGAGCGCCGTGACCGTGATCCCGCCGACGGTGGCCACCCCGTTCGCGTCCCGGGTGACCGTCCGGGACCAGACCTTGGGGTCCAGTGCGTTCAGGTCGCTCGGCGGGGCCAGGTAGTGGCCCTCGGGCAGCACGTCACCGTGCCGGGGACCTGCGGGGTGCGCGGAGCGGCTCATGGTGCGGCGCTCTCTCTCGTGGGGCGGGGTGCGCGGGCGCCGGAGGACCGGCGCCCGCGCCGTGGTTGCTACATCCGCTCGGGGGCGGAGACGCCGAGCAGCGCGAGGCCGTTGGCCAGGACGGTCTTGGTCGCCTCGACCAGCCAGAGCCGGGCCCGGTGGGTGTCGGTCAGCTCCTCGTCGCCCTTGGGCAGGAACTGGCAGTTCTCGTACAGCCGGTGGTAGCGGCCGGCCAGGTCCTCCAGGTAGCGGGCCACTCGATGGGGCTCGCGCAGCTCGCCCGCTGTGGCGACCACGCGCGGGAACTCGCCCAGCGCGCCGAGGATGTCGTTCTCCCACTCGGTGGCCAGCAGCTCGGGCCTGAACTCGGCGGCCGCGCCCTTGTCGACGCCCAGCTCGGCGGCCTTGCGGGCCACGCCGCACATCCGGGTGTGCGCGTACTGGACGTAGTAGACCGGGTTCTCGTTGGTCTGGCTGGTCAGCACGTTGATGTCGAGCG
The DNA here is from genome assembly GCF_036242395.1 of Kitasatospora sp. NBC_01266. Lineage (NCBI taxonomy): Bacteria > Bacillati > Actinomycetota > Actinomycetes > Kitasatosporales > Streptomycetaceae > Kitasatospora > Kitasatospora sp. NBC_01266. The sequence continues at coordinate 5,436,473 of NZ_CP108458.1, read as the reverse complement.
TGATCGTGGAGTCGGTGGAGGAGCGGCTCAGCGTGTACCGCGCGGCGTCCACGCCGATCCAGTCGACCACGTCGTCGATGGTGATGATGTTGCCGGCCCGCTTGGACATGCGGACCTCCTCACCATCGCGCAGCATCTTGACGAACTGGCCGATCTTGACCTCGATGTTGCGGTTCATGTCGTCGCCCGCGCAGGCCGCGATGGCCTTCAGCCGGTTGACGTAGCCGTGGTGGTCGGCGCCCAGCATGTAGACGCTCACCTCGGAACCGCGGTCACGCTTGCTGAGGTAGTAGGCGGCGTCGGCGGCGAAGTAGGTGGTCTCGCCGTCGGCCTTGATCAGCACGCGGTCCTTGTCGTCACCGAAGTCGGTGGTACGCAGCCAGATCGCGCCGTCCTGGTCGAAGACGTGGCCCTGCTCGCGCAGCCGCTCGATCGACTTGGTGACCGCGCCGGAGTCGTGCAGCGACTTCTCGGAGAACCAGGTGTCGAAGTGGGTGCCGAACTCGTCCATCGAGCGCTTGATCTCGGCCACCATCAGCTGCAGACCGTGCACCCGGAAGGCGTGGAGCTGCTCGTCCTCGGGCAGCTCGAGGACGCCCGGCACGCTGTCGGTGATCGCCTTGGCGATGTCCGCGATGTACTCGCCGACGTAGCCGTCGGCCGGGACCGGCCGGCCGTTCGCGGCGGCCTGCAGGGAGGCGGCGAACTTGGAGATCTGCACGCCGGCGTCGTTCAGGTAGTACTCGGTGGTGACGTCCGCGCCGGTGGCCTTGAGGATGCGCGCGAGCGAGTCGCCGACCGCCGCCCAGCGGACGCCGCCGATGTGGATCGGGCCGGTCGGGTTGGCGGAGACGAACTCCAGGTTGATCTTCAGGCCCTTGAGCGCTTCGTTGCGGCCGTACGCCTGGCCGGCCTCGACGATGCTGCGGGCCAGCTCGCCCTGGGTGGCGGCGTCCAGCGTGATGTTGAGGAAGCCCGGCCCGGCGATGTCCACCTTGGCGACGCCGGGCAGCTCTCGCAGTCGGGCGGCGACCAGCTCGGCGACCGCGCGCGGCGGCTTGCCGGCCGGCTTGGCGAGCTGGAGCGCCACGTTGGTGGCGTAGTCGCCGTGGTCGCGGTTCTTGGGTCGCTCGACCGTCACCGTCTCGGGGACGTCGACGGACAGCTCGCCCGCCTCAACGGCGGCGCGCACGGCGACCTGGACTGCCTGGGAGAGCTCTGCGGGTGTCACGCGCCCAAGCCTAGGCGAGAGGGGGCACCGGACCGCCACTCGGTTTGCCGGTTGGGACGCACGGGTCGGAGCCGGGGTGTTCGCTACAAGCGAACGTCACCGCCGCCGAAGGTCATTCCACCGTTCCGCCCGTTCTCCTTGATGGCCATCAGCCGGTGCACCAGCGCCACCAGATCCGCCGGATCGAACGGCTTGCCGAGATACCCGTCCACCCCGACCGACTCCCCCCGGTCCAGATCCGCCGGCGTGCACGCGCTCACGATCGCGATCGGCAACCCCGCCGTGTGCTGCTCGGCCCGCAACCGTGCCGCCGTCCGCAGCCCGTCCAGCCGGGGCATCATCACGTCGAGCGTCACCACGTCCGGCCGCACCCGGCGGACCACCTCCAGGCACTCGGCACCGTCGGCCGCGGTCACCACCTCGAAGCCCTCCAGCTCCAGGTTGACCCTGATCAGCTGACGGATCACCTCGCTGTCGTCCACCACGAGAACCCGCCCCGACACGCCTCCCGACACCCCTCGAGGGTAAGGCGGGAGGAGGGCGCGCGTCCGGGCTTTGCGGAGGTCGGCGGGCGGGGCCGGAGCGGGCGCGGGAGACCCCTGCACGGAGCACGCCCCCGAGCTGGTAATGTTCTTCCCGTCGCAGCGATGCGGCGGGAAACACCCAGCAGGCCCCCGTAGCTCAGGGGATAGAGCACCGCCCTCCGGAGGCGGGTGCGTAGGTTCGAATCCTACCGGGGGCACTTCGCAAGAAGTGCTGATTGAGGCCCAGGTCAAGTGACCTGGGCCTTCGTCATGTTCGGAGCGTTCTCCGGTCGCGCCGGGATCCAGCTGACGAGAGATCAGGCAGCCCTGCTCAGCCGAAGGTCGACGAACGAGCAGTCGCGCAGCACCCGGACCAGCTGGGTGGCGAGGATCCAACGGGCACGCGGGTCGTCCACCCCGGCGATCACGTCGGTGACGGCGCGCGGCGACGGCGCGGCGGGCCGGTAGCGACCGCCGTACACACCGTGCGTCCCGAACTCCCGTTCCCGCACGGCCACACAGCCACCCCGCAGATGCGGGCAGCGCCGGGCGGCAGTGTCCGCACAGCCGAGGCAGACCGGCGGATGGGTGGCGGCCATGCCCTCGGGCCAGCCGGGCCAGTCGGCGCGGTCGTCCTTGAGCAGCCAGAGGACACCATCCCCGGTACGGCTGGCCGGCCCACCGCAGACCTGGCAGAGCAGCGCGCGCATCGCCCGTCGCTGGCGGCCGGTGTGGACGCGGCCGAAGTCCGGACGGCCCCGGCCGCGACCGAGTGTCATGCGAGCCCAGAGGATGCCGTCGGCGTCTCGGTCGTGCGGAACCTCGTCGCGGTAGGCGATACCGCCTGCGGGGTGGGCGACGACCTCGTAGCGGGCGTACTGCTCGGCGCTCCAGGCGGTGATGTAGGGGACGGCATTCGATTGCGTGGCGGCTTCGGCCATCAGAACCTCCAGACTTGATGCAGCTTCTCTAGAGAAGCCAACTTGTCTAGAGATGTCAATCACCCGCAAGTGGCCGACCTCACCCGCGGTGCGGTCCTACGATGTCCGGAGATCACCGAGGAGAGTCATGGCCGCCACCGGCGAGAAGCAGCCCAAGTACCGCAAGATCGCCGATGCACTCAGGGCCGCCATCGAGTCCGGCCAGTACCGAGCGGGCGACCGCCTCCCGGGCGAGAACGACCTGATGGACACCTACGGGGTCGCACGGATGACAGCCCGCCAGGCGCTCGGGGTACTCCAGGCCGAGGGCCTCGCCGAAGCCCGCAAGGGCTCCGGGGTGTTCGTTCGCGAGTTCCTCATCCGGATCGGCCGTCGGAGCATCCAGCGCCTGGCCGAGGGCCAGTGGGGATCGGGCCGGTCCATCTGGTCGGCGGACATCGAGAACCGCACGCTGGTCGTCGACCAGGTCGCGGTCTCCGAACAGCCGGCGCCGGAGCTGATCGCCGGCGTGCTGGGCATGGAGCCGGGTGAGGCGAGCTGTGTCCGGCATCGGCGCTTCGTGCTCGACGGCAAGCCGGTCCTGCTCTCCACCTCGCACCTGCCGGCCTCGCTGGTCGCGGGTACCGCCATCACGCAGCCGGACACCGGCCCGGGCGGCAGCTACGCCCGCCTCGCCGAGATCGGCGCGAAGCCGGTGCACTTCCGCGAGGAGATCCGCTCCCGGATGCCCACCCAGGAGGAGAGCGCCCGGCTGGAGTTGAGCGCGGGCACGCCGGTGGTCCTGGTCTGCCGCACCGCGTATGCCGCAGGCGGACGGGCGGTCGAGGTCAACGAAATGGTGCTCGACGCGGCGTCCTATGTGCTGGAGTACGACTTCGACGCGTGAAATCCGCCGTGGAGAGGGTCCGATGAGCAGTGGTTTCGGTCTGGTCGTCCGCTTCGAGCTGCGCGACCGGGAGGCCGCGGCGGGGTTCGACGCCCTGGTGGCGCGCACGCTCCCCGGCATCAAGGAGCACGAGGCGGGCACGCTCGCCTACGTCGTCCACTCCGTCCCGGACGAGCCCGACGTCCGGGTCTTCTACGAGCTCTACGCTGACCGGGCAGCCTTCGAGGCGCATGAGCGGCAGCCGCACACCGTGACGTTCCTGGCCGAGCGGGAGCGGTACCTGAGCGCGGTGCAGGTGACGTTCCTCGAGGTCGAGGCGGGCAAGGGGCCGCGCATCGCTTGAGCGTCGTACGGCAGAGACGCGAAGGCCCGGGTCAGCCGACCCGGGCCTTCGTTCATCGCGCTCCCGTCACCCCGAGGACGAGACCGCCAGGTTGTACAGGTTCCCGATGGTCGAGTCGAAGTACGCGCTGTACGAGACGTCCGGCGAGTTGCCGCCCTGCTGGTAGCCGCCGATGACGCCGATGAGGTTGCCGTCGGCGGTGTTGATCCAGGGGCCGCCGCTGGTGCCGCTGGGGTAGCCGGGGCAGGCGATCTGGCGCTGGTAACTGGCTTCCTGGGTGGTGGCGTTGGAGCAGAGGATGGGGGCGTCGCTGGTGTTGGGGTAGCCGTAGAGGCGGACGGTGGCGCTGAAGGACTCGTTGAGGCCCAGCGGGTTGCCGCCGACCACGTCCTGGATCTGCTTGCCGTTGAGGGGGGCGACCTTGAGGATGGCGAAGTCCTGGTCGGGGTCCTGGCTCTGGTTCCAGCCGTTGGTGGTGTAGATCTGGGTGACCTGCCAGACGCCGTACGGGGTCTGGCCGTTGCGGAAGGCGGGGGCGAAGACCAGGCCGTTGGTGCTGCTCACGCAGTGGGCGGCGGTGACGATCAGGTTGCGGGTGGGGCTCTGCACCACGCTCGCCGTGCAGAAGTGGTTGCCGTCGGTGGCGCTGCCGCTGAACAGGGCGCCGACCCGGTCGGTCTCGGGACCGGAGGGGGCGGTGGCCGTGGTGTCGAGGGCGGGGCCCGAACGGTCGGCGGCGGTGTCGGTGTCCGTCGGGGACGGGGTGGGCGTCGGCGTCGGGGTGGGAGTCGGCGTCGGCGTCGGCGTGGGTGCCGGGGACGGCGTCGACGTGTTCAGCGGCGGCAGCTGGGCCAGCGGCGAGGCCGTGGTGGACTGCGGGCCGGTCGGGGCCGCGGGGGACGGAGTCGGGGTCGGGGTCGGCGTGGCGGCGGCCTTCGTCCCCTGGAGTGCCTTGGCCTTGCCCACGACGCTCGCGGCCCGCGGTGAGGCGATCGCCCGCGCGGTGATCAGGCTGACGCACGTGATGGCGATCAGCAGGGCGATGCCGAGCGAGGCTGCCAGGACTACGGGACGGGGGACGGGACGACGGTTCTGCTGCCTGCGGTGGCCGGGCTGCTGACTGGTCATCAGGACGGTGCTCCTGCCCGCTACGGCGGCCTGGTCGGCCGGCTGGTCAACGCCTCCGGGGCGTCTCGGCTACGTGATGACTATCTCCCGCCTCATTGGAAACGTGATGATCCGCGACTGAGAGCCTTGTGAGAATCCACCGGCCGGCGGACGCCCGACGGCCAGTGACCATGATGGCGGACAGTTCGTGGCGGGAGAAGCCCCGGGCAGGAGCGAATCCCGTCAGCGATTCCGCGCGGGGGGCGCGCTCAGGCCGCCGCCCGCACCGTTGCCTCGGTGTCTTCGCCGGTTGCCTCCTCGGGGGCGGGTCTGTGGTCGACCATGAAGAAGGCGAGCACCGCCGCGACCAGCAGGATGGCGAGCGCGACCGTGGTGGCCACGGTGTAGCCGTGCACGCTGGCGGTGTTCTGGACCAGGTGGCTGCTCGCGTTCCGGCCCACCAGATAGGCCGTGGTCGCGGTGGCCGCGATGGTGTTGAGCAGCGCGGTACCGATCGATCCGCCCACCTGCTGGGCGGAGTTGATGGTGGCCGAGGCGGCACCCGTCTCGCGTGGCGCCACCCCCAGGGTGGCCAGGCTCATCGAGGGCATGAAGACCAGGCCCATGCCGACGCCGAGCAGGATCTCGGCGGGCAGCACCGTGCTCACGTAGCTGCTGCCCACCTTCAGCTGGGTCAGCCAGGCCATCCCGCCGGCCGCGAGCAGCAGGCCGGGCACGATCAGGTTGCGCGAGGGCACCCGGTTCATCAGCCGGGCGGCCAGGCCCGTGGAGCTGGAGACGATCGCCACGGTCATCGGCAGGAACGCGATGCCGGTCTTCAGTGGCGAGTAGCCCTTGACCACCTGCAGGTAGTAGGTGAGGAAGAGGAAGAGGCCGAACAGGCCGACCACGGACAGCCCGACCGAGAGCGCCGCACCACCGCGGTTGCGGTCGGCGACGATGTGGATCGGCAGCAGCGCGTGGTCGCTGTGCTTCTCGGCGAAGACGAAGGCGATCAGCATGGCGCCGCCCAGGGCCAGGCAGGCCAGCACCAGCGAGGAGCTCCAGCCGCGCGACTCGGCCTCCGAGGTGCCGTAGACGATCGCCAGCAGTCCGCCGCAGCCGAGGAAGACGCCGCGCAGGTCGAGCGGGATCCGGGCGCCCTTGCCGATGTGGTCGCGGTGCAGCACCCGGAAGGCGCCCAGGGCCGCGCAGAGCGCGATCGGCACGTTGACGAACAGGCACCAGCGCCAGCTCAGGTACTCGGTCAGCAGCCCGCCGGCGATGAAGCCGATCGCGGAGCCGCCACCGGCGATCCCGCCGAAGATGCCGAAGGCGGTGGCCCGCTCCTTGGGCGCGGCGCTGGAGAAGGTGGTGGAGAGCAGGCCGAGGGCCGAGGGCGCCAGCAGCGCGCCGAAGGCGCCCTGGAGTGCGCGGGAGGCGAAGAGCATCTCGCCGGAGACCGAGGAACCGCCGAGCGCGGAGGCGGCGGCGAACCCCAGCAGGCCGATCATGAAGGTGCGTTTGCGGCCGTAGAGGTCCCCGAGTCGGCCGCCGAGCAGCAGCAGGCCGCCGAAGGCCAGGGTGTACGCGGTGATCACCCATTGCCGGTCAGCGTTGGAGATGCCCAGGTCACGCTGGGCGGATGGCAGGGCGATGTTCACGATCGTGATGTCGAGCACGATCATCAGCTGAGCGACGGCGATCACGGCCAACGCCCGCCAGCGGCGGGGGTCCGGCCCCGAGTCTGCCAGGGCGGGTTGCGCGGACACGGTAGGAGCCTTCCGGACGGGGGTGCCGTCGGCGTGCGCGAACGGCACTTCTCTCCAGCGAAGCTCGCGGTCGGGGGCAGGGCAAGCAGAGGGCGGAACAAAACCGAATAAACCTGGATGTTTTGTGCAATTTTTAACAAATGCGGCGGGACCCGCCTGGGTGGTTGGCGGGCCCCGTCCGGGTCACAGTTCGGCGAGCACCGCCTCCAGGTCGTCCAGCCCGAGCGAGCCCTGGGAGAGCGCCGCCATGTGCCAGGCCTTGAGGTCGAACTCCTCGCCGCGCGCCTCGTGCGCCGCCCGCGCCGCCGCCCGGCCGCGCAGCCAGGCGCGCTCGCCGAGCTTGTAGCCGATCGCCTGCCCCGGCATGCCGAGGTAGCGGACCAGCTCGCTGTCCAGCATCTCGGTGGCCAGCCCGCAGTAGCTGCCGAAGAACTCGCGGCCCAGCTCCGGGGTCATCAGCTCGCCGGGGTGGAACGGCGAGTCGGCCGGGAACTCCAGGCCCACGTGCATGCCGATGTCCAGGATCACCCGCAGCGCCCGCAGCATCTGGGCGTTGAGGTAGCCGAGCCGGTGGCCGGGGTCGGTCAGGTAGCCGAGCTCGTCCATCAGGCGTTCGGCGTAGAGCGCCCAGCCCTCCAGGTTGGCGCTCACCCCGCCCAGGCTGACCTGGTAGGTGGAGAGGCTGCCCGCCACGTAGTTCCACTGCGCGAGCTGCAGGTGGTGGCCGGGGACGCCCTCGTGGTACCAGGTGCTGACCAGGTCCCAGGTCGGGAAGGTCTCCCGGCCCATCACCGGCAGCCAGGTCCGGCCGGGGCGGCTGAAGTCCAGCGAGGGAGCCGAGTAGTAAGGAGCGCTGGCGGTGCCGGCCGGGGCCAGCATGGACTCGACCCGGGTGATCGGCTCGGCCAGGTCGAAGTGGGCGCCCTGCAGGTCGCGGATCGCCTGGTCCATCAGGCCCTGCAGGTACTGGCGGGCCGCCTCGGGACCCTCGATCGAGGGTCCCTCGGTCTCCAGCCAGCGCATCGCCTCCATCGGCGTGCTGCCGGGCAGTACCTTCCCGGCCTCGACGGCCATCTGCCCCGCGAGGTCGTGGAACTCGGTCCAGGCCCACCGGTAAGCCTCGTCCAGGTCCAGGTCCGCGCCGTTCCACAGCCGCACCCAGCGCAGGTAGCGCTCGCGGCCCACCGCGTCGGGGGTGCCGGCGGCGGCCGGCGTGTAGACCTCGACCAGCCAGTCGCGCAGCACGGCCAGTTCGGCGGAAGCGGCCAGCGCGTGGCCGGTCAGCTCGGCCCGCAGGCCCTCGGGGGCCGGGGCGACCAGGGCGCCGAACCAGCCGGCCTCCTTGCCCGCCTCGTCGGCGCCCGGGTCGGGGGCCAGCCACTCGGCGACCTGTCCGATCACCGTCTCGACCTGCCGCGGCCCGGCCAGCAGGCCGCGCTCGACGCCCTCGGCCAGGGTGGCCCGGTACTGCTGGACGGCCAGCGGGAAGCGGGCCAGCCGCCGACCGAGCCGGGCCCAGTCGTCCTCGGTCCCGGTGGGCAGCAGGGTGAAGATCTCGCGGGTGTCGTGCAGCGGCGAGCCGAGGTTGCGCAGCGCGCGCAGGTCCTCACCCGCCTCGTGCACCGCCAGCTCCGCGGTCAGCCGCTCGCGCAGCAGTCGGGCGCAGCGGCGCTCGGCCTCCCGGGCTTCGGCGGTGGCGCTCGGATCGGCCGCCCGCGCCTCCACCTCGTCGAGTTCGGCCAGCGTGCGGCGGGCGAGGTCGGCGACGGCGGCGCGGCCGGCCGGCGACAGGTCGGGGAGGCGGTCGTCCTCCGGGTTGAGTCCGAGGTAGACCGCGGTCAGCGGGTCGAGGTCGGAAAGGGCCTGGACGTAGGCGTCCGCGATGGTGCGCGGCGTGCGGGCGTCGGTGGCGGGATTCGGTTCGGAAGCCATCGGGCCATCTTTTCGCAGCCCGGACGCTTTGCAACCCCCTTTCCGGAACCCGGCTTACGAGATCGGCGGCGGGGGCCGGCCTGCGCGATCCGACCCGCCGCGCGGGGTCCCGCCGACCCGGTTGCGCACTACGCTGACCGCCATGAACGCCACCGAGCCGGCCGCGCCCAGCACCTCGCCCGCCCCTGGTCCGGCTCCGGTCGCGGCCGCCGGACCCGCCGAGCGGCCCCGGCGGGCCGGCTACCGGCGGCTGCCGGTCCAGCAGCGCCGCGAGCAGCTGATCGCCGTGGCACTGGAGCTTTTCAGCACCCGCCCGCCGGACGAGGTGAGCCTGGACGACGTGGCCGAGGCCTCCGGCGCCTCCCGGCCGCTGGTCTACCGCTACTTCGCCGGCGGCAAGCAGCAGCTCTACGAGGCGGCGCTGAGCAGCGCGGCCGAGGAGCTGATCAGCCGCTTCACGGTCCCGCCGCGCGGCACCCCGACCGAGCAGCTCGGCTCGGTGCTGGACGGCTACTTCTCCTTCGTCGCCGAACACGACGCCGGCTACGGCGCGCTGCTGCGCGGCGGCTCGGTGGTGGAGACCGCGCGGACCAGCGCGATCGTGGACAAGGTGCGCCGGGCGGCGCTGCGGCGCACCCTGCGCTACATGGGCGTGGCCGAGCCGGGGCCCCGGCTCACCCTGCTGGTGCGCTCCTGGATCTCGGTGGTCGAGGCCTCCTCGCTCAGCTGGCTGGACGAGGGCAGGCAGATCCCGCCCGCCCAGTTGCGCGACTGGCTGGTGGACGAGTTCGTGGCGATGACCGCGGCCACCGCCGCGCACGATCCGCAGAGCGCCGAGGTGCTGACCGGGCTGCTGGCCCTGGAGGCGCCGGACGGGCGCGCCGCCGCGCTGCTGGCCCGCCTCGGCACGCTGCGGATCGGCCGCTGACCGTCCGGCCGGGCCCGGCCGACGCCCCCCGGCCCGGCCGACCGGCCGTCAGGCCTTGCCCAGCACCTGCCGCTGCCGACCGAGCCCGGTGACCGCCAGCTCCATCACGTCGCCGGGCTGCAGGAACGCGGTGCCCGGCCGGCCCATGGTGACGCCCGCCGGGGTGCCGGTGGTGACCACGTCGCCGGGCTCCAGCACCATGAACTGGCTGATGTAGCGCAGCACCGGCAGGATCGGGAAGATCATCTGCCCGGTGTGCCCGTCCTGCCGCAGCTCACCGTTGACCCAGAGCCGCAGCTCCAGCGCCTGCGGGTCGCCGACCTCCTCGGGGGTGACCAGGTAGGGGCCCAGCGGGTTGAAGGTCTCGCAGCACTTGCCCTTGTCCCACTGGCCGCCGCGCTCCAGCTGGAAGGCGCGCTCGGTGACGTCGTTGGAGATGGTGTACCCGGCGATCACCGCCGCCGCCTGCTCGTCGCTCTCCAGGTAGCGGGCGGTCCTGCCGATCACCACGGCCAGTTCGACCTCGTAGTCGGTCTTGGTGGCCCCGCGCGGCACCAGCACCTCGTCGTCGGGGCCGACCACCGTGTTGCTCGCCTTGAGGAAGAGCACCGGCTCGGTCGGGATCGCCGCGCCCGCCTCGGCGGCGTGGTCGCGGTAGTTCAGCCCGACGCAGACCACCTTGCCGGGACGGATCACCGGCGCACCGATCCGCTGCCCCGCGATGTCCAGGACGGGCAGCTCGCCGCGGGCCACCGCGCCGGCCAGCTCGGTCACCTCCAGGCCGGACAGGAAGGACCCGTCGATGTCGGGGGTCCGTCCCGAGAGGTCGTACGCGGTGCCGTCCTGGCCGAGCACGACCGGGCGCTCGGCGCCCGGGGGGCCGACACGGAGGAGCTTCATTGCCCATCACCACCTGTGGTGTCGCATCCGCGCGCAGCGGGCCGCACACCCACCGCGCCTATGCGTCCGAGGTATATCAACAGACTGTGGAACGGAACCAGGGGGTGCTCGTCGGCCGGTTCCTCCCAATCGGGCCGACCGCCCGGGGGGCGAATCAGTCGCCCGTACGGTTGACACCCGTGAGCAGCGCCTCGAGCAGCCCCGGCGGGCAGGGGCGATCCGGCGCCGGGGTGCGGGCCAGCCGGTGCTGGATGTCCTCGACATCGGGGTGGCCCTCGCCGAGCGCGGCGGTGGCGTGCGGGAGCAGCTCGTCCAGCAGGCAGTACGCCTGGTCGTGCGCGCCGAGCCGGGCGAGCAGCACGGCGAAGTCGTGGCAGCCGCGCACCGTACGGCCGTCGCCCGGTCCGAAGGCGAGCGCGAACTGCTCGATCAGCGGTCGCAGCCGCTTCAGCCCCTCGGCGGGCCGGCCCTCGCCGGCCGCCTGGAAGGCCGCGTCCGCCTGGCGGCGCAGATCGCGCACGGCCTCGGCGGCGCGGTCGAGCCGGCGACCCACCTCGGCGGCGCCGGCCGGACGGTCGGCGGGATCCTTGGCCAGCAGTTCGAGCAGCAGCTGTGCCAGGTCCCGGGGCAGCGCGGTCGGCCGCACCGGCACTTCCTCCACGTGCTGGACCATCAGCGCGTAGGTGCCGCCGGAGCTGAACGGGCGGGCGCCGGTGAAGAGTTCGAAGAGCACGCAGCCCAGCGCGTAGAGGTCGCTGCGCACCGTGCCCGGCTCGCCGCGCCAGCGCTCGGGGGCCAGGTACGGGGCACTGCCGATCACCACGCCCGCACTGGTCAGGCTGCCCTCCTTGTTGTCGCCGATCTGCGCGATGCCGAAGTCCAGCACCTTGAGCAGCTGCTGCTCGGGGCCGGTGAACATGATGTTCTCCGGCTTGATGTCGCGGTGGATCACGTCGGCCGCGTGGGCGGCGGCGAGCGCGGCGCACAGCTGGCGGCCCCAGTCCAGGGCGCGCGACAGCTCGGGGCGGGAGGTGGCCAGCGCCTGCTTCAGGGTCAGGCCGTTGAGCAGTTCCATCACCAGGTAGCGGTAGCTCTCGCCGGCCTCGGCGACCTCGCCCTGGTCGAAGATCAGCACCACGTTCTGGTGCACCAGGCGGGCCAGCACCGCCATCTCGCGCCCGAACCTGGCCCGGTCGGTGGCGGCGTCCGGGCCGGTCTGATGGCGCAGCGTCTTGACCGCCACCTGCCGCCCGACCCGCTGGTCGTAGGCCTCCCAGACCACCCCGAAGCCGCCCCGGCCCAGCTCGCCGACCAGGCGGTAGCGCTCCCCCAGTAGATCCCCGGCTCTCATCTCTCCCCCTGCTCGGGCTTCAGTAGACGGGGAGGCCGAGCAGCATCGCCAGCTCGCCGGGGCGGGCGGTACCGCGGTTGCGCCTGTGCTCCAGCTCACGGCTGTAGGACCAGAGGTCCCGGGTCGCCTTCGCCACGTCCTCGTCCCCCGGTCCCAAGGTGGCGGTCATCAGCGGCAGCAACTCGCCCAACAGGCCTGCCGCCCCAGCGATATCGTCAGCCATCCCCCGCCAGATGGCAAGGTCGTAGCAGACCTGCAGGGTCTGCGGATGGCTGGGCCCGAGCGTGCGGGCCGCGTGGGACACCAGCGCGGTCAACTGGCGTATCGCCTCGGCCTGCTGACCTGCCTCGCCGTAGGCCCAGGCCTGGTCGACCTGGGCCCGGAGCTGGTCCTCCAGGGCGGGCGCGACCGGTCCCTGGTAGCCGGCCGCCACCGCGGCCAGCCGGGCCCCGGCCTCGGTGGCGTCCGCCGGACGGGCGCCGGGGTCCTTGGCGAGCAGGCCGAGCACGATCTCGTCCAGGCCGCGGGGCAGGTCGGCGCGGAACAGGCCCGGGTAGGGGACCGCGTCGTTCAGGTGGCGGTGCATCATCTCCGCCGCCGAGCCGCCGAGGTAGGGCGGCCGCCCGGTGCACAGCTCGAACAGCACGCAGCCCAGCGCGTAGAGGTCGGCCCGGCCGTCGGCGGGGGTCTGGCGCCACTGCTCGGGCGCCAGGTAGGGCGCGTTGCCGGTCTCGGTGGCCGGGGCCAGGTAGGCGGTGCCGAAGCCGAGCAGCTTGATCCGGCCCTGGTCGGTGAGGAAGAACCGGCTCGGCTTGAGCCCCCAGTGCACCACCCCGGCCTGGTGCGCGGCCCACAGGCCGAGGCAGACCTGCTGGGCCCAGATCAGGATGTGTCCGAGGTCGGCGGGCCCGGCCGCGATCACGGCATCCAGCGGGCGGCCGCTGAGCAGTTCCAGCACCAGCGAGCGGTCGGCGCGGTGCTCCACCTCGACCAGGTGCGGATGGCCGAGCCGGCCGGCCCGTTCGGCCTCCGCCAGGAACCGCTCGACGGCCGCCGGCGGGGCGGGCGCCTGCGGCGGCACCAGGTGGACGACCACCCGGTGGCCGTCCGTGCGGTCGAACGCCTCCCAGCGGGTGCCGGTGGCCGACCGGCCCAGCTCGCGAACCACCTGGTAGCGGCCGTCGACCAGGGGCGGCGGCTGGAGATCTGACATGGCGGTCAGCCTAGCGGGGTACCGCGGCAACCGACCCGCCCGCAACAGACCCGGCTTCAACTGAGCCGACCGCAGCCGACTCCGCCTCAACTGCGCCTGCCTCAGCGGACCCTGGCGAGGAAGGTGCGGGTGCGCTGCTGGCGCGGCCGGTCCAGCACCTCGGCCGGAGTACCCGCCTCGACCACCACCCCGCCGTCCATGAAGACCACCCGGTCCGCCACCTCCCGGGCGAAGCCGATCTCGTGGGTGACCACGATCATCGTGGTCCCCGCCGCGGCCAGGTCCCTGATCACCGCCAGCACCTCGCCGACCAGCTCCGGATCGAGCGCCGAGGTCGGCTCGTCGAAGAGCAGCACCTTGGGCTCCAGTGCCAGCGCCCGGGCGATCGCCACCCGCTGCTGCTGCCCACCGGAGAGCTGGCGCGGGTAGGCGTCCGCCTTGTCGGCCAGCCCGACCCGGTCCAGCAGGCGCAGCGCCGACTCGCGGGCCCGCGCCTTGGGGCGGCCGAGCGCGCCGATCGGGGCCTCGGTGACGTTCTCCAGCACGGTCAGGTGCGGGAACAGGTTGAAGTTCTGGAAGACGTAGCCGATCCGGGTGCGCTGGCGCCGCACCTCACGTTCGGACAGCTCGTGCAGCCGGTCGCCGACCCGCCGGTAGCCGATCAGCTCGCCGTCCACCGTCACCACGCCACGGGCCGGCCGCTCCAGGTGGTTGATGCTGCGCAGCAGCGTCGACTTGCCCGAGCCGGACGGCCCGAGCACCACGGTGACCGAGCCCACCGGCACGCTCAGGTCGACCCCGCGCAGCACCCGGAGCGTGCCGAAGCTCTTGTGCAGACCGCTGACCTGGACCATCACGGTGCTCATGGGTGCTCCGGCGGGCTGATCAGCGACTGGGTGACGGCCGACCCGGTGGTGCCCCACTTGGCCAGGATCCGCTGGTAGGTCCCGTCCTTGATCAGCTGGTTCACCGCCGCCTGGAAGGCCGGGGTGAGCGGGCTGCCCTTCGGGAAAGCGAAGCCGACGTCCAGGCGGTGGAACTCGCCGACGAACCTGGTCCCGGCGGCCGGCTGGGCGGCCTGGAAGCGCAGGCCGTTGATGGTGGACATCACCACGTCGATCCGGCCCTGCTGCAGGCTGGTCAGAATGGCGCCGTTCTCCGAGAACGACTGCACGGTGTACGGCTTCCTGCCGGCGTCGGTGCACAGGTGCTTGTCGGCGTTCAGGGTGGACTCGAAAGTGGTGCCGGCGCCGGTGCCGATGGTCCGGCCGCACAGCTGGGTCAGGTCGGTCACGTCGGTCAGCCCGGTGTTGTCCTTGCGGACCGCGAAGCCCTGGCCGTCGTCGATGTAGGTGACGAAGTCGATGGTCTTCAGCCGGGCCGCGGTGACCCCGAAGTTGCCGGTGCCCACGTCGTACTTGCCGCTGCCCAGGGCGGGCAGGATGGTCTCGAACGAGGCGTCCTCGCGGTCCACCTTCAGCCCGAGCACCCTGGCCACGGCGTCGGTGAAGTCCACGTCCAGGCCGGCCGGCTTCTTGCTCGCCGGGTCCGGGTAGTAGGCGCTGGGCGGGGCGCCGAAGGCACTGCCGACCTTGATGGCGCCGGCCTGGCGGACGGCGGCGGGCAGCAGCGCCGCGATCGCGTCCACCTTCTGCTCCTGGGAGACCACGTCACGGCCCGGGTCGACCCCCTGGGCGGCCGGGACGTCCTTGGCGGTGCCGGTGCCACCGGTGGAGCCGCAGGCGGTGAGCAGGAGCAGCGGCAGCAGGGCGGTGGCCAGGGCCTTCAGCGGTCTCACGGGGTCGGTGCCTCTCGGTCGATGAGCTTCTCGAAGGGGAGCGGGCCGACGGTCGCGGGATCGGCCGTGACGTCGAAGAGCGGGGTGTAACCGGCCGCCAGGTAGAGCCCCTTGGCCTCGGGCTGGCGCGGTCCGGTGGTGAGGTGGATCCGCCGGTAGCCGGCCCGGGCGGCGCAGCGCTCCAGCTCGGTCAGCACCCGCCGGGCCAGCCCGCGCCGGCGGTGCGCCGAGTGCGTCCACATCCGCTTCAACTCGGCGGTCGCCGGGTCGGCGTGCCGGCGGAAGGCGCCGCCCGCCACTGGTGCGCCGCCCGCCACTGGTGCGCCGTCCGCCAGCAGGAGCAGCAGCAGGCCGTGCGGCGGGGCGAACTCGGCAGCCGGGTAGCGGGCCATCTCGGCGTGCGCACCGGGGCCGTAGCGGGCGACGTACTCCTCGGTCAGCTCGCGGATCAGCGGCTCGGCGAGCGGGTCCGCGGCGCCGACCTGGCGGAAGCTCAGCACCGGGCTCATGCCTGGACCGCGATCAGCTGCTGCCGGTCGCGCTCGGCGGCGGCCTTGCGGGCCTTCTCGGCGTCCCGCTTCGCGACCTCCTCACGGACGATCGGGATCACGTAGCGGCCGAAGTCGATCGCGTCGTCCAGCAGGTGGTAGCCGCGCGCCGAGAGGATGTCCACGCCCAGGTCGTAGTAGTCGAGCAGGGCCTGGGCCACCGTCTCGGGCGTGCCGACCAGGGCGTTGGAGTTGCCGGCTCCGCCGGTGGCGGCGGCGGTCGGGGTCCACAGCGCGCGGTCGTAGCGCTCACCGGCCTCGGCGATCGCGATCAGACGCTGGGAGCCGGCGTTCTCGGGTGCCGCGCCGGCGGCACCGCGACGGCGGACCAGTTCGCCGCGCGCCTTGCGGGCGTTGATCAGCTCCACCGTGCGGTGCGCCTTCTGCCAGGCCAGCTCCTCGGTCGGCGCGATGATCGGCCGGAACGCCACCTGGATCCGCGGCGCCCGGCCGCGCCCGGCCGCGGCGGCCGACTGCCTGACCCGTTCGATCTGCGCCTCCGTCTCGGCCAGCGGCTCGCCCCACAGGCAGTAGATGTCCGCCTCCGCCCCGCCCGCCGCGTACGCCGCCTCGGAGGAACCGCCGAAGGAGACGCCCGGGCGCGGCTGCTGGACCGGGAAGACGTCGGCCACGAAGTCGTTGAACCGGTAGTACTCGCCCTCGTGGTCGAAGGGCTGGTGGCTGGTCCAGATCTTCTTCACGACCTGGATGTACTCGCGGGTGCGGTCGTAGCGCTGGTCCTTGGTCAGGAAGTCGCCCTCGCGCTGCTGCTCGTGGTCGTTGCCGCCGGTGATGAAGTGCACGGTGAGGCGGCCCTGGCTGATCTGGTCCAGGGTGGCGAAGGTCCTGGCGGCGAAGGTCGGGGAGGAGACGTTCGGCCGGTGGGCCAGCAGGATCTGCAGCGTGTCCAGCTTCGCGGCCAGGAAGGCGGCGGCCGGGGCGGGATCGGGCGAGCCCGATCCGTAGGCGAAGAGCACCCGGTCCCAGCCGTGCTCCTCGTGGGCGCGGGCCAGGCGCAGCGTGTAGTCGCGGTCGAAGGCGGCGGTGCTGCGGGCGGTGGTCTCCGAGCCGTCGCCGGTGGCGGCGATACCGAGGAACTCGACGGGCATGGCTGACTGCCTCTCAGGTGATGGCACGACGGCGCGGCCGGCCCGCGGGGAGAGCGCGGGCACGGCGGCGGAAGGACCGGGAAGGACCGGGAAGGGAGAGAGCGGGGCGGGCGCGGAGCGAGCGCGTGACGGTGGATCAGCCGGGCTGGCCGGCGGGGATGGCGAGGATGGCGGCAGCGTGCGCCAGGCGGTCGACGACGAGCCCGCGAGGGGCGACGGCGACGGCGGGTCCCGGCCCGCGAAGGGGCACCGAGGGAGGAGGCCGCGTCCCAGGACGCAGCGCCGGGCCGGTCAGACGGCCCGCTGCCGGGTCAGCCGCGACACGCCGCGGACCACACTCGACCGAAGTCGATGTGGTCGCGGGTGACCAGGGGCTGGGCGGCGTTCATGTGCCCAGTTGAACAGCGAATCGTGGAGTTCGTCAACCACCTGTCGCACCACCGGCCTTGCCCGAGGCCGCCCTTGACAGTTGCTCACCGGTGCCACGTACGATCGGCGGCGGAGCGAGAGCAGTGCCGCCGCGTTGAGGGACGCGGCCCGCGTGATGGCGACCCGACCGCCCGTCCGCCCGCACAGGAGCCTGCTCATGGCCACCTCGCCCGAGGTCCTGCCCGCCACCGGCCCACCGTCCACCGCTCCCTCCCCCGCGCCCTCGGTCGCCGACCTGCCGATCGCCCGGCGCCGACGCCCCGTGCGGTGGCTGACCACCGCGCTCGCCCTGCTGGTCCTGGCGATGGTGGCCAACTCGATCGTCCGCAACCCGCGCTTCCAGTGGGACGTGGTCGGCAGCTACCTGACCACCGGCGCCGTCCTGCACGGCCTGACCCTCACCCTCTGGCTGACCGCCGCCACCATGCTGCTCGGCTTCGCCCTCGGCACCCTGGTCGCGGCGGCCCGGATCTGGGGCAGTCTGCTGCTGCGCACGCTGGCCTGGGGCTACGTCTGGCTGTTCCGCTCGATCCCGCCGCTGGTCCAGCTGCTGCTCTGGTTCAACATCGGGGCGCTCTACCCGACCCTCGGCCTGGGCCTCCCGTTCGGCCCGCAGTTCGTCACCGTGCGGACCGTCCACCTGTTCGGCCCGGTGCTCACCTCGGTGATCGGACTGACCCTGCTGGAGGCCGGGTTCGCCGCCGAGGTGGTGCGCGGCGGGATCCTCTCGGTCGACCAGGGGCAGCTGGAGGCCGCGCAGTCACTGGGCCTGGGCCGGCTGCGGGTGCTGCGCCGGATCATCCTGCCGCAGGCGATGCGGTCGATCGTGCCGACGGCCGGCAACATGCTGGTCGGACTGCTCAAGAGCACCGCGATCGTCAGCGTGCTGGCGGTCCAGGACCTGCTCTACTCGGTCCAGTTGATCTACAACCAGACCTACCAGGTGGTGCCGCTGCTGCTGGTGGCCACCCTCTGGTACCTGCTGCTGACCACCCTGCTGTCGATCTTGCAGTACTACCTGGAGCGGTACTTCGCACGCGGCGCCACCCGCGGCCCGCTGCCGCCCACCCCGCTCGCCCGGACCAGGGCCGCTCTCGCCCGGCTGCGCCGCACCGTGGACGAGGGGGCCGCCGCGTGACAGGGCCGCCGCGCGAGGGGACCGGCCGCCCCGGATCCGACGGCTGACCAGGGTGCGAGGATGGGGGCGGGGCTGACGACGGCGCGGCCCCGATCCCCGTTGGAGGTGGGCGAAGATGGCCAAGCAGGCCCCGCAGAGCGACCCGGCGCAGGACGCCCCCCAGGTGGGCGCCCCGCAGCGCGCGGCCGCCGGACTGAAGGCCGTGCGGCAGAGCCTGAAGATGGCCCATGAGCAGATGAGCCCGGCCCGCACCCTCGCCACCCTGGCCAAGGTCAACCAGCGGGGCGGCTTCGACTGCCCCGGCTGCGCCTGGCCCGAGCCGGACAAGCCGCACACCGCCGAGTTCTGCGAGAACGGCGCCAAGGCGGTCGCCGAGGAGGCCACCGAACGCCGGATCACCCGCGCCTTCTTCGCCGAGCACCCGGTGGCCGAGCTGGCCGAGCGGTCCGGCTACTGGCTCGGCCAGCAGGGCCGGCTCACCGAGCCGATGCTGCTGGCCGAGGGCGCCACCCACTACGCCCCGATCGGCTGGGACGAGGCCTTCGCGATCATCGCCGAGGAGCTCAAGGCGCTGGAGACCCCCGACGGCGCCGCCTTCTACACCTCGGGCCGGACCAGCAACGAGGCCGCCTTCAGCTACCAGCTGTTCGCCCGCAGGCTGGGCACCAACAACCTGCCCGACTGCTCCAACATGTGCCACGAGTCCTCGGGCTCCGCGCTGGTGGAGACCCTCGGGGTGGGCAAGGGCAGCGTCAGCCTGAAGGACCTCTACCAGGCCGACCTGATCATCGTGGCCGGGCAGAACCCGGGCACCAACCACCCCCGGATGCTCTCCGCGCTGGAGCGGGCCAAGCGGGCCGGCGCCACCGTCGTCAGCGTCAACCCGCTGCCGGAGGCGGGCCTGGAGCGGTTCAAGAACCCGCAGCACGCGCGCGGCCTGGCCGGCGGCGGCACCAAGCTGACCGACCTGTTCCTGCAGATCCGGCTCGGCGGCGACCTCGCGCTGTTCCGCGCCGTCAACCAGCTGCTGCTGGCCGCCGACGGCGGTGTGGACCGGGAGTTCATCGCCGAGCACTGCCACGGCTTCGAGGAGTTCGCCGCCGAGGCGGAGTCGACGGACCGTCAAGAGGTGCTTGCCGCAACCGGGTTGCCCTGGGAGCAGATCGAGCAGCTGGCCGAACTCGTACTGAAGTCCCAGAAGGTCATCGTCTGCTGGGCGATGGGGCTGACCCAGCACAAGCACTCGGTGCCGACCATCCGCGAGGTGGTCAACTTCCTGCTGCTGCGCGGCAATGTGGGCAAGCCCGGGGCCGGCGTCTGCCCGGTGCGCGGCCACAGCAACGTCCAGGGCGACCGCACCATGGGCATCTTCGAGCGGCCCGCCGCCGCGTTCCTGGACGCGCTGGAGCGGGAGTTCGACTTCCGGCCGCCGCGCCACCACGGCCTCGACGCGGTGGAGTCGATCCGGGCGATGCGCGACGGACGGGTCAAGGTCTTCTTCGCGATGGGCGGCAACTTCGTCGCGGCCACCCCGGACACCGAGGTCACCGAGGCCGCGATGCGGCAGTGCCGGCTGACCGTGCAGGTCTCCACCAAGCTCAACCGCTCGCACCTGGTGACCGGCCGCCGGGCCCTGATCCTGCCCACCCTGGGCCGCACCGACCGGGACCGCAGCACGGCGGGCGACCAGTTCGTCACCGTCGAGGACTCGATGGGCCTGGTGCACTCCTCGCAGGGGCGGCTGCGCCCGCCGGCGCCCGGCATCCTCTCCGAGACGGCGATCGTCTGCCGGATGGCCCGCGCGGTGCTCGGCCCCACCGACCCGACGCCCTGGGAGGACTTCGCCGCCGACTACGACACCGTCCGCGACCGGATCGCCCGGGTGGTGCCGGGCTTCGCCGACTTCAACACCAGGGTGCGGGTGCCCGGCGGCTTCGCGCTGCCGCACGGTCCGCGGGACAGCCGGACCTTCCCCACCGCGACCGGCAAGGCGAACTTCACCGTCAACGCGATGACCGCCCCCGAGGTCCCGGCCGGGCGGCTGCTGCTGCAGACGCTGCGCTCGCACGACCAGTACAACACCACGATCTACGGCCTGGACGACCGCTACCGCGGCATCACCGGCGGCCGCCGGGTGGTGCTGGTCAACCCGCTGGACGCGGCCGAGCTGGGCCTGACCGAGGGCGGCTACGTCGACCTGGTCAGCGAGTGGCGGGACGGGGTGCCCCGGCGGGCGCCGCACTTCAAGGTGGTGCACTACCCGGTGGCGCGCGGCGGCGCGGCGGCCTACTACCCGGAGACCAACGTGCTGATCCCGCTGGACTCCACCGCCGAGATCAGCAACACGCCCACCTCGAAGGCCGTGGTGATCCGCTTCGAGGCGGATTCCGGCGTCTGATCCCCGGCTTCGGCGGCCCCGGCACGGGGCCGCCGAAGGCTCGGGTCACGGCGTGGGGCGGCCCGATCCGGACGGGCTCGAGGAGCCCGAGGGCGAGGGCGCGGTCCCCGACGGGGTGGCGGACGGCGAACCACCGGACGGCGAACCGGAGGGCGACGGCGAACCGCTGCCCGAGGCCGACGGCGAGGGCGCGGTGCCCGACGGGGTGGCGGACGGCGAACCACCGGACGGCGAACCGGAGGGCGACGGCGAACCGCTGCCCGAGGCCGACGGCGAGGGCGAGAGCGGAGCGGTGGGCACCGCCGCGGGCGAGCCGCTCACCGGCGGCGCCGTCGGGCTGATCGGCACCACCGGCAGCAGCGAAGGCAGCGGCGGCACGCTCGGCAGACCGGGCACGGCGGCCAGCGAGGGCGGCGCGAGCGGCGTCACCGTCTCCGCCTGCTGCAGCGTGGCAGGCACCTTCCAGGCGCCGCCCTTGTCGTCCGCGGCGTTCTGCGGGTCGGGCCGCACCGCGCCCAGGATCGGCGCCATGCCGATCGGCGAGACCCGGACGAACGCACCGGTGTGCGGGGCCTGCACGACCAGCCCACCGCCGATGTACATCGCGACGTGCTCGGCGCTGGCGTAGTAGACCACCAGGTCACCAGGGCGCAGCTGGTTCAGCGGGACGTGCTGCAGCTGGGCCCACTGCTCCTCGCTGGTGCGCGGGATCTGCACGCCCGCGCTCAGCCAGGCCTGCGAGGTGAGGCCGGAGCAGTCGTAGGCGTCCGGCCCGGTGCCGCCCCACAGGTACGGCTTGCCGAGCTGCGCCAGCGCGTAGGCCACCGCCTGCCGGCCGGCCGCCGAGGGAGTGCGCTCGCCCTGGCCGAGCGCGCCGGTGGCCAGGAAGGCGAGCTGGGCCTGGTCGACCTGGTTCTGCTCCAGCTGCTGCAGCTCGGTCTGCTGGGCGCCGGTGAGCGAGGTGACCAGCTGCTCGACGGTGGCCAGCTGGCCGGCGATCTCCGTCTTGTTCTGGGTCTGCTGGGTGAGCAGCGCCTGGGTGCCGTTGAGCGCGTCCGTGGACTGCTTCTTCAGCTGCCCCAGCGACGCCTGGTCGCTCTTGAGCTGGGCGATGAAGGAGGCCTGCGAGCGGCTCGCCGCGGACAGCAGCGCGGCCAGGTGGGCGGCCTGGTACGGGTCGTTGGTCAGCAGCAGCTCGCCGAGGCCGGAGACGTCACCGTTGACGTACTGGTCGGAGGCCAGCTCGGAGGCGACGTCGATGCCCTGGTCGACCAGGTTCTGCTGGGTGGCCAGCTTGGCGTTGATCGCGGCCACGCTGCTCTGCTGGGTGGTCAGCTGCTGGGCGGTGGCGTTGTACTGCTCGGTGGCCGTCTCGGCGTTCTGGTAGAGCAGGTGGATCTTGTCGAGCAGCGGGCCGAGGGTGGCCTCGGCGGCGGCCAGCGGGTCGCCGCCCGGGGCCGTGCCGGGTGCGCCGGGCGTCGCGGTGGCCGGGGTCACCGGCTCGGGAGCGGCGAAGGCCGTCTGGGCCGCCATCGGCAGGGCGAGGGCCGCCACCGCCAGCACCGCCCCGCAGCGCAGCGCGGCCCGCAGCCATGGCTGAGTCCCGACCAGCTGTTCGCGGAGCACAGCCCGCATCGGCTCGCCTCCCCCTCGTTCGATGACGCCCGTGGCGCTGCGGTTGACAGGCCGCCGTCGATCCTGCCATGCGAACGGCCGGATCCGGCAGGGTGCCGCCGTGCATCTGATGAATTCTCAGCTGACAAGCCGTCGTGACGCAGATCTCATGAATCTGCCCCCAAAGCGGACGTTGTTCGCATAAGACCAGGCCAGGGCACCTGAGAGACTCTCGGTAGACAGGTGTAGTCCACAACCAGATCCACAAAGCCGGATCCAGTTAACCTCCCGTTCACTCGACCTCCCTACGGTCGCGCTGAACGCAGCTGAAGAACACGACAGTCCGACTACTACGACGATTGTTTGGTAATGGAACACATCACGTTCCTGGTCGCGGTGGTGATCGTCACCGCTCTTGCCTTCGACTTCACCAACGGCTTCCACGACACCGCCAACGCGATGGCCACGTCCATCGCCACCGGCGCCCTGCGACCCAAGGTCGCCGTCGCCATCTCCGCGGTCCTCAACTTCGCGGGAGCCTTCCTCTCGGTGAAGGTGGCCGGCACCATCTCGGGCGGCATCGTCAACGAGAAGGCGGGCATCCACCCGTCGGTGATCTTCGCCGCACTGGCCGGCGCGATCCTCTGGAACCTGCTGACCTGGCTGCGCGGACTGCCGTCCAGCTCCTCGCACGCGCTGTACGGCGGCCTGATCGGCGCCACCATCGTCGGGGTCGGGTTCGACGGCGTGAACTTCAGCACCGTGGTCACCAAGATCCTCATCCCGGCCATCGCCTCCCCGATCGTGGCCGGCCTGGCCGCCTGGGGTGCCACCAAGGCCGCCTACCTGATCACCCGGCGCGGCGGCGAGAAGACCACCACCAAGGGCTTCAAGGTCGGCCAGATGTTCTCCGCCTCGCTGGTCTCGCTGGCCCACGGCACCAACGACGCCCAGAAGACCATGGGCATCATCACCCTGACCCTGGTCTCGGTCGGCGCACTGCCCAAGCACGCGCTGCCCCCCACCTGGGTGATCGCCAGCGCCGGCCTGGCCATCGCGCTCGGCACCTACATGGGCGGCTGGCGGATCATCCGCAGCATGGGCAAGGGCCTGACCGACGTCCAGGCGCCGCAGGGCTTCGCCGCCGAGACCGCGACCACCGCGGTGATCCTGACCTCCACGCACATGGGCTACGGCCTGTCCACCACGCAGGTGGTCTCCGGCGGCATCATGGGCGCGGGCCTGGGCGGCCCGAAGGCCCAGGTGCACTGGAGCATGGCCCGCCGCATGGTCTACACCTGGGGCCTGACCCTGCCGGCCGCCGCCGTGGTGGCCGGGGCGGCCGCCTTCGTGGCCGACCAGGGCACCTGGGGCGTCCTGCTGGTCGGCACCGCCCTGGTGGCCGGTGCGGGCGCGATGTGGCTGCTCTCGCGCCGCGAGCCGGTGACCGCGAACAACGTCAACGACGCGCCGGCGACTCCCGAGGTCGCACCGGTCGCCGAGGTCCCGGGGCTCACCGACGTCACGCCCGTCGCGGTGCCCGGCACCGCCGCCAACCCGAACACCACCGTCGCCGCCTGAGGGGCCCTGCCATGCACATCAACTGGAGCGCCCTGGCCGACACCGCCGGCGTCAGCTTCGTGGTCACCGTCGCCGTGGTCGCGGCCTTCGCCCTCGGGGTGCTGGCCCTGGGCCGGCGCGAGGCCGCCGTCGAGAGCGGTTCGGGCCGCGGCACCGCCGCGCTGGCCGGGGCCGGCGTCTGCTTCGCCGCCTGCGCGGCGGCGGTCGGCTACGGGCTCACCCTGATCGCGGCCTGAGGTCACGGACCAGGACAACGGCGAAGGCCGCGAGGTGCAAGTCACCTCGCGGCCTTCGCCGTTCCGCACCGCCCCGGCCGCCCCTCACCCCGTAGCAGTCGCCCGCTAGCCTTCCGGGACGGCAGCGGGGAGGGGAAGCGATGATGAACGATGTCGGCACCAGGACGGACGTCGTGCGCACCGCCGACCCAGCGCGGGGCGCGGACCGCCCGGCCGGCCCGGGCGGCGGCCCCCGGCTCTGGCTGCCGGTGCTGGCCGTGCTCATCGGCCCGGCCCTGAGCTGGTGCGCGCTCTGGTGCGCCGACTACTACGCCGACGGCTCGCAGGACCCCTGCCGGGCCGCCGCGGGCCTGCCGCTGTTCGGGGTGGTCGCGGCGTGGGCGGCCCCGCTGGTCGGCCTGGTCGGCTCGGTGTGGCTGCCGGTGGCGCTGACGCTGCGCGAGAAGCACACCGCGCTCTGCGTCGCGGTCGGCTTCCTCTGCTGCCTGGTGGCCATGGCCGAGGCGGACCTGAGCTTCCTCGCCCTGACGGGTGCCGGACCCCAGCCCGATCTCTGCTTCGGACTGGGGCCGTTCCCCGCCCTGCCTACGCCGTCGGCTCGCTGACCGGCTCGCTGCGCACCGCGTCGACCGGCTCGTCGACCGGCTGCCGCGCGTCGCTCGGCGTCGGCCCGCCGGCCGACGCGGTGCGCAGCGGCACCTCGCGGATCAGCAGCACCGCCAGGAAGGCCAGCGTCGCGAACGGCGCGGCGACCAGGAAGACCGTCCCCACCCCGTGCCCGAAGGCGTCGGTGACCAGCGGGACCAGCGGCGCGGGCAGCGTGTGCAGGTCCGGCAGGTCGCCGCCGGACAGCGCGCTCGCCCCGGCCGGCGGGATGTGCGCGGCCAGCAGGTTCTGGGTCAGGTAGTGGGTGACCCGGGTGCCGAGCAGCGCGCCCAGCGCCGAGACGCCCATCGCGCCGCCCATGCTGCGGAAGAAGGTCACCGTCGAGCTGGCGGTGCCCATCTCCTTGGCGGTCACCGTGTTCTGCACCGCGAGCACCAGGTTCTGCGAGGTCAGGCCGAGGCCGATGCCGGTGGCGGCCATGTAGAGCGAGAGCAGGCCGTAGCTCGTGTCGGCGCGGGCGGTGCCGAGCAGGAAGAAGCCGAGCGCGAGCAGGAAGGTGCCGGCCACCAGGTAGCGCTTCCACCTGCCGTGCTTGGTGATCAGCCGCCCCGCGACGGCCGAGGCGAGCGCCAGGCCGGCGATCATCGGCAGCGTCATGATGCCCGCCATGGTCGGCGTCTTCTCCTTGGCCAGCTGGAAGTACTGGCTGAGGAAGGTGGTGGCGCCGTACATCCCGATGCCCACGAAGGCGCTGGCGATGGCCGCCAGGCTCACCGTGCGGTGGCGGAACAGGCTGAGCGGCATCACCGGCTCGGCCGCCCGGCGCTCCGCCAGGATGAAGAGCAGCACCAGCAGCAGCCCACCGCCGACCATCACCGCGGTCTGCCAGGAGCCCCAGGCGTAGTTCTTGCCGGCCAGCGTGACCCAGACCATCAGCAGGCTGACCGCGCCCGCGATCAGCAGCGCGCCGCGGTAGTCGATCTTCGCCTTCCGCTTCACCACCGGCAGGTGCAGGGTGCGCTGCAGCACGATGATGGCGATCACCGAGAACGGGATGCCGACGTAGAAGCACCAGCGCCAGCCCAGCCAGTGGGTGTCCACGATGACCCCGCCGATCAGCGGTCCGCCGATGGTGGCCAGCGCGAAGACGGCGCCGAAGTAGCCGCTGTACCGGCCGCGCTCGCGCGGCGGCACCATCGCCGCCAGGCAGATCTGCCCGAGCGCCACCACACCGCCGGCGCCCAGGCCCTGCAGCACCCGGCAGCCGATCAGCTCACCGGTGTTCTGCGAGAGGCCGGCCAGCGCGGAGGAGACGATGTAGATCACCAGGGCCAGTTGGACCAGCAGCTTCTTGCTCACCAGGTCGGAGAGCTTGCCCCAGATCGGGGTGGAGGCGGTGAGCGAGAGCAGCGCCGCGGTGATCACCCAGGTGTAGGCGGACTCACCGCCGTGCAGGTCGTTGAGGATGGTTGGCAGCGCGTTGGAGACGATGGTGGAGGAGAGGACCGCGACGAAGAGGCCGAGCAGCAGCCCGGAGAGCGCTTCGAGGATCTCACGGTGCGTCATCGGACGGTCGGGCGCGGCGGCACCGTGGTGGAGGCGGTGCGGGTGCGCCGACGGG
This sequence comes from Kitasatospora sp. NBC_01266, assembly GCF_036242395.1. Lineage (NCBI taxonomy): Bacteria > Bacillati > Actinomycetota > Actinomycetes > Kitasatosporales > Streptomycetaceae > Kitasatospora > Kitasatospora sp. NBC_01266. The sequence goes on along the minus strand of NZ_CP108458.1, from coordinate 5,410,267 downwards.
CTGCTGGTCATGGAGGTCCTTAGAAATCGTTGCCTGAGGCAACCATAAGGCTCGATACTTGACCTAGGCAACCTTCTTCGCGGGCTCCCCTCCGACCCCGGACCGCCGCCGGACGCCGGTCCCGACCCGCTACTCCTCCCAGTCCTCGCACCGGCTCATGCCGGCCACCGTCTCGTTGAACCGGGCCAGCAGGTGGGCGAACTGGTCGAGTTCGGCCGGATCCCAGCTGTCGAGCATGGCGCGGAACGAGGCGATCCGGTACTCGTGCGCCCGGCGGTAGCGGCGGGCACCGTCCTCGGTGAGCGAGACCAGCGAGGCCCGCCGGTCCAGCGGGTCGGACTCGCGCGCCACCAGGCCCAGTTCCTCCAGCGCCTTGATCTGCCGGCTGATCGTCGCCTTCCCGACCCCGAAGTGCGCGCCGACATCGGTCACCCGCACCTGCCCCGCCTCGCTGAGATGGGCGAGCAGGCTGTAGGCCAGGCCCTCCAGCTTGGGATGCACCAGCCGGGACATCTCGGCGGACCGGGCCCGCCCCCGGCGGAACATCACCGCGACCTCGCGCTCCACCGCCCGGAACGCCGCTTCACTGCCCGTCAGATCCTCGACCACACCAACCCGCCACTCACCCGCGCGGCGCCGCCCGCCGACGCGAGATCAGTATCCACCAAGCCCGGCGCGGGAAGGAGTGCCCCAAATGCCTCAAATGGTAGGAAGAAACGGTCATGTTGTGATCTATCGCCTTCGACCGCTTTTCGAGGGCCGCTTCCCAAGGGGGACCGACGATGTCCGATCCGGGCCGAGGGTTCGTCAACGAGGTGAAGGACGCCGTCACCGGCCGCGCGGCCTTGCTGGTGATCGGGGTGCTGCTGCTCCAGCTGGGCTTCATCACCTCCTACATCGGCGCGCTGCACCAGCCCGAGCCGCACCGGCTCTCGATCGGGGTGGTCGCGCCGACGGCCGCCGCGCAGCAGCAGGCCATCGGCGCGCTCGACCAGGTGCCGAACGAGGCGGTGCACGCCACGCCGGTCAGTGACCAGCAGAGCGCGGTCCACCAGATCAAGGACCAGCAGCTCTACGCCGCCCTGCTGGTCAACCCCGACGGGACCCAGGACACGCTGCTGATCGCCAGCGCGCGCGGGAAGTCGGCGGCCACCGCGGCCCAGAGCATCGTCACCGCCGTCGAGCAGCACCAGGGCCGCACCGTCCAGGTGCAGGACGTGGCCCCGCTGGCCGGCGGGGACGCCAACGGCCTGTCCTCGTTCTACCTGGTGGTGGGCTGGTGCGTCGGCGGCTACCTGGTCGCCTCGATCCTCGGGATCAGCGCGGGCGCGCGCCCCGCCAACCACGCCCGGGCGCTGATCCGGATCGCGGTGCTGGCGCTCTACTCGATCGTGGCCGGGCTCGGCGGCGTGCTGATCGCCGGGCCGATCCTGAACGCGCTGCCCGGCAGCATCCTCGGCCTCTGGGGCGTGGGCACCCTGGTGGTCTTCTCGGTCGGCACCTTCACAATGGCGCTGGAGTGCCTCTTCGACGTGGTCGGCATCGGGGTCGCGGTGCTGATCTTCGTGGTGCTCGGCAATCCGAGCGCGGGCGGGGTCTTCCCGCCGCCGCTGCTGCCGCCGTTCTGGCGGGCGATCGGCCCCTGGCTGCCGAACGGCGCGGGGACCAGCGCCACCCGCTCGATCGCCTACCTGGGCGGCACCCGGCTCACCATGCCGCTGCTGGTCCTGGTGGCCTGGGCGGTGGTGGGCGTGGCGGTCTCGCTGCTCGCGGTGCACAGCCGGTCCCGGGGCGGGCGGATGACGGTCGCCCCGCCGGAGCGGGACTGACGCCGGCCCGTCCTAGGGGCGCCGGGTGCGCGGCGGCGGAACCCGGAGCTGGCGGAACCCGGAGGTCAGGGCACCCGCGCGGCCGGCTCGGCGGCGGAGCTGCCGCTCGCCGAGTCGGCCCGGGTGGTGAAGACGAACCTCTTCATCGCCCAGTAGCGGAAGCCCATCGCCACCAGCGTGCCGATGATCATGCCGCTCAGGAAGTCGGAGACCTCCTGGGTGAACTTGCTCACGTGCGGCGTGTGCAGGTCGAACACGTAGCGGCTGATCAGCAGCGGGAGGTCGTTGACCACCACCGCGAGCGCGCTCACCACGAAGAACGGGATGGCCTCCTTGTGGCTGCCCTCCGACCGGAACGACCACTGCCGGTTCAGCACGTACGAGAACACCGTCGCGATGGCCGTCGCGATGGTCAGGGCGACCACCGGCTTGTTCTGGCAGACGGTGAGCTTGAGCCCGTAGTTGATGACCAGCGTCAGCAGGAAGCACGAGCCGCCCACCACGAGGAACTTCACCAGACTGCGGTGCTGCACGACGAAGGGGCGCAGCGGCTCCGGCACCTTGGCCAGGGCTTTCTGAGTGAGCGACGGCATTGGCGCAGTGTCGCACGAGTCCTCGGACCGCTGCGGCCCGACGCCCCGGAAACACGAGTCCTTGGAAGGCCGTTGACCAAACCCCGGAAACGGGCGGGCGCCCGGCCCGCCCGACCGTCCGATCAGGGCGCCGAGATCCGCACCACTCCGGTCATGGTGCCCTGGTACACCACCCCGCCGGGGGCGGTGGTGCCCACCATCTGGAGCGTGTCGAAGAGGAACCCGGCCCCCAGGAACGCGGTGCGCACCACGGCGCCGGTCTGCGGGTCGATCTCGGCGTAGTAGTACGGGTCGAGGATCGAGGTGTCAGCCGTGCCCGGGATCAGCGGCTCGCGCAGCACGGTATGGATCAGGTGGTCGCCCAGGGTGAGCTGCGGGACGGCCGCCGAGCGGGTCGCGGTGTCCCACTTCAGGTCGCAGCCCGAGCCGTCGGGGCGCACATCCACCCGGCTCATCCCGCCCTCGAAGTCGGCCGAGGCGGGCACGCTGGCCGGCGCCCCGGCGGGCAGCGCCGGGTACGGGTAGCCGTAGGTGCTCGCCACGAAGACGCTGCTCCCGGCGCCGATCGGCGCGTTCTCGGTCCCGCTCTCGCTCCCGGCGGCGAGCAGCACCGGCACCGAGCAGACCTGGGCGCCGGTGTCCGCTCGGTAGACCAGCAGGTGCTCGTGCGGCACGGCGTTGTCGGTGATGGCGACGTAGTCCGCGCCGGTGGTCGGGCCGAAGAAGACCGGCGTCGAGCCGGTGCCCCAGCTGAGCTGGCCCGGCTTGCGGCCCGGCCCGCGGTCGTAGGCCTGGCGCCAGGAGATCTGCGGGGTGCCGTCGGGGGCGGCCGTGAGCAGGTAGAGGGCGGAGGTGGTGGCCACCGCCGTACCGCCCGGGACGGTGGAGATGCTGTTCGCCACCTGTTCCCCGGCGGGCAGCGCCAGGGTCCGCACGGTGCCGGTGGCCTCGTCGGCGGTGCCGACCACGCCGTTCGCGGTGGCGAACCAGACCCGGCCCTGCCAGTCGGGCGACAGGCCGACCACCGAGTCCCCGGCCGGGACGGCGCCGGCCAGCGAGAGACTGCTGTCCACGCTGAGCGTGCCGTCGTGGTGCCCGATCCGCAGCAGGTCACGGTTGCCGTCGACCACCACGAGCCGGTTCTGGTTGTCCAGGTAGGCGTAGACGCCGCCGAGCAACGAGCCCTTGGCGAGGGACAGTTGGGCGATCGAGTCGCCGGTCGCCGGGTCCAGCAGGTGCACGGTGGGGGCCTGCCCGAAGATCGCGGTGCAGAGCGCCACCGGATAGCCGTCGGAGCCGTCCAGCACGGTGGGGCAGGCCGAGGCGAGCGCGGCACGGTGCGAGGTCAGCGCGCCGGGCGGCGGGCCGGCCAGCGGCGTCGCGTCCGAGGAGCCGGTGTCGCCGTGCATGGTGGCGGTGCCGGCCGGCCCGGCGTAGGGGTTCTGCGGCGGCAGCGGCGGGTCCGCGTCGGCCGAGGCCGGAGCGGCGACCGCGATCGCCAGCAGGGCGGCGGCGGAGAGGACGACAGCCCGCGAGGGCAGCGCGAAGCGCATGGGAGGTCCCGTTTCAGGTGAGGGTGAGGGAGCACGACGGCACAGCGGTGCACCCCGCCCGACCACGGGAACGCGTCACAGCCCGGCAGGATCGGCCGAGCGGGTCACCGCACTCAGAGGTCGCGGTGACAGATCGCGGAACACGCGTGCGCCAGGTCGACGTCCAGTCGACGGCTCAGCCACGTGTGCGAGGTCATGCCCCCATGCTGGCGGCTGACACTCCGTCTCACAAGAGGTGTCTCAACGCGCGGGACGGTGACGGTGACGCTCAGTCAGCCGTGCCCCGTGGCGCCACCCAGCGCATCGGCTGTCCGGTGACCTCCGCGATCATGTCGTAGTCGCCGTCGTAGTGCAGGACCGTCGCGCCGTGGCGTTCGGCGACGGCGGCGATGATCAGATCGGTAGCGGAGACCGCTCGCCAATTGCCACCGTCGACCAGCGCGGCCTGCACCTCAACGGCCCGGTCCCAGGCCTCGTCGGGAGTGGGCAACCAGTCGAAGCCGCGCAGCTCCTCGCGGATCCGCTCGGCGTCCGCTTTGGAGCGGGCGCTGTGCAGGACTTCGATCTCCACAGCGCCGCAGACGGCCAGCACACCGGCGCTGTGCAGCGGCCAGATGACCGATCGGACGGCCGGCTTGGCGTAACGCGCCAGCGCCGACTTGTCGATGAGAAAGCGCTCCCTCATGCCGCCCGATCCGGCGCCTGGTCCGCAGCCCCGGTCTCCACCGGCCCGGTCAGGTCCGGCAGCCCGCCTTCGAGCAGCCAGTTCAGGAACGACTCCCGCTTGCGCCGCTTGACCGCGTCCTCCAGGGCCGCGTTGACCGTGGCCACCTTGGTGGTCGTCCCGAAGATCTTCGCGGCCTCGGCGAGCATCTCGTCATTGACGTCGATCACGGTGCGGCTCATGGCATCCTCCAGTCCGGCACAGGCTTTCGATATCAGATTCTAGCACGATCGATATCATCCATGAGCTCCGCCCCGGCATGCGGCGGCGCCCGACGGACCGTCAGGTCCGCCGGGCGCCAACGGACTTCACCGCCTCACGCCGCCGCCACCAGCACCTCGGCCGGCTCCAGGGCCAGCGCCAGCACCTCGCGGACGTCGGCCACCGGGTGCACCGTCAGGCGCTCCAGCACCTCGGCCGGGACCTCGTCCAGGTCGGGCTCGTTGCGCTTGGGGATGATCACCGTGGTGATCCCGGCCCGGTCGGCGGCGAGCAGCTTCTGCTTCACCCCGCCGATCGGCAGCACCCGGCCGGTCAGTGAGACCTCACCGGTCATCGCCACATCGGTGCGCACCTTGCGGCCGGAGAGCAGCGAGGCCAGCGCGGTGGTCATCGTGATGCCCGCGCTCGGGCCGTCCTTGGGGACGGCGCCCGCCGGGACGTGCAGGTGGATGCCGCGCTCGCGCAGTCCGGTGACCGGCAGCTCCAGCTCCGCGCCGCGCGAGCGCAGGTAGGACAGGGCGATGTGGGCCGACTCCTTCATCACGTCGCCCAGCTGGCCGGTCAGGGTCAGGCCGGTCGAGCCGGTCTCGGCGTCGGCCAGCGAGGCCTCGATGTAGAGGACGTCGCCGCCCGCGCCGGTGACCGCCAGGCCGGTCGCGACGCCGGGCACCGCCGTGCGCCGCTGGGTCGGCTCCTGGGCCGCCTCCGGGGTGTGGTGCGGCCGGCCGATCAGGCCGCGCAGGTCGTCGGCACCGATCGTGGTCGGCAGCTCGCGCTCGCCCAGCTCGCTCTGGGCGGCGACCTTGCGCAGGATCCGGGCCACCGACCGCTCCAGGTTCCGCACCCCGGCCTCCCGGGTGTACTCCCCCGCGAGCTTGCGCAGCGCCGACTCGGCCACCGCCACGTCCTCGGCGGTCAGCCCCGTGCGCTCCAACTGGCGCGGCAGCAGGTGGTCGCGGGCGATGACGACCTTCTCGTCCTCGGTGTAGCCGTCCAGCCGGACCAGCTCCATCCGGTCGAGCAGCGGCTCGGGGATGGCCTCCA